>JBHEOB010000065.1:0-9024 GCA_046261775.1 Guyparkeria sp.
CGTCGGCGCCGTCCACCCGCTCGCCGACCGGGAATGGGCCGTGATCGCCACCCAGCCACGCGCGGCGGTACTGCAGCCGCTTTATCGGACATTGTGGCTGCTGGCTGTGGTGGCGTTCTTCCTGCTTGCGATCATCGCGGTGGTCCTGACCCTACTCTGGCGCCGAACGCGGGAAAGCGACGAACTGCGCTGGGCCGCCCGAACAGCCGAGCAGGACCGGCTGCTACGCGTGTTCTACGACATGCCGTTCTTCGGCATGGCGATCACCTCGCCGAGCGACCATCGTATCCTGGAGGCCAATGCGCGACTCGCCGAGATGCTGGGGCATCCCGGCGAGTCGCTAGTGGGGAAAAGCTGGGATGCATTGCTCGACGGCGCTCGCCATGACGACGAACGCCAGGCCATGGACGACCTACTTGCCGGAAGAATCGATCACTGCCCACAGGAATACAGCCTCAAGCTCCCCGACGGCAGGAATGCCTACCTGCGTGTCGACAGCCGCCTGATCCGCTCGGAAGACGGCGAGGCCGAGAGGCTGGTCTCGATTGCCGAGGATGTTACCGGCGAGCGCGAGGCCTATCGCGCACTGGAAAACCGGAAGGACCTCTACAACCTGCTCTCGCAGACCAACCAGGCGATTACCCGCTGCCGCTCGGCCGACGAGTTGTTCGAGACCGCCTGCCGGGTAGCCGTCGAGCACGGCCATCTCGCCTTTGCCTGGATCGGGCTGATCGACGAGGAGAGCGGCTCGGTCGAACCCGCCCATCAGTACGGTGACCGGGTCGGCTACGTCGAGAACATCGAGGTGAGCATCCACGCCCACGAACCGGCGGGCATGGGGCCGATTGGGCGTGCGATCCGGGCGGACGATCTGGTAGTAACCAACCATTTCCAGACGGCGGCCTCGACAACTATTTGGCATCAACCGGCGATAGAGGCGGGAGTCGATGCCGTGGCCGCCTTCCCCATCCACCGCGATGGCAAGGTCATCGGTGCGATGGCCCTCTACGCCTCGACCAGCGACTTCTTCGACGAGGCAATCTGCCGCACGGTGCAGGAACTGGCGACCGACATCTCGTTCGCGCTGGACTACTTCGATCGGCTAGAGGATCTCGAGCGTGCCAAGGAAGTTGTCGCGGCAAGCACGGCTGTCCTGTTCCGCTGGAGGCCGACAACGGGCTGGCCCGTTGAATACGTCTCCGAGAACGTCGAGCGCTGGGGTTACCGGGCCAAGGAATGGATCGAGGGCAGGGTGCCGTTCATCGACTACCTGCACCCCGACGACGTGCCGCGCATCAGCGAGGAAGTCGATACCCACATCCAACATCAGCACCGGGAATTCCGACAAGAATATCGCCTGCGTATGTCAGACGGTCGCTACCGCTGGTTCGAGGATCGCACCCGTTTCCGGTTTGATAGCGACGGGGATCTGGCCAGCATCACCGGGGTGCTGACCGACATCGACGATCGGCACGAGATCGAACAGCACGATCGCCTGATGGCCATGGTGATCGAGAACACCCGCGAGGGTGTAGTGATCACCGATCGTGACCAGATCATCCTCGAGGTCAACCCGGCCTTCACCGAACTGACCGGCTACACCGCCGAGGAAATGGTCGGCAAGTCCCCCGACCTGCTCTCCTCCGGAATGCATGACGAGGGCTTCTACCGCCGCATGTGGGAAGCCCTGAAGCGAGACGGTCACTGGCAGGGTGAAATCTGGAACCGGCGCAAGAACGGCGAGACTTTCCCCGAGATCCTGAGCATCAGCGCGGTTACCGACCGTGAAGGCGAGATCACCCACTACGTCGGGGTGTTCGTCGACATCAGCCGGCAGAAGGAAAGCGAGTCAAGACTCGATTTCCTGGCCCACTACGATCCACTTACCAGGCTGCCCAACCGCCCACTGCTGATGACACGCTTGGAACAGCTGATCGATATCGCGCGGCGCGAAAACGGCAATATCGCGGTGCTGATGATCGACCTCGACCGCTTCAAGGACGTCAACGACAGCCTCGGTCATGCCGTCGGCGACCAGCTGCTGGTCAAGGTCAGCGAGCGGCTGCGCGAGCGTTTCGGCCAGGCCGACATCATCGCGCGAATGGGTGGCGACGAGTTCGCCATGGCGATCACCGGTATCGAGTCGACCACCGAGGTGGGCAAACTGGCCGACCAGGTGATCACCGCGATGGGCGAGCCCTGGGAACTCGGCGAGGGGCAACAGGTGCGCGTGCTCGCCTCGGTGGGCATTTCGCTCTACCCGCACAATGCCGACTCGCCAATCGGCCTGGCCCAGCAGGCGGACACGGCCCTCTACCGGGCCAAGGACGAGGGAAGAGGCACGTTCCGCTTCTTCTCCGACGAGATGACCGACGCTGCGCGTGATCGCGTCGCACTCGAGCTGCAACTGCGCCAGGCGATCGACAACGACGAACTGCGCCTGGTCTATCAGCCGCAGACTCGGCTCAATGACGGCGGCCTGCACGGCGCCGAGGTGCTGGTGCGCTGGCAGCACCCCACCGAGGGGCTGATATCGCCGGACCGCTTTATCCCGGTGGCCGAGACCACCGGCCTGATCTGGCCGCTGGGCGAATGGGTGCTGCGCGAAGCCTGTCGACAGGGCCAGGCGTGGCTCGACGCGGGACACGAATTCGGCCGGGTGGCGGTCAACCTCTCGCCACACCAGTTGCGCCACGGCGAGGTCGACCGGCTGGTCGAACAAGTGCTTGCCGAGACCGGCTTTCCGGCCGATCGACTCGAGCTGGAGCTGACCGAGAGCGCGATCATCCAGCGCGAATCCGAGGCCCGCGAATTGCTCGACCGCCTGCGGGCGATGGGCGTGCACGTCGCCCTGGACGATTTCGGCACCGGCTATTCCTCGCTGGGCCAGCTGCGCGAGTTCGCCATCGACGTGCTCAAGATCGACAAGGGCTTCGTCGACCTGATCGAGGAACCCAGCGATCGTGGCCAGATCGCCCGGGTGATCATCGACCTGGGCCACACCCTCGGCCTGAAGGTGCTCGCCGAGGGCGTCGAGCGTGACAGCCAGCTCGACTTCTTGCGCCAGTACCACTGCGATATCTATCAGGGCTTCCTCGAAAGCCGGCCGCTGGCGCCCGAGGCGTTCGCCCAGCGCTACCTCGAGGGCGGCGCCGACGGTCGCAGTCGGTCCTGATGCAACGCAACAAGCTCCTGTTCGCCACGGCACTGACGATCCTGCTGACGATGGGGTTCGTCGCCACCAGCGTGATCGGCTACTTCGTCGCCAAGAATTCGCTGGAAAAACAGATTGCCGAAGAAACCCTGCCGCTGACCAGCGACAACATCTTCTCCGAGATCGAACGGGACCTGCTGCGCTCAATCCTGATTTCCTCGCTGATGGCACACGACACTTTCGTGCGCGACTGGGTGGTCGGCGGAGAGGAGAATCAGGACGCGATCATCCGCTACCTCGCGGAGATACAGGCGAAATACGACACTACCACCGCGTTTTTCGTCAGCGAGGCCAGTCGGCGCTATTACCATCCCGACGGTGTGCTCAAGACGGTCTCGCGGGCGAACACCGCCGACGCCTGGTATTTCCGCGTCCGGGAGATGAACGAGCCGTTCGAGATCAATATCGATCACGACACCGCCGCCCCTGCCCGCCTGTCGATCTTCGTCAACTACCGCGTCGAGGATGGGGCGGGTGACTTTATCGGCGTCACCGGCATCGGGCTGGCGGTCGAGACCGTTGCCAAGCTGATCGAGAGCTACCAGCGACGCTACGGCCGCTCGATCTACTTCATCAATCGCGAGGGCGAGATCACCCTGCGGGGTTCCGGCTATGACGGCCCGACCAGCATTCAGGACCAGCCGGGGCTGGCGCGGCACGCCACCCGCATTCTCACCAGCCCGAGCAACGAGTTCGCCTATGAGCGTCCCGACGAGGGCACGGTCTACGTCAACACGCGACTGATCCCCGAGCTCGACTGGTATCTGGTGGTGGAGCAACGCGAATCGGCGGCCAATGCCCACCTGCTCAACACCCTGATCCTCAATGTGCTGCTGGCGCTGGGCATCACCGCCCTGGTGCTGGTGATCGGCGGCTGGACCCTGCGCGGCTATCAGCGGCGGCTGGAGAGTATGGCCACCACCGACCGCCTCACCGGGGCGAGCAATCGCGAGGCGCTCGAGATACTGTTCGAACAGGCGCAGAAGCTGGCGCGCCGCAATGGCCAGTCAATCTCGCTGATCAACCTGGACATCGACCACTTCAAGACCATCAACGACAACCACGGCCACCAGGCAGGTGATCGGGTCCTGCGTGAACTGGTGGAGACGGTGTCCTCCCAGATCCGGGAGACCGACACGCTCTGCCGCTGGGGCGGCGACGAGTTCCTGATATTGCTGCCGGACGCGGATACCGAGGACGCGCGATGCTCGGCCGAGCGCATCCGCGAAGCGGTCGGCCGTCGCAACCGCCTGCCCGAGGGCGGAGAAGCATTGACGATCAGTCAGGGAGTGGCGCAATACCGACCGGACGAGTCGCTCGACAGCCTGGTCAATCGCGCCGACCAGGCGCTGTACGAGGCCAAGCGTCTGGGTCGCGATCGGGTCAACATGGCCGACTAGTCGCAGGCCACCGAAGCGTAGATCGGCAATAGCCCTCGACCGGCCCATGACCGTTCACCGGCCGGACATCAACCCTCAAAATCCAGCAGCCGACCCCGGGTCGTCCCCAGGGTCGCCCCCCGCCGCGATCGATTTCGAACTCGACCTCGCAATACTCGGGCTCGTCGTTCATCGGGGTGGGATCGTCGGTGCAGGCGCAGCCGGCGATCACGCTGGTGAAGAACAGGCCGGCGCGCAGTCGCAGGACATGCTCGTCTATCTCGGTCGCGATCACCATGGCACCCACCGCCTCGCCCGAGGCATTGTCGGTCGCGACGCTCGCGTGTCTCATGCCCTGATCGAGCGGCAACTCGTCTGCGGGCACGCTGGCGATCTCGGCCTTGAAGGTCGACTCCATGTTATCCCTGCTGGAGCGGGCGATCTTCGGCAGAATCAACATCGGCAACTCCCGGCGCCGGGGTACAGCCCGGCCCGAGATCGACTCTACCGCATGGCGCAGAGCGCATGAAGCCGCGGGAGAAGCCTTGGCGACTCCCCCGCTCGGCGAGAAGCTTCTTCGTGGTCTAACCTTGAGCGCGCTACCCGAACCGGCTTTCGGGATCGAACCAATTTATGAGCGAACGCTAAACCTTTCGGCGCGCAGGCCGATATTTCGATGCACTTGCCCTTTTCGCGCGCCGAATGGACGGTGCCGGCAAGCCACTCTGAACAGGAGAAATTGGATGAAGAACCTGCCCATCGGCACCCGCCTTGGTCTTGGCTTCGGCCTCTTGACCTTGCTGATCGTGGTCATCGCTGGCTCGGCGTGGCTGCAATACGACGAGGTGCGCGAGGCTCAGGCGATCAACCAGCACAGCTACGAGGTAATCGAAGAGCTGGAAAAGCAGATGATCTCGCTGGTGGATATCGAGACCGGCCAACGCGGCTATCTGATCACCGGGGACGAAAGTTATCTGGAGCCTTATCACGAGGGTCAGGACGCGTTCCTGAAAAGAAATGACGAGCTCGTCGAGGAGACCGCCGACAACCCCCGTCAAACGAAACGGTTGGAGGAGTTGGAGGCCAGTTACCACCACTGGATCGATACCTACGTACAGCCCGCAATCGACCTGCGTCGAGAGGCCGACCGTTTTTCCATCGACGTGCGAAGGCAGACCGAGGATCTGATGGCAAGCGCAAAGGCCGACATGGACGCCATGCGCGAGATCGATCACGCCATGATAGAGGAGGAGCACGCGCTGCTCGAGGAACGGCAGGCAAGCCTTAAGGCCGCCGACACCCTCATGCACGGTATGCTCGGTTTCGGCAGCCTGATCGCCGTGCTGATCGCCATCCTCGCCGGCGTGTTCATCACCCGCTCGGTGGTCCGTCCCATCGACGAAGCGGTCAAGATCGTCGACCGCATTGCCGCAGGCGACCTGTCGACCACGCCCCATTCGGATACCAGGGACGAGACCGGCCAGTTAATCCGTCAACTGGGTGCCACGGTCACGCGGTTGCGCGAGATCATGGGCGAAATCTCCAACAGCTCCTCTCAACTGGCCGCGGCCACCGAGGAAATGTCGGCGATCTCCGAACAGACCAAGGGTGGGGCCGAGAAACAGCGCGACGAGACCTCGCAGGTGGCCAGTGCCATCACGCAAATGAGCAGCTCGGTCGAGGAAATCGCGCGCAACATGCAGAGCGTCAACGACTCGGCCACCCAGACCGACGAGCGGGCACGCGCCGGCATGAAGGCAATGGACGACAACGTGCGCGCCATGCAGTCGCTCTCCGATGACATGCAGCGTGCCGGCGACATCATCCGTGACGTCAACAAGGACAGCGACTCGATCGGCTCGGTTCTCAGCGTGATCCGCGGCATCGCCGACCAGACCAACCTGCTCGCATTGAACGCGGCGATCGAGGCGGCACGGGCCGGCGAGCAGGGTCGCGGCTTTGCCGTGGTCGCCGAGGAGGTGCGCAGTCTCGCCAACCGCACCCAGGACTCCATCGGCGAGATCGAGGAGACGATCGGCAAACTCCAGTCGGGCGTACACGAGGCAGTGGGGGTCATCGACCACAGCAACGAAAGCACCCGCGACACGCTCGAGCGCACCGGCCAAACCCAGGAAGTGCTCGGGGATGTCGCCCAGTCGGTGCGCGAGATCACCGATCTCGCCACCCAGGTGGCCAGCGCCGTCGAGGAGCAGACCGCCGTGACCGAAGAGATCAGCCGCAACGCCGTGAACATCGACCAGGTGTCCAACGAGTCGCTGGATGCCATCGAACAGATCAGCACGGCCAGCGCCGACCTCGCCCGGCTGGCCTCTTCCCTCTCCGGGATGGTGGGTCAGTTCCGCCTCGAGCGGGGCTGATTTTCCTGCGTCGCAACCAGCAAGGCCCCGCTTTGGCGGGGCCTTTGTCGTTTTTGCTCGCCTCGATCGGACGGGAGGTCAGAACATGGTGACGGGGTGATACCCCTGCGCCTGCCAACCGATCATCGACACGAAACCGTCGCCGGTCAGTTCAAGACCATCGAACAGCGTGTCGTTGTCGACACCGAACACCTCGGTGGCCACCGCGCAAACCTCGAGGTGCACGCCCAGCTCGGCCAGCCGCGCGACCTCGGATTCGATCCGCATCAGGGTGGCCGGATCGGCGACATCCTCGCTCGCCTCGGTGCTCAGGAACTGCACCGTCGGGCCGATGAACACGATCACCAAGTCGGGGTCCAGCCCTTGGCGAACGAAATTGGCGTGCGTGCCGCGGATGACTTCCAGGTAGAAGGCCGTCTTGCCGGCCTCGGTAAAGTCGATCTGGAAGACGCCCTTGGCCTCTTCCACGCCGGCAAGGGCCGCCGTATCGTCGATCGGATCGGCGGCATGGGCCGCACCGTGCATGGCGATGGCCATCACCGCCGCGGACATCAGTGACAGGAAACTACGCTTGATCATGGGGGAACGCTCCGTTTCGCCTGGGTGGACCTTTTGCCTGCCACGAGCCACTCGATCGAACGCTTCGTTAGCCGACTAACCGAGTGTAGCCCAGCCGATCTCCCGGTCTCAAAGAAATCCGGCGATCAACGCCAGCATCACGATCGCGCCGAAGACATTGTTGCGCCGGAAGGCGAGCACGCAGTCGGCCAGTTGCCTTGAGCGCGCGGTACGCAGGATCCAGACGGCCGATACCGCGGCGATGGCAAGCCCGATGAAGTAACCGATGGCCAGGTCGGCCATCCAGCCCACGCCCACCAGCCAGGCCAGCGTCCACAGGTAGGCCAGCGCCACGGCCACGAGATCGAAGCGACCGAACAGGATCGCCGAGGACTTCACCCCGATCTTGAGATCATCCGGCCGGTCGGCCATCGCGTACAGGGTGTCGTAGGCCAGCGTCCAGCCGATGTTCGCCAGCAGGAGCAGCCAGGCCACCGGTGCGACCTCGCCGTGATGGGCGGCGAAGGCCATCGGGATCGCCCAGCCGAAGGCGAGACCCAGGTGCACCTGCGGCAGGTGATGAAAGCGCTTGCCGAAGGGATAGGTCGCGGCCAGGACCACGGCCACCAAGGAGAGGGCAATGGTGGTGGCGTTGAGTTGCAGGACCAGCAGGAAGGAGACACCCACCAACGCGGCGAACACGCCCAGCGCCTCGCGCGACGTGATCCTCCCGGTCGCCAGCGGACGATCCCGGGTGCGCGTTACGTGACCGTCGACGTGCCGGTCGGCGAAGTCATTGATCGCGCAGCCGGCCGAGCGCATCACGATCACACCCAGGGTGAAGATCAGGAAGATGAACAGGTCCGGGCGGCCCTCCCCGGCGATCCACAGGGCCCAGTAGGTCGGCCAGAGCAGCAGGAAGATGCCCACCGGGCGATCCAGCCGGGTCAGGGCGAGGTAGGCGCGGGTTTTCTCGGCGATCAGGGACAAGACGTTACCTTATGAATCAGGAACCCGAAGTCAGAGGGAAGATAACAGAACCTACCCCTGGCCCTTTCACATGGCCCTCTTCAATCGTTCGGCCCGCCATACGGTAGAATGCGGGCCTGCTATCGCCCGCTCGAACTCGAGGTTTCCGCATGATCCGCAATTTCCAGTCAACGCTCCCGACCGTGGCCGAGGACTGCTGGGTCGATCCGACCGCGGTGGTGATCGGCGACGTCGTGCTGGAGGAAGGTGTCTCCGTCTGGCCGAACGCCGTGCTGCGCGGCGACGTCCAGCAGATCCGTGCCGGGCGACTGACCAACCTGCAGGACGGCGTCATCGTGCACGTCAACCAGCCCTCGACCGCGCACCCGCAGGGCATGCCCTGCCGGATCGGCGAGGAGGTCACGGTCGGCCATCGCGCCATCTTGCACGCCTGCACCGTGGGCAACCGGGTGTTGGTCGGCATGGGCGCGATCGTGATGGACGACGTGGTGGTCGAGGACGAAGT
>JBHEOB010000066.1:0-8500 GCA_046261775.1 Guyparkeria sp.
CTTTCTGGCCCTGGACGCAATCTTCCTCGGCAATATCGCGGTCGACAACGTCGCCTCGGATACCTTCAAGTACACGCTTGCCGCGCGGTACGGCCTGACGCCGCGCTGGAACATCGGCATCTCTGCGCCGTTCATCCAGCGCTATACCACCTACCAGAAGGGTGGGGCGGGCGGCGATGCACAAGCGGTCGCTGAGGTGGACCAGACCAGTGATCTTGCGATCGGTGACACCACCGTCAGCCTCAGTTATCGGTTGTTCCCGGAAACGGCCAGCCGACCCGATGTGGTGCTGACCGGCAGCGTAATCGCGCCGACGGGCCGGGAGCCCTATGGCATCGACTGGCGCATCCTCCAAGAAGAAGACGATTTTATTCGTTTTGCCGTTCCGGAAGAGCAGGCGACCGGCAATGGCCTTTGGGGCGTGGGGGCATCAATCTCAGCGGTCAAGACGCTCGACCCGGCGTTGTTGTTCGCCAACTTCGGCTACACGCACTACCTGTCGCGCGACTTCGACGATCTCAACAACGACCCGAACACTGTCAGCCCCGGAGAGGTCAGCCTGGGCGACAGCTGGAACTGGGGTCTGGGGCTCGCCTTCGCCCTGAACGATCGCGCCAGCCTCTCGATGTCGTATTCCCAGCAGATCAGCGGCAAGGCGCGTACCCGAGCAGAGGGGGATAGCTGGGTCGATCTGATCGGCAGTGACGCCAACTCGGCCATGTTCAATCTCGGCCTTACCTATGCCCTGGGCAAGAAGACCACCCTGGTTACCACGCTTGGCGTTGGCCTGACGCCCGATGCCCCGGACTTCACCCTCGGCATCCGGATTCCCTACGCGCTCTGACCGTTGCCGGTGCCACGGCACCAGACGGCGTCGACCGGTACTCCTGCGGTCTTTCCTCCGCCACCCGTGTCAGGCCGGGACCGGGGGATTTTTTGCGTTTAAGCGTGCTCGAACGCGCCCCGGCATGGCGTCGACCGGCTTGGCATGGGTATAGTCACGGTTTCCCCTCCGAGGAGCGACGATGGACGACTTTCGCACCTGGCACTGGCTGGAGACGGTGATCGAACTCGGCGGACTCAAGCCGGCCTCCGAGCGGTTGCACCGCACCCCGTCGACCATCAGTCACGCCATCAAACAACTCGAGCGTCGTATCGGCGTGACGCTGGTCGAGACGCGTGCCCGTCGCATCCAGCTGACCGAGGCCGGTTCGATCCTGCTCGAGCACATGCGCCCGCTGATCCGTGAGCTCGAGGGGGTGCGTGGGGTGATCGACCAGTTCCGCGATACAGGTGCCTCGGTCATGCGCCTGGCAGTCGATCAGGTGTTCCCTCACGATCGTCTGATCGGCGCGATCAGGCGGTTTACCTCGGCCTACCCGCACATGCGGATCGAATTGTTCGAGACGGTGCTCGGGGGCGGACCGGCGATGTTCCGCGACAATGAAGTGGGCATCTACCTCGGCCTCGAACCGGTGAGTGATCACACCGGTGTTCAAGTGGGTAGGGTGCGTTTCGTCGCCTGTGTCGGGCCGGACCATCCTCTGATCCAGCAGATCGAGGCGCTGCCCGAAGGTCAGCGGCTGGCCGAGGGTCAACTGCGTCAGTATCGCCAGGTCGTGTTGCGGGATTCAGACCCCGGACGGGGTACGGACGCCGGTTGGCTCGGCGCGGCACAACGGATAACGGTCGACAACCTGCACACGGCCGTCGAGTTGCTTCGATCAGGGCTGGGTTTCGCCTGGATGCCGGAGCACCAGATAAGCGATGAAAGCGGACTGAAGGTGTTGCCGGTGGATGAGGGGCTCTGTCCCGAGTTGGCGATGATGCTTTACCGCCAACGCGGCCTGATGGCCAGCCCGGCCCATCAGAGCATGATGGAATCTCTGCTGGCTTCGTCGTCGGATTGAAGCGGTCGCCATCAGGCAAGTGACGAACGGTCAGCGCTCAATGCGGCGAATCAGGCGGCCTTGCGTTCGGCCGCCATCTGGCGAATCTTCTCGATCATGTTGGACAGCCCCGTCGAGCGGTTGGCCGACAGGTGCGCCGAAAGCCCCAACTCGTCGATAAACCTCCCGTCGGTGGCGAGGATTTCCTCGGCGGTGCGATCGGAATAGACGCGAAAGAGCAGGGCGATCAGCCCCTTGACGATCATGGCGTCGCTGGTGCCGCTCAGTTCCAGGCGGTCTCCATCCCAGTCGGCATCGAACCAGACTTGAGACTGGCAACCGTGAAACTTGTGTGACTCGTCCTGCTTGCCGGACGGGAAGGCAGACATCTGTTTGCCCATGTCCATGATGTACTGGTAACGCTCGGTCCAGTCGCCGAGAAAGGCGAATTCGTCCTTGAGTGCCTGGACTTCGGCGTCGATGCTAGGCGCCTTGTCGGCCATCGCTGCGCTCCCTAATCAGTCGGTTTCGTGGACGGTGAAGCTCTCGCCGCAGCCGCAACTGTCTTCGACATTGGGGTTGTTGACGTGAAGCATGCGCGTCAGCCCGTCGACCACGTAGTCGACCTCCGAGCCGTGGATGGCCTCGAGGCTTCGCGGATCGGTGATGATCGGCATGCCGTCACAATCGAACCAGAGGTCGTCGTCGGCAACATCGTGCGCCACGTCCATTACGTAGGCAAAACCCGAGCAGCCGGATTTCTTGGTGCCCAGTCGCAGTCCGAGCGCTGCTGGATCGTCGGCAAAGGTGCGTTCGAGGTGCTTGCGGGCCGCCTCGGTCATGTTCAGTCCTTGTCCAGCGGGCAGGGCAGCGGCGCGTTCGCGCGCGGCTTCGATTTGGGCCGGGTCGACCGATGATACCGGTGCGTGGCTGACGGGTTGTGCGCTGTGCGTCTGAGCGGTCATGGAGAACCTCCAGCAATATTTGCCTTAGCCATCTCGCGGCGTATTGGCAACGAAAATAATGTCGTTTTCGACTCGAATATCGTAACAGTCGATCGGTTCGTAGGCGGGCCCTGACAGGGCATCGCCATCTCGCAAGCAGAATTGCGCGTCGTGCCAGGGACAGGTGATCAGGTCGCCGTCCAGCGGCCCTTCGGAGATGGGCAGCTCCTCGTGGCTGCATTCGTCGGCAACGGCCAGGACCACCCCATCGGTATTGACCACCAGTATGTCCACGTCTGGGCCCTCGACTACGCGACGCTCTCCCGGCGCCAGTTCGCGTTGCTCGCAGACACGGATCCAATTCTCGTCGAGGGTTTCGCTCACGGTTTGTCTCTTAACAGGTTGAATTGATTAGATGTGATTTGATGCTTGCCATCCCGTCGAGCCGGCCCGAGAGGTTGTCTCGGGCAGCAGATGTAATGGTCTGATCAGAACATTCCGGTGGTCAGCTTTGCTTCGTCGGACATCATCTCGCGCCCCCAGGGGGGGTCGAACACCAGTTCGACGGCCGCCTCCTCAATGGTGGGGATCTGCATGATGCGCTGATGGGCATCCGAAGCGATCACACCACCCATCCCGCAGCCGGGAGCGGTAAGAGTCATGTCGACATCTACCCGTCGACCGGCAACCGGCAGCGATTCGACGCGGACCTTATAGACCAGGCCCAGGTCGACGATGTTGATCGGAATCTCGGGGTCGAAAACGCCCCGCAGCTGCTCCCAGACCATCTCCTCGACATCATCGTCGGAGGCGTTTTGCGGCAGTTCCGGTTGCGGCGGCGGTTCCTTGCCCAGTGCGTCCGCGTCCTTGCCCTCGACCCGCAGCAGGTGACCACGAGCCTTGATGGTGAAGCTGCCGCCCATGGCTTGCATCAGCTCGACGGGCGTGTCCTTAGAGGCCAATACCTTCTGCCCCGAGGGCACCATGGTGCAGACCACGTCACGGCCAAGACGAATGCGTTCCATCGGTTCCAAGATGTGTTCTCCCGCTGTTGGTCAGACGAGCATTTCTCGCACGCGGGCGACCGCGGCGACGAACTGATCGATCTCGTCGAGTGTGTTGTAGAACGCCGCCGAGGCGCGCGCCGTGCCCGCCGGCGCGTCAAAGCGCTGCATCAACGGCATGGTGCAATGATGCCCGGTGCGCACGGCGATCCCCATCGAATCGAGCAGTGTGCCCAGATCGTGAGGGTGGGCACCATCAATCAGAAATGAAACCACCGGCACCTTGTGCGCGGCCCGACCCACGATCCGCAGCCCGGGGATTGCGCTTAGCCCATTGGTCATGCGCTCGAGCAGTGCCGCCTCGTGACGCTCGATTGCCAGCCAGTCGAGAGCGTCGATCCATTCCAGGGCGGCACCAAAGCCGATCGCGCCCTCGATGTTGGGCGTGCCAGCCTCGAACTTCGACGGCGGCGGGGCAAAGCGCACGCCGTCGAAACGCACATCCTCAATCATGTCCCCGCCACCCATGAACGGCGGTAAGCGTTCGAGCCAGTCGCCACGGGCGTACAGGGCACCGACGCCACTCGGCCCGAACACTTTGTGACTCGAGCAGGCGTAGAAATCGCAACCCAGCGTCTGCACGTCCACCGGCCCGTGGGGCAGGCCCTGCGCCCCGTCAACCAGCACTGGCACACCGCGTTCGTGGGCCATCTCGGTGAACCGCGCGACCGGATTGACCGTGCCGAGCGCGTTGGACACGTGATTGACCGCCAGAAGCCGCGTGCGGTCGGTTATCAGGCCGGGCAGGGCGTCGATTTCGATCTCGCCCCGCTCGTTGACCGGGATGGTGCGGATCACGATCCCCTTGCGCTGCCCGAGCATCAGCCACGGCACAATATTGGCGTGGTGCTCTAGCTCGCTCAGGATTACTTCGTCACCCGCTTGCCATTCAGCCGAGAGCGAGTGGGCCAGCAGGTTGATTGCCTCGGTCACGCCGCGGACGAAGACGATTTCCCGATCGCTGTCGGCATTGAGAGATTGGGCGATGCGCGTGCGGGCGTTCTCGAACCGCTCGCTGGCACGAGCCGAAAGCGTGTGTACGCCACGGTGGATGTTCGCGTTGTCGCGCTCGTAGAACTCGCGGATGGTGTCGATCACCACCCGCGGTTTCTGCGTGGTGGCCGCGTTGTCGAGATAGACCAGCGGCTTGCCGTGGACTTCCTGGTCGAGGGCCGGGAACTGGGCCCGAATTGCCTCGACCGAGAACTGGTTGCGCCCCTCGTCTGTCATCACGCCTTCTCGTTATCGCTGCTGTCACGTGCGTCAAGCACGCTTTCGACGCGCTCGGTGAGCCAGTCGCGCAATTCGGCCAGCGGGACCTCGTCGATCACCTCCTGGGCGAAGCCGGCGATCAACAACCCGCGCGCCTCAGCGAGCTGGACGCCACGGGACCGCAGGTAGAACAGCGCTTCCTCGTCGAGCCGCCCGATGGTCGCGCCATGCGAGCAGCTTACGTCGTCGGCATAGATCTCGAGCTCGGGCTTGGCGTCGATCTCGGCATCGTCCGACAGGATCAGGTTGTTGCTCGACTGGTACGCCTGGATGCGCTGGGCGTCCTCTTCGATAAGGATGCGCCCCTTGAAGATACCGCGGCCGGCGTCGTCGGCGATGGTGCGATAGTGCTCGTTGCTGGTGGTGTCGGCGGCAGCATGGGTGATGCGGGTATGGGTATCCAGCACCTGCTTGTCGCGCGGCATCATCAGCCCGATCAGGTCGGTATGCGCGCCCGACCCGCCAATGTGGATATCGTACTCGCGGCGGATCATCTTGCCGGCCAGCTGGACGTTATAGCTGTGATACCGCGCATCGCGCTCCAGCGAGGCGAAGCTGCGCTCGGTCGCCAGGCGTGACGCGCCGTCCAGACCCAGGGCGATGTGCGTCAACGCCGCGTTGGCCGCGATCGTCGAGACGATCACGCTGTTACGCCAGGACGGTTGCTCGCCGACGGTTTCGATGTGCTCGATCACCGTCGCCGCCGCACTCTGGCCCAGTCGAACCAGCACACGCGGGTGGCTCATCACCGACTCGGTCGCCCCGTCCAGCCACTCGATCACGATCGGCCGTTCGATGACGGCGTTGGCGGCGACGTCGATCACCACCCCTTCGCTCGCCATCGCCGTGTTCAGCGTGACCAGGGCATCGTTGGGGTTGTCGATGCTCGGCGCCGGTACGGGCGAGAAGGCGGCCTGACGGGTCGCTTTGTCGGCATCCGCAAGTGCGACGAGTGTCAGACCCTCGGGGAGTTCGGCCGGCACACCCTGGAAGACCCCGTCGATAAAGCGCAGCCGGATGGGGTTGTCGAGCGGCAGGCGAATGGCTGGCTCGATGTCCGCGCCCACGCCCGTCGGCGTGTTGAAGCGGCCACGCTGGATCGAACGCAGATTCGTCCAGCGCCACTCCTCATCACGCAGGCCGGGTAGGCCGAGGGTCTCGACCTGCTCACGCGCGATGCGGGCGATCGCGTCGGGGGCTGCTGCCTGTTCCGGCATGGCCGTCTTGAGCCAGTCGGGAAGTTCCTGACGCATCACGATGCCTCCTCGAGAATCTCCTGGTAACCCTCGGCTTCAAGGCGATGGGCGAGGGTCTTGTCACCGGACTTGATGATCTTGCCCTGGTAGAGCACGTGGACGTAGTCCGGCTCGACGTAGTTGAGCAGGCGCTGATAGTGCGTGACCAGGATGATGCCGCGCTCCTCGCCGCGCATGCGGTTAATGCCGTCTGAAACCACCTTGAGCGCGTCGATGTCGAGCCCCGAATCGGTTTCGTCGAGCAGGGCGAGCTTGGGCTCGAGCAGCAGCATCTGCAGGATCTCGTTGCGCTTTTTCTCACCGCCGGAGAAACCGGCGTTTACACCGCGGTGCAGGAAGGCATCGTCCATGTCCATGGAGGCGACCAGTTCACGTACCTGCTTCATAAAGGTGAAGGTGTCGATCTCGTCGAGACCCTGTGCCTCGCGCTTGGCGTTGAGCGCCTCCTTGAGCAGGTAGATGTTCTTCACACCCGGTATCTCGACCGGGTGCTGAAAACCCAGCAGCATGCCGGCCACGGCGCGTTCCTCGGTCTCCATTTCCAGGAGGTCGTGGCCGTCGAAGGTGATCTCGCCCTGGGTGACCTCGTAGCCGTCACGGCCGCCGAGTACGTGGCAGAGCGTGCTCTTGCCCGAGCCGTTGGGCCCCATGATCGCGTGGACCTCGCCGGCGTTGATGGTCAGGTTGATCCCCTTGAGGATCTCCGTGCCGGCGATCTCGGCGTGCAGGTTCTTGATTTCGAGAAGTGCCATGTAGATAAAGCCTCAATAGTTTGTTCGGTTGACCCGTTGATCAAACGGGTCTTAGCCCACGGAGCCTTCGAGGGAGACGGCCAGCAGGGCCTGTGCCTCGACGGCAAATTCCATCGGCAGTTCGTTGAATACGTCCTTGCAAAAGCCGCTGACAACCATGTTCATCGCGTCTTCTTCGGCCAGACCGCGCGAGCGCAGGTAGAACATCTGGTCGTCGCTGACCTTGGAGGTGGTGGCCTCGTGCTCGACCTGGGCGCTGCTGTTCTTCGCCTCGATGTAGGGGAAGGTGTGCGCGCCGCAACGATCGCCGATCAGTAGCGAGTCGCACTGGGTGAAGTTGCGCGCATCCGTCGCAGTCTTACCGATGTGGACCAGTCCTCGGTAGGCGTTTTCCGCCCGGCCGGCAGAGACGCCCTTGGAGACGATCGTCGAGCGGGTGCGCTTGCCCAAGTGGACCATCTTGGTGCCCGAGTCGATCTGCTGGTAGTTGTTCCCCACGGCGACCGAGTAGAACTCGCCCACCGAGTCGTTGCCCTTGAGCACGCAACTGGGGTACTTCCAGGTGATCGCCGAACCGGCCTCGACCTGTGTCCAGGTGATCTTGGAACGATCGCCACGGCATTCGCCACGCTTGGTCACGAAGTTGTAGATGCCGCCTTTACCTTCCTCGTCGCCCGGGTACCAGTTCTGGACGGTCGAGTACTTGATCTCGGCGTCGTCCAGCGCGACCAGCTCGACCACGGCAGCGTGCAGCTGGTTCTCGTCACGCTGCGGGGCAGTACAGCCCTCGAGGTAGCTCACCGAGGCACCTTCTTCGGCGATGATCAGCGTCCGCTCGAACTGGCCGGTGTTCTGCGCATTGATGCGGAAGTAGGTCGACAACTCCATCGGGCATTTCACGCCCTTGGGCACGTAGACGAACGATCCGTCGGAAAACACTGCCGAGTTGAGCGCAGCGAAGTAGTTGTCGCCCTTCGGTACGACAGTGCCGAGGTATTTCTTGACTAGCTCGGGATGGTTCTCGACTGCCTCCGAGAACGAGCAGAAGATCACACCAGCCTCGGCGAGTTTCGCCTTGAAGGTGGTGGTTACCGAGACGGAATCGAACACCGCGTCGACGGCGACGTTAGCTCCCTTTACCCCGGCGAGCACGGCGCGCTCGTGCAACGGGATCCCGAGTTTCTCGTAGGTTTCCAGCAGCTTGGGGTCGACATCGTCGAGCGATTCCGGTGCATCCGCGTCGAGCTCTTCCTGGGATTTCGGTGCGGCGTAATAGGAGAGGGCCTGGTAGTCGATCTTCGGATAATGGACGTGCGCCCATTC
>JBHEOB010000066.1:8510-8981 GCA_046261775.1 Guyparkeria sp.
AGCATGAACTCGGGCTCGTTCTTCTTGGCCGAGATCATGCGGACCACGTCCTCGTCGAGGCCCGGCGGGATGATCTCCTGCTCGATGTCGGTCGTAAAACCGTACTTGTACTCACTCTTGACGAGTTGTTCGAGTTCCTGGGTTTCGGTCATGTCATTATCACCTAGTCGAAGGCTGATCGCCGGACGGTCGAGCCGTCCGGTATGGTCGTATTCGGAGTCCGTTCAAGAGCCCGTTCGAGGCGGTCCATCGATGTCCATCACCTCGCCACCACGAGACCGCTCGTACCAGACCGGCACTTTGGTCGCGGCCGCTGCGCCGTTCACCGGCTGACTCATGTCGGCGAGGGTGGTGGCATCGAGCAGGGCATGGACACCGCGGTTGATCGCCTCCCAGTGGGGGCGGACGGCGCAATCACCTTGAAGCGAACAATCGTGGTCGGGACGGAAGCACTCCGTCATCGCGATCGGG
>JBHEOB010000067.1:0-285 GCA_046261775.1 Guyparkeria sp.
CACCCGGCCCTTGTAACCGTTGGTGCACTGGTCGCAGCCGACCGCCTTGAATATCTTCGGCGAGGCCGCGATGTCCTCGTCGGTGAATCCCTCCCGGCGGAGTTCCTCGTCGGGAATGCTCTCTTTCGTCTTGCAATTATTGCACAGGCGCCGGGCCAGTCGCTGTGCGATGATCAGGCTTACCGACGAGGCGATGTTGTACGCCGGCACGCCCATGTTGACCATCCGCGTGAGGGTCTGTGGCGCGTCGTTGGTGTGCAGGGTGGAAAGCACCAGGTGGCCAGT
>JBHEOB010000067.1:295-8891 GCA_046261775.1 Guyparkeria sp.
CGTCCGGATCTTGGCGAAGAAAGGCGCGCAGGGCATTGGCGAAAGTCAGGCCCACCTTGGCATTGACGTTGACCTGGTTGATGCCCGGCACCACGATTTCCGCCGGGTCCTCGGCGGTCGAGATGTTGCGGTCGCCGCTGTTGAGGATGTTCAGGCCGGTGTACAGCGAGACCGTCTTGCCCGAGCCGGTCGGCCCGGTGACCAGGATCATGCCATAGGGCTTGTCGAGCGCGTCCATGTAGAGCGCCTTCTGCTCGGGCTCGTAGCCGAGCTGGTCGATGCCCATCTGAGCGCTGGCCGGGTCGAGGATACGCAGCACCACCTTCTCGCCGAACAGGGTGGGGCAGGTGTTGACCCGGAAATCGATCGCGCGGTTCTTCGACAGCTTGAGCTTGATCCGGCCATCCTGCGGGACACGCCGTTCGGAGATGTCCATCCGGCTCATCACCTTGACGCGCGCGATGATACGGTCGGCGAGGTTGGCCGGTGGCTTGGCGTTCTCGGTGAGAATGCCGTCGACGCGAAAGCGCACCCGGAACTGTTTCTCGTAGGGCTCGATATGGATGTCCGAGGCGCCTTTGCGGATGGCGTCGGTCAACAGCTTGGTGACGAACTTGACCACCACGTCGTCCTGGATCGAGGCATCCTCGACGTCGTGGGCCTCGTCGTCATCGCGCTCGAACTCGACATTCGACAGGTCGTCGTCGAGGTCTTCGCCGAGTGCGTCCATGCTGTCGCTGAGCGCTTCCTCGAGCACGCGAGCGATCTTGGGTGCCTCGGCGACCACCGCCTCGATCGCCATGTTGGTCGAGAAGCGAAAACCGTCGATCGCACCGGTATCGGAGGGGTCGGCAACGGCGACCGTCAAACGCCGGCCTCGCTTGAACAGCGGCACCGCCATGTTGGCCTGCAGCACCTTTTCGGGAACCAGCTTCAGCGGCAGGTCGCTGGTATCGATGGCATCAAGGTCCACCATTGGCAGACCGAAGCGCTTTGAGGCCGCCGCTGCGATCACGTTCGGGAAGATGCCTTCGTCGAGCAATGTCTGCACAACCGAGATATGGCTCTCTTCCGCCCTTTTCTGCAACTCGCGGGCCTGAGCGTCCGGGAGTTCCCCTTCCTTGATCAGGGCGCTAAGCAATCCATTGGTAAGGGGTGCGCTCATTGATCCGCCTGTGCGTTGTTGCATCCATGTTCTCTCGGTCTTGCCCCGTTCATGGGGCGGCCGGGGAAGCCTTCACGGCTCCGTTCCCGGAGCGTGCCAACCGACGCGAGCCGCGTTGGTCTTGCCTGTTCGCGGAAGAGGCGTGCCAATCTCAAGAATGCCCGCTCAATCGCAGTCTGACAAGTCGTTCAGTCAGTTGCGCCTGCCTCCAGACGCGCCTCGAGCTCAGTGATTCGGGCATGCAACCGCTCGTTTTCCTCGCGCATGCGGACCAGTTCGGTGACGTCGCGCTGGATGCCGATGAAATAGGTCAGGTGGTCGTCGTCGTTGAATACCGGAGTGATCGAGAGCTCGTTCCAGAACAGGCTGCCGTCCTTGCGGTAGTTACGTAGCACCACCCGGGTAGCCTCGCCGCGGCGAATCGCATCCCGTATTTCCGTCAGCTGGGCCTGGTCGCGATCGTCTGCCTGAAGGAAGCGGCAGTCCTGATAGAGGATGTCCTCCTCGGAGTATCCCGTCAGTTCCTCGAAGGCCCGATTGGTGTAGATCAGGATATTGTCCGAGCCTTCCTGCTCGGCAATGACGATCCCGTCCGTGGAGGCGTTGACCGCCCTTTTCAGCAGATTCGCATCCAGCATCAAGGCCTAGCTCTCCTGTCGTGCATTGAGGTCGAGGCATTGTGACACAGAAGGGAAAATGGCCACAGGGGGAGCTTGGTGACGCCGCGTGAGCCCGCAGGGGCATCGGACTCGAGCAGGCCTTGCCGGTCGAGCGGACCCTGTCCTAGTGTCGTGTTAGGCGAGCCGGGGCCGGCTCGGGGCGAGCAAGCGCATCGGCGACCTGTTCGCGGCATTGCTGGATATCCCGCTCCACTACCTCGCGCCAGCGCTGCATGAAATCGACCGCCTGGTCGGAATTCTCGGGATCGAGCAGTGGCAGGTCGAACCAAAAGACGCGCGCCCCGGCAGCGCGGCTCTCGGTCTGCCCGGGGCGGGGTGTGCCTAACCGGACCCAGGCAAGAGCGCCCCAGCGACGCGCCATCTGGGTGCGCTCGATCTCGTTGAGGCCGGTCGGTAGCAATCGGACATGGAATCGATCGTCGTGCAACGCCGTGAACAGGCGCAATCCCCCGGCTGAGAACGGTCGGCCCGGCACCAGATTGTCGATTACGACGACCGGCGCGACGGCCCGGCCGGGCGCATCGGCAATCCACTCGGCGCGGCCCTTGATGTACTCGGCCAGCCACACCAACGCCAGGTCCCGGTCGGGCCAGGCGGTGCGCGCCTCCAGTTGGGCCAATGCCTCGATCAGCACTTCGCGCAGGTAGTCTTCGGGCGTCAGCCACATCAGGGCGGTCGCCTCGGCCAGCCGCAGTTCGGCCGGATCGAGGTCGATTGCCGCCCGCATCACCCGGTCGAGAAGCGAGCGGGGCGGTGTGACCGGCGCCTGCGTTTCCGTTGCCGGGGCGGCCTCATCCACGGCGTCAGCGGTCTCTTGGTCTTCCTGTTCCAGCAACGTGGCGATCTGGGCGAAACCCATCCCGCTCTCGGCCAGCTCCTGGATGCGCTTGATGGTGCGAATGTCGGCCTGACTGTAGAGCCGGTGGCCAGCCGGGGTACGCGTGGGACGAATCAGATCGTAGCGACGCTCCCAGGCACGCAGGGTGATCGGGTTGACACCCGTTATCTGAGATACCGACCGGATGGGCAGCAAGGCCTGACTTTCGGCTTCGGCTGGGCTGGATGCGGTCGTGGACAAGGTGCCACCTGCGACGGGTCGAGTGATGTATAAGTTCTGCATCGATATTGTAGCAGCCCTCGACTACGCTGACTTCATGTATTTCCCACTCGGCCACCGCGGGAAAGCCCGGCTGTTGCCGGCGCCGAACCGGGGCCAAAACGAGGCACGACCAAATGACGGACAAAAGATCGAACGATAAGCGGGTCATCTGGTTGGTGGGGGCGAGCAGCGGCATCGGCGCTGCCCTGACCGATCGGCTGGTAGCGCGCGGTCACCGTGTGGCGATCTCCGCACGCCAACAGGAACGGCTTGACGAGCGGGCTGCACGCGATCCCGATCGCCTGCTCGCGCTGGCGACCGACGTGACCGACCCGCCATCGCTGGCGAACGCCTACCGGGAACTGGTGGATCGATGGGGGGTGCCCGATTCGGTGATTCTTAACGCCGGCGATTACGAACCGATGCGGTTGGCCGATTTCGATCCTGCCCTGTTCGAGCGATTGATCCGGGTCAACTTTCTGGGTGCGGTCAACGGCATCGAAACCGTGCGTGAGGATTTCATTGCCCGAGGTTCGGGCGAGATCGTGCTCACGGCCAGCGTCGCCGGGTATCGTGGTCTGCCGTACGCCGCGCCTTATGGCGCCAGCAAGGCGGCAATGATCAATCTGGCCGAGTCGCTGCGCCCCGAGTTCGAGCGCTCCGGGGTGGCGATCCGCGTGATCAACCCCGGTTTCGTCCGGACCCGCCTGACCGACAAGAACGATTTCGCCATGCCCGGCCGGATCGAGCCGGACAAGGCCGCCGACCTGATCGCCCGAGGGCTCGACGGCCGGGGCTTCGAGATCCTCGCCCCGCGCGGGTTCGGCTGGGTAATGAAGGTATTGCGGCTGCTGCCCTACGCCCTGTATTTCCGATTGACTCGCCGGATGCTCAAGGAGCCGGAACAATGAGCGTGCCCGCCGGCGGGCTGAACCGGGCGGCCGCCCTCGAGCGCTATGTCGCCGTGATGCAGGAATTGCAGGCAGACCACCTCGATGCGCTGGCGATGGTCTATGCCGACGAGGCGCGCTTTGTCGATCCCTTCAACGACGTGCACGGGATCGAGGCAATCCAGGCGGTGTTCGCCCACGGTTTCACTCAATGTCCCCAGATGCGGTTCGTGGTGCAGTCCCGGGCGGTGGACGGCAATCGCGCGTTGCTGCGTTGGCGCATGGAATGCGATGCCTCACCGCCGGGGCTGTCGATCGAGGGCATGTCCGAGCTGGTTTTCGGGGGCGACGGGCGGGTGGTCGAGCATGTCGACTACTGGGATCCCGCCGCCCAGCTCTACGAGCGCGTGCCGCTGCTCGGGTGGCTGATGCGGCGCATCAGGATCCGTCTGGCCGCCCCACGTCCCTCGCGCCGTTGACGCGATCCGGATCGTCTATTGCCCCTGGCGGCCCCTGGTAGTCTTCCCAGGCCGGGTCGGTCTCGTAGATGGGCGGGGCGGCCTCATTGGCGGGTTCGCTAGTTGGTTGGATTTCGGTCTCATCCTCGCTCGCGCGCGGGTCGAGCTCCAGGCCCGCCGCCGAGGTGCGGTGGGTGAAGACGTAATCGCCGCGTTCGTCGTCCGGCACCGGATCGTCGATCAGGATGCGCCAGAACACCAGCAGGATCATGGCGCCGAGCGCAGCTAGCACGAACAGCGGAAAGCCGGCCGCGCCAAACCAGCCCATGGCCAGGCCGCTGATCAAGGGACCCACGACCGAACCCGCGCCGTTGACCATCAGCAGCCCGCGGGTGCCCTCCAGTACCTGGTCGCTCGACAGGCGGTCATTGGTTTGCGCGACACTGATCGCGTAGAGCGAAAAGGAAAACCCGCCGAACACCAGGGCCAGGGCGAACAGGCTCCAGCCGGGGAACCAGTCCTGCATGGCCAGCAGCACCGAGAAGACCCCGCCGATGGCCGCGATCACAATCAGCACGTAGCGGCGGTCGCGGCCGTCGGAGAGTCGCCCGATCGGCCATTGCAGCAGACCGCCGCCGACGATGATCGCGGCGACGAAGGTGGCCACCTGGGCGTCGGGCAGGCCCACCCGGTTCGCATAGACCGCCGCCATGCCGTAAATGGTGCCGGTGATCACGCCGGACATGGCAGCGCCGATCACGCCGGTGGGTGCCAGACGGAACAACTCGCGGACCGGCAGACGAGTGGTCTCCATCGGCGGTGGCTGGCTCACCCGGGTCAACGCGATCGGCACCAGTCCCAACGAGAACAGCAGGCCGACGATGGCGAAGGTGGAGACCTCCATCGGGCCGTACAGGCTGATCAGGAACTGCCCGGCGCCGTAAGCGAACAGGCTGATCATCATGTAGATGCCGAACACCTGGCCGCGGTGGGTGGTCACCTTCTCGTTGATCCAGCTCTCGATCACCATGTACAGGCCCAGCAGCGTCACGCCGTTGATCAGCCGCAGAAGCATCCAGAACCAGGGGTCCACCCACAGCCCGTGCAGGATGGCGGCCGCCGAGGAAATCGCGGCCAGAGCGGCGAAGGTGCGGATGTGGCCCACGCGGCGGATGATGGCGGGGATGGTGAGCGTGCCGAGCACGTAGCCGATGTAGAAGGCCGACATGACCAGGCCGATCGTGCCGTCGGAGAAGCCTTCCTCGGCCGCCCGCAGGCCCAGCAGGGTGGCGAGCAGGCCGGAGCCGGCCAGCAGCACGCCCATGCCGGCCAGTAGCGACTGGACGGAAAAGACCGTACTAAGCATCGGCCGGTTTCCCGGCCGGGTGGCCGAGCCGCTCGGTCATTTGCCGCCCTTGGATCGCTGGCCCCCCGGGCAATCGACGGCGAACAGGGCCTTGTCCTCGAGTCGCAGGGCGGTGAGCTGGTGTCCCCAAAGGCAGCCCTGATCGATACCCCAGGCATTGCCGCGGCTTCGCGCCGGTCCGAGACTCGACCAGTGGCCGAACACGATCCGCCGGCCGGCCATCGCCCGGTTCGGCATGGCGAACCAAGGCGTCAGTGCCGGGTCGGCATCGGCCGGTGGGCGCTTTTCGGCGAAGTCCAGCCGGCCATCGGCATGGCAGTAGCGCATGCGGGTGAACACGTTGATCGCGAATCGCTGCCGGTCGATCGGGGTGTCGTTGCCGTCCGGGTGGTCACTCTGGTTGCCGAAGATCTCGCCGAAGAAACTCCGCGGCTCGGCTGTCTGCATCGCCGATTCGGTCTCCCGGGCGGCGGCCGCGGCCGTTTTCAGGTCCCAAGCGGGGTGGATGCCGGCGTGTACCAGGGTCCAGTCGAGGTCCGGGTCATGGTGCAGCAGTGGCAGGTGGCGCAGCCAGTCGACCAGTTCGTCGCCGTCTTCGGCGGTCAGGATCGGCTCGAGCGTATCGCGACCGCGCGCGACCCGCGTGCCGAAATGACAGCCCAGCAGGTGGATGTCGTGGTTGCCCAGCACGGTCACGGCGGCGTCGCCCAGATCGCGGGCGAAGCGCAACGCCTCGAGTGACTGCGGACCCCGATTCACTAGGTCGCCCACGAACCACAGCCGGTCGTCGGCCGGGTCGAATTCAATCTGGTCGAGCAGTGCCTCGAGCGGGTCGAGGCAGCCCTGAAGGTCGCCGATTGCGTAGGTGGCCATGGTTGAACTGATTCCGTCGCTTGGATGAGCAGGGGGGATGCTAGCACCCGAACAGCGAGGTTTGCGGTTCGATTGCGATTCGATCGAAGGGGAGGTGCGACCGTGCGACCTGGCTTCGGTCAGGCCTTGCCGGCCTGGGATTACTGAATGCTGCGGAAGGTTGCCGGGGCGACCAGGTCGAAGGTGGGTATGGTCACCCGGAACAGGTCACCCTGATCACCGATAAAGCCGTAATCGCCCCACATGCGACCGGCGGGTGACTCGATCACCGCGCCGGAGCGATAGGAAAAGCGTTCGCCCGGGAGGATGAGCGGCTGTTCGCCGACCACGCCCTCGCCACGCACCTCCTTGAGGCAGCCGTTACCGTGATCGACGATCCAGTGACGGTCGAGCAGGGTGACCGGCTGGTCGCTGCCGTTCTCGATCACGATCTCGTAGCCGAAGGCGAAACGCTGGGCGGAGACGTCGCTGTGCTCTAGCACGAACTCGGCGCGCGGGTGGATCTGGATGGATTCGGCGATCGGGGACGCGGTCAGCATCACCTGTCCCCGGTCGCCGCGTGATCGACGTACCAGTGGGTCGGCCGCGTGGCCACCAGTCGTTCGGCCGGCCGCTGGGCCAAACCATCGCGAATCCGTTCCAGTGCCTCGCGCTTGTCGTCGCCCAGCACCAGGAAGACCACGTCGCGGGCGGCCTCGAACACGGGGAACGTCAGTGTCAGGCGATGGCCATGCAGCTTGGCCACCGGGTTGACCACTACCAGGCGCTCGCGCTCGGCCAGTGCCGGTGTGTCCGGGAACAGCGACGCGAAATGGCCGTCGCTGCCCATGCCCAGCAGGGTGATGTCGAAGCGCGGGACGTCGCCGGCCGTCCAGCGTCGCAGGGCCGCCTCGTAGGCCTCGGCGTCCCGCTCGGGATCACGCTGCTGATCCGAGATCATGGGAAAGGTGCGGTGCGGCTGAATCCCCAGCGGTTCGAACAGGGCCAGTCGTGCCATGCGGAAGTTGCTTTCCGGATGATCCAGCGGCACGTTGCGCTCGTCACCGAAATAGAATTCCACCGAGTGCCAGTCGAGGGCATCGCGATAGCGGGTGGCGAGCAGCTGGTAGAGCCGCCGTGGCGTTCCGCCGCCGGCCAGCGCGATCCGCGCGACGCCCCGTGTTCGTACGGCAGTGGCGAGCCGCTCGACCAGGAATTCGGCGCAACCGACAAAGACCTCTTCGGCAAGGGGATGGGCGTGAATGTCGGCGTTCGCGGACATGGCCGTTTTTCCTGCAATGGGTTGAAAGGTAGCGGTGACCGTTGCTGACGGGCATCGACTGCGTGCCGATCAACCGCCCGTTAATGGTCAGGCGTCAGTCCGGAGCGAGCCGTCGGGCCAGCGCCAGAAAGGCGGGGATGTCCAGCGCTTGAGCTCGCAACGACGGATCGACCCCCGATGCCTCAATTGTTGACGCTGGCATCAGGGGTTTCAAGTTGTTGCGCAGGGTTTTGCGTCGTTGGGCGAATGC
Source organism: Guyparkeria sp. (assembly GCA_046261775.1). GTDB lineage: Bacteria > Pseudomonadota > Gammaproteobacteria > Halothiobacillales > Halothiobacillaceae > Guyparkeria. The sequence continues at coordinate 8,338 of JBHEOB010000067.1, forward strand.
GGCGGTGACCAGCCGCTCGAAGCGGGCCTGCTCGGCCGGCGGTACCAGCGGCTCGGCACGCGGGGAGATCCGGATGACGCTCGAGTCGACCTTGGGCGGCGGGTTGAACGACTCGGGCGGGACGTCGAACAGGTGCTCGACCTCGGCAAACATGGCGGTGAGCACGCTCAGGCGGCCATAGGTCGAGTCGTTGGGCGAGGCGGCCAGGCGGTGGCCGACCTCGCGCTGCACCATGAACACCATCTCGCCGATGCGCTCGCCACGCTCGCTCTGGGCGAGCAGCCGGGTGATCAGCGCGGTGCCGATGTTGTAGGGCAGGTTACCGACCAGTGTCAGCGGCGGCGAGAGGTCATGGCTCCGGATCAGTGCGTCCAGGTCGAGTCGCAGGGCGTCCTGCGAGACGAGTTCGACCTGGCGGCCGAGTCCCTCGGCGTCGAGCTTGACGCGCAGGTGGCGGATCACGTCGCGGTCGAGTTCGATCGCGATCACGCGATCACCGCGCTGGGCCAGTGGCAGGGTGAGGGCCCCCAGCCCCGGCCCGATCTCGATCACGG
>JBHEOB010000068.1:0-8619 GCA_046261775.1 Guyparkeria sp.
GTCCTCGAGGAAGTCGTTGTTGCGCGTGCGCAGGCTGTAGCGCGGCAAACCGGCATAGACGGCATCCGCGCCATAGGCGAAGGCGTAACGCATCGACTTGATCGTCCCCGCCGGGGACAGCAGTTCGGGCGCCTGGCGGGCCGCGCCCCTGTTGGAGGCCTGGGTCATGGATGGGCTCCGAAGGAATCTGTGGTGGGATGCGTGAGCGCGCGATTCTAACAGGTTGACCGGAAAGGGCCGTGCAAGAGGTCAGAGGTCAGAGGTCAGAGCGAGATGATGGATTCGTCGACCTGGGCTCAAACCCCTTGCCGGCAAATTCTTCCTTCCGACTTCTTCCTGCTGATCTCTTCAATACAACGTCCTCTCCTGCCGCTCGTCCAGACCCTGGTCGTATTCCTCGGCACGGATGGTGGACTCCGGCACGCCGGCGAGCATCTCGCCGGCCGTCGGCGTGTCTTCGGCCAACTGATGGCTGGCCGGGTCCCACAACCGACCGCGTAGCAAGGCCCGGGCACACTGGAAGAACACCGTCTCGATCTCGACCACGATCACGCACTGCGGCGGCTTGCCCTTCATGGCAGTCCGCTCCATCAGCGCGGGGTCGGTGGTTACACGGGCCCGGCCATTGACGCGCAGGGTTTCGCTCTTGCCGGGCACCAGGAACAGCAAACCGACGCGCGGATCGTCAATCAGGTTGCGCAGGCTGTCGATACGGTTGTTGCCGCGGCGCTCGGGCAGCGCGATGTGCCGGTCATCAAGGACCTCGACGAAACCGGCCGGATCGCCGCGCGGCGAGCAATCCAGGCCACCCGGCCCGTTCGTTGCCAGGACAAAGAACGGCGAGGCCTCGATCAAGCGACGGTAGACCGGCACCAGCCGATCGACCTCCTTCTTGATCGCCGCCTCGCCCGGCGCGTCGAACAGGGCATCAAGCGCGTCGATCGAATGGATCTGGTGCGGGTCCAAAGCCGGACTCCTCGGGACAGCGAAATGTGCCTCAAGGATACGGCAAAACCCGACCTGTCGACCCTCAGCGCATGGATTCGAGCGATTGCGTGCGCTCGAGCACCTCGGGCTTGATCACCGCGTAGCCCTGCTGCTGGTAATGGACCAAGTCGGTGAAGGCCGAGGGCACCAGGGTGATGAAATCCTGGAAATCCTCGCGGTCGTAGTCGTAATCCTGGGCGGCCAGCCCGCAGACATGGAAATCAACGCCCAGACTGGCGTAGTAGCGCATGCGGGCGACCGCATCCTCGTACTTTGCCTCGTTCTTTTTCGCCACGGTGACGATCTCGGTGCCGTGGATGATGACCACGATATTCATGTCCAGCATCGGGTCCATGTTGTATGGACTGGCCTGCAGCGGATTGATCAGCGAACGCACCCAGAAAAGCGCCGGACCGATTTCCTGTGGATCAGCCAGGTAGAAGTCGTAGACGACCTTGGGCGGCTCGTAATCGGGCGTGACCACCTTCGCCTGCGCCCAGGCGAGGGAGGCGCCTAGCAACGACCAGGCGAGGAACGACCCGATCAGCACAAACCGCAACAGGAAGGATGGCATCGCGATATGCCGGGCGGGGAGAATCGTGTCTGTCATGGCGTCCACCTCTCGTCTTGCCGGACCGGGCGCTCGCTTAGCCGACACGGCGAGTACGAGCAGAGGAAGGTCCGGGTGTCCCTCACCGAGAGCGTAGGCCATCTTTGCCATCGCGTTATTGAAGAAACAACGCCTTGCGATTCGTTCGCTGGTTTTCAATCCTCGTGACGGCGGCAGGCCGGCGTGTCATCGGGATGTTCGACGGCCCGGGCCACCCGGTCGACGAAATCCCCGACTTCATCCGGCGTCAGCACCGACAGCAAACGGCTCATGATCCGCGGCTCGATCGGCGCGAAGCTCGACTGGCCGTTTTCCAGCGACACCCATACCCCGGCTGAAATCGAGGCCTCCGCCCGCCCCGAATCGAACAGTTCGGCCTCGGCCGCCTGGGTTTCCTCCTCGTACCAGTCCTCGATCCGATCGGCGAGGGCATCATCGATATCGTCGGGGATCGAGATGGTGGTCGCCTCCTCGGCCATCGGGTCGCGTGCCACACCCACGGCCAATCCCTCCGCCTCGAGACGCTTGACGAACCCCGCGCCGCGATCCGGGGTCAGAAACGTGAACTCGTACATGTCACCTCCCACATTGTGATGGTTCCGACCAACCAGGATCGGTCGAGTCGGACGGACCGATGGGACAGATCGTGCCGGATTGCTATCCTACCGGCCCGTCACCGACAAACACCACCCGGAGCCGCCCATGTCGTTCTCGCGCGCCTACCCCGCCCATCGGCCACGCCGCATGCGCCGCGACGCCTTCAGCCGTCGCCTGATGCAGGAAAACACGGTCTCGAGCAACGACCTGATCCTGCCGGTATTCGTGCTCGAGGACCCAAACGGCCGCGAACCGGTCGAGTCGATGCCCGGCGTCGAGCGTCTCGGTATCGACAACCTGTCGCGACTGGCCGAACAGGCCCTCGAACTGGGCATCCCGGTCCTAGCCCTGTTCCCGGTCACCCCGCCGCAAGCCAAGTCCGAGCACGCCGAGGCGGCCTACGACCCGGACGGCCTGGTCCAGCGCACCGTGCGGGCACTTAAGGAACGCTTCCCGGAACTGGGGCTGATGACCGACGTGGCCCTCGACCCGTACACCACCCACGGCCAGGACGGCATCATCGACGCCAACGGCTACGTGCTCAACGACGAGACCGTCGAAGTCTTGGTCCGCCAGGCCGAGTCCCACGCCGAGGCCGGTGCCGACATCGTCGCCCCCTCCGACATGATGGATGGGCGCATCGGCGCGATCCGCGCGCAACTGGAGGCCAAGGGGCACATCCACACCCGCATCATGGCCTACAGCGCCAAGTACGCCTCCGCCTTCTACGGCCCGTTCCGTGATGCCGTCGGCTCGGCAGCCAACCTCGGCAAGGCCGACAAGACCACCTACCAGATGGATCCCGCCAACGGCAACGAGGCTATCCACGAGGTGGCGGCCGATCTGGCCGAGGGCGCCGACATGGTGATGGTCAAGCCGGGTATGCCGTATCTCGACGTCATCTACCGGGTCAAGCAGGAGCTCAAGGCGCCGACCTTCGCCTACCATGTCTCCGGCGAGTACGCGATGCTCAAGGCCGCCGCCGAACGTGGCTGGCTCGACTGGGACAAGTGCATCATGGAGACCATGACCGGCTTCAAGCGCGCCGGCGCCGACGGCGTGCTCACCTACGCGGCCATGGACATCGCCCGCCAGCTCAAGTAGCGATCGAGGCTCAACCACCGCGCCCTGCAAACCGCTCGATCTGGCGGTCATGCCAGCGACCGAAGGCAACGATCGCCAGCATGGCCCCGATCAGGGCGAATGCCATGTCGGACTGGGCGTCCCAGGGATCACCTTGCGTGCCAAGGAACTCGACCGCCCCGCCGCCGGCGACCACGGCCACGCCCCATTCGATCAGCTCGTAGACGGCGCTCACGGTCATGGCGACGCAGATCGCGAGAAACCCGACCATCCACGGCCCGCTGACAAAGTGCCCCCGAATCAGGATCTCGCGGGCCAGTAACGCTGGCACCAGTCCCTGGAAGAAATGGCCGATCTTGTCGTAGGGATTGCGTGCCAGCTCGAACCAGGCCTGAATCTCGAAACCCAGCGGCACGCGGGCGTAGGTGTAGGCCCCGCCGTAGATCAGCACCAGGGCATGCAGGAAGACCAGTACGTAGAGCAGCGGGGTGAGTGGAAACCGTCCGCGGGTGAACCACAGGATCGGCAGCGCGATTGCTGCCGGGGCGACTTCAAGCACCCAGGTGGCACGATCATGGGGATCGATGCCCGAGAGCAGCAAGGCGACGAGCACCAGCAGGGTTCCCCCGACCAGGATCAATGCACTGCGATCTGCTCGGCTCATCGCCCCCACCCCCAATTGACAAGATCGCGTCTACTTTCGGTCGGCGGACCGCTCGCGGATCGCGCCGAGGATCAGTTTCGCCAGGTTGCGGTCGACCAGCGGCTTGTGCTCCGGGGCGATGCGCGAGGCCCGCATCGCCTGCCGGCCGATACGCAGGGAATACAATGCGACGGCCACGCCCTGCCCGGCCCTGGCGCCGAGGTTGACCATCAGGTTGGCCGCCCAGCCCTCGCTGGCCGAGTCGAGCACGGTCTCGGTCGCCGAGGCGAAGGCCATGTTCTGCAGGATCATGCGGTACAAACGCCAGCGGGCCGGAAACGAGAGACTCAGCCCGTAGATGCGGGCGATGGCATTGACCATCCGCGCGTTGCGCCAGGCCACCAGCAACAGGTCGAGCGCGGGATAGGGACTGGCGGCAATGAACAGGCCGGTGCGCACCACTTCGCGGTGGATCAGCGCCCGGGCCTGGGCATCCTGGTCGGCGTAGCCGCGCTCGAGGGCGACCACCAGCTCGGTGGCATGACTGCCGGCATCGATGCCGAGCAGGTTCTCCTCGAAGGTCCGCCGCTGCGGGTTGTCGACCAGCAATTGCTCGGCCGCCTCGCGCAGCTCGAGCACCGACTGGCCCATCTCGCCCTCGCGTTCGGCCTCGGCCAGTCGCCGATTCAGCCGGGTGACGGCATCGATATGGTGGCGCTGGCGCCAGGCCCGCCAGACCAGCGCGAGGCCGACCCCGCCGACACCGACGCCAATGGCGAAGATCGCCCAACCCAGCGCCGGATGCGTGCCGTGCGCCCATGAGATCGCCTGCAGCCAGTTGATCGCAAGCCAGGTGATCGCCACCACGCCCAGCAGGGTTGTCACCCAGGGGAAGCCCCGCCTCGGCTCGAGCAGGTCGTCAATTTCCTCGGCCGATTCCTCGTCGTACAGGGCCTCGGTATCGACATCCGGCACCGAATCGCCCTGCGCATGGATGCGGGTGGCCAGGTGGCCGCCACGCGGCGGTTGCTCGTCGCTCATTGCAGAACTCCCGGGACAGTCGTGTGCATGGTTCAGGACTCGCCGATCAGGAAATCGAGCAGGTCGTCGACCCGCCGGCCCGGAAACGGCCGCGCCCGGTCCAGCTCCGTCGGCGGGGCCAGCGTGGGCAGGTCGTCGATCGCCAGGTCCAAATCGTGCGGCATCTGCTCGGGGATGGCCGGCGGAGTGAAGGCGATCTTCTCCCGCGAGCTTTTTTCAACACCCACCAGCATGGGGCGACCGCGGCCATCCTCGCGCGGCTGGGCGGCGGTTACCGCCGAGACGGCGAACAGGCGCAGATCGATTTCCTTGCCGGCCAGTCGCTGGGTCATCTCGAACAGGTAGCTGTCGAGCAGACGGGTCAGACGCGCCTGGTCGGCGGGCAGCAGGTGGTCGATCTGCGTGGCGACGATCGCGACCCGACGAATGCGACGCGAGAACAGGTTGCCCAGCCAGTGCCCGTCACGGTAACGAAACGGCTCGAGGATCGATTCCAGCGCCGCGCGCATGTCGGCCAGCGCCGCTTGCCCGCTGCGCAGTGCACCGAGCAGGTCGACCAGGATTACCTGCGCATCCAGGCGGCCGAAGTGGGATTCAAAGAACGGCCGCGCGATCCGATCGCGGTAGTAAGTGAAGTGCCGCTGGCAGACCTCGCCCCAGGAACCCTCGGGGTAATCCTCCGACGGCCCGCTCACGGCGGCCGGCAGGGGCAGGAACGGCATCGCATCGGGATCGAATCCCTCCCCCGGCATCAACCACCGCCCGGGCAGGTTGCGCGACAGACGATGCGGGGGCAGGCGGCTGTCCGCCAGCATCATCGACCAGCGACCGGCCAGCGCATCCAGTCGCTCGGGCTCGAGCGGCGCGGCGGGGTCGATGGCCTGCAATTCCTCGAGCAACCCCGGCGCGATCTCCCGGCGGGGACTGCGCGCGAGCCACTCATGCCAATGCGCGCTGTACTCGGCGAACGACCAGTCGATCAGTGAGAGGTCCAGAAGCCATTCGCCCGGGTAGTCGAACAATTCCAGGCAGCGCCGGCGCGGGCGCAGGGAGTACCAGCGACGGTCGTAGTCCAGAGTCAGGCGGGCGATCGACCAGTCGCGGGTCGACTCGGGCCAGCTTGGCGGCTGGCCGGTCAGCGCGGTCAGGGCGTGGTCGTAGTCAAAGGCGCGTTCGATCTCGCGATGCCAGCGGCCGTGACGAATCGCAGCCAACCCGCCCTTTCCCGAAACGGCGCCGCGACGGGCGTTCTCCAGGTGATTGATGATGGTCGTGATCATGGTCGATTTGCCGGCGCCGGACAGGCCGGTGATGCCGATGCGGGTAACCGGACAGCCGGCAATCGCAGGTGAGGACGAATCTTGGGCCATCGAAGGAACGGCTCGCGCATGGAAATAAGGTGAGCCGATGGTAGTCCAGCCTGGCACGGCGCCCAAGCCCGACGCACGGTCAAGCGCCGCTTGGCCCGCCGGCCATCGAACCATGACGCGCTCCCCTAGCGCTCAGGCTCGGGCTGCATTAAAATGGGACTAATTCAGTTCGGTATTAGTCTTGACTAACTTCTCCCCGTCGGTCGCGTAACCCGCTGCCGGCCGGGGATCCGAGGCCCGACCGCGACCCCCGACAAGGCGACGATCACCTGCATGTCCAATCCACACGCCAAGCTGCTGCGCATGGTCACCACCGCCTCGGTGACGCTCGCCCTGACGCTGATCGCGCTCAAGTTGGCGGCGACGATCACCACCAACTCGGTGAGCATGCTCGCCTCGCTGATCGACTCGACCATGGACCTGCTGGCCTCGCTGGTCACCCTGGTCGCCGTGCGCATCGCCCTGCAGCCGCCCGACGAGGATCACCGCTACGGCCACGGCAAGGCCGAGCCGCTGGCCGCCCTGGCCCAGGCGACGTTCATCGCCGGCTCGGGGGTATTCCTGATGATCCAGGCGCTGCAGCGGGTAATCCGGCCGCAGGAGTTGTCCGCGATCGACTGGGGCGTCGGCGTGATGATCTTCTCGATGGTCGCCACGCTGGCGCTGGTGAGCTTTCAGCGCTACGTGATCGCCAGGACCCGCTCGCCGGCCATCCGCGCCGACGCCGCGCACTACACCATGGACTTCCTGGTCAACGCCTCGACCATCGCGGTGCTGATACTCGCCGGCTACGGCGTGGTTTGGCTCGACCCGGTCTTCGCGGCGGCGGTGGGCATATTCGTGCTCTACAGCGCCTGGAAGCTCGGCCGTGATTCACTCGACCAGTTGATGGATCGCGAAGTGCTCGACGGCACCGAGATGCGTGTCGCGCAGATAGCCACGGCCCACCCGTCCGTGCACGCGGCCGACCAGATCCGCACCCGGCTGGCCGGACGGACCATGATCATCCAGCTCTACCTCTACCTGGACAATCACATCGACCTCAACCGCGCGCACCAGATCGGTGACGAGGTGGAGGCCAAGTTGCTGCGCGTCTTCCCCGGTGCCGACGTGATGATCCACGAGGAACCGCTCTCGGCCTGGGAACCGGGTCGCGGGCCCTCGCCGATGCATATCGAACCGCTGACCACACGCCGACCACGCGCCGGCCAGTGCGACACCTGCCGGGACCTGACCGACGCCCATCCCAGCTTTTGGCGGCGCCTACCGATTGTCCGTCAACTGGTTGGCGGACGGTCCTGACCAGGCCCGTTCGGCGCAGGGTGTTTCACGGTACGCAGGCGCCATTCGCCGATACCGTATTCCGGCGAGGGTGAATTCGGACGCGCGAAGGCGTACAATTTCCAGTGGGCTGGACGTGACCACATATGGCGATCCGTCCATCAATACATCCTCGAGAGAGAGAGGAGGCATCATGGCCGACTCGGTATCCGCCGCCGGCAGCATGCAAACTGCCATGGCAAACGCACAACTGGCACAGGAAGTGGGTGTGCGCGTACAGAAACAGGCGATGGACACGCAGGAACAGGCGATGGCGCCGCTGATCGACTCGATCGATCAAGGCGGCAATCAGGCCAGCGCTACGGCCGACAGCGGCCCGGTCGGCGGTCAGGTCAATACCTACGCCTGACACCCGCCCGCCATCGGCTTTCACCGCGTGAGCGGCATGACCATCCCCGGCACGGCCGGGGATTTTTCGTTGCAAGCCAGTCCCGGATGACAGCACGTGGATGACATCACCCTCCTGCAGTTGCTGCTGGCGAACCTCGCCATCTTCGCCGGCGCCTTCCTGCAGGGGCTGGCCGGTTACGGTATCGGCACCCTGTCGGCCCCGCTGCTCTTTCTGATCAGCCCGCTGTTTCTGCCCGGTCCGCTGATACTCAATGCCGTAATGCTGACCGTACTCATCCTGTGGCGCAGCCGTTCGAGCCTGAGCTTTCGCCCGGTGCGTTTCGCCATCGGCGGCGACATCGTCGGCACGTTGCTGGCCGTCGTGACCCTGGCATTGCTCACGGCGCGCGGCTTCGAGCTGGCCTTCGGCATCCTGATCCTGCTGGCCGTGTCCCTGAGCGTGGTCGGGATCCACCCGGCCCTCAATCCGCGCAACAGCGTGATTGCCGGCGCCGCGTCGGGCTACATGGGCACCATCACCGCCGTGGGCGGTCCACCGATCGCCCTGATCTATCAGAACGAGCGCGGCCCGGTGGTGCGGGCGAACCTGTCGGCCT
>JBHEOB010000069.1:0-8515 GCA_046261775.1 Guyparkeria sp.
CCTCATTCGCCAAATCAGTTGGGTCTTGCTCCATCACTGGCTCCTAGCCTGGACTCTTCATGAATTGCCGTTGCGAGACTCGAGATCCCTGACAGGGCAGCTTGGCGCGAGTCGCAAGGCGCGCAAGCAGCTAATAGGTCGGTTATGAGGATTCTAGGATAAAAGCCGCGAGCATAAAAAACGAGTGGCGGCGGACCCCTCAATCCCGCCGTACCGTACCAGTTTATAGGTCTTAGGAAATTAGACGGTTACCGGCCAGACGGGTTCCGCCGACGCGCAACCAGGGTTATGCCCATCAGACCCGACGCCATCAGCCACGCCGCTGCAGGAAGCGGGACCGGGGACACATCCGGTTTAGTCATGCCGGGTGGCGAGATGCCCTCGGGATATTCCTGGGAAAAGCGCACAACATCGTAGCCTTTTCCATTGCCCTCATCCGGCACATGGAGCAACACGGTCAGGGGCTTGCCATTGATCTCCGTGTTGATAATGTCCTCGATGGTCATGCTGGCAAATTCCGCAAACGCGGCATTTTCGACCGCCTTGGGATTCGCATTCCCGGGTACCGCCTGTTTGCCGTCTTCTGTCTCGAATAGATTGATGGTCCTGGCGTTAACTGCCACAGGTAATGACAACAGACCGGCCAGGGTAAGGCTGTATAGCGATTTTGCTTTGTTCATAGCGATCTCCTCCTATTGAGATACGTGGCCCACTCCATGGTTTTAAACAGCCACATGAACCACGCAAGAACCGGACAGAGTCTCTGTCCAGGGGCGCGAATGGTAACGCATCCTTTCGTCCGCTACGTGGCTTTCCGTGCGACGCAATGCACAAAATAATTTTATGAATTACGTTCGTAAGACACGGGTTGCAGATCGAGCACAAAGCGCAAAATTCGTACACAACTTCAGGCTATTCAGGGGTTGAAATGCGACAGAACTTCGTGTCTTTATGTCTGTCCGTCGTCTGCAAGGACGGCTGCTACAGCCAGCGCTGCAGATAGTAGATGAACTGACCTTCGGATGATTTCGATGGACCGACCACCAGTGCGGCATGGCGGTTGTCGGCCGGCGCGGCGGCGGCGCGCGCAGTCTCGATGGACTCATGAATCTCGACGCAACCGGCGTGAAAGCGCTTGCGGTCCAGTCGCGGGGTATGGATCACGGCGCAACGCACATCGGAGACGTCGGTTTCAGGGTCGGGCGGCACCAGTCCACGCATGTCTCACCTCAGGCAGCGCTGTATAAGCCCGTTCGAGGCGCCCCCCTTCGACTGGCTCAGGACAGGCCTGTCGGACCACGAACGAGTCGCCTTCAATATCACGACATTTCCCGTTCGCCCTGATCTTGTCGAAGGGCGAACGAGAGACTTGATCCGGGAGACTTGATCAACGCTTCCCTCACGCAATCATCACCCGGTCTTGCCCAACACCTCGACGCCCTGACTGTGCAGGTAGTCATCATAGCTGCCGTTGAAGTTGACCACGCCCTGCGGGGTCAACTCGATGATGCGTGTTGCCAGCGACGAAACGAATTCCCGGTCATGACTGACGAAGATCAGCGTGCCCGGGTAGTTGTCCAGGGCAGTGTTGAGCGCCTCGATGGATTCCATATCCAAGTGGTTGGTCGGTTCGTCCATGATCAGGATGTTCGGCCGCTGCAACATGAGTTTGCCGAACAGCATGCGACCCTGCTCGCCGCCGGACAGGACCTTCACCGACTTGGCCATTTCGTCCGAGGAAAACAACAGTCGGCCCAGCGTGCCGCGAATGGCCTGTTCATCGTCGCTGGGTTTTTTCCACTGCGTCATCCAGTCGAACAGATTCATATCAATCGCGAAATCCGCGGCATGTTCCTGTGCAAAATAACCGATATCGACGTTCTCCGACCATTTGACGGCGCCGGCATCGGGCGACAGCTCGCCAACCAACGTGCGCAAGAAGGTGCTCTTGCCGATGCCGTTGGGACCGATCACGGCGATGCGTTCGCCGACCTCGGCCATCAGGTTCAGTCCGCGAAACAGCGGGGCCTCTTCGCCATAGCCCTTGCTCAAGCCCTCGACCTCCAGGGCCAGCCGGTAAAGCTTCTTGGCTTGATCGAAGCGGATATAGGGACTGACCCGGCTCGATGGCTTGATCTCGTCGAGTTTGATCTTATCAATCTGCTTGGCACGCGAGGTCGCCTGCTTGGCCTTGGAGGCATTCGCGGAAAACCGGCTGACGAAGGCCTGGAGATCGGCGATCTGCGCCTTCTTCTTGGCATTATCGGAATACAGGCGCTCACGCGCCTGGGTCGAGGCGGTCATGTAGTCGTCGTAGTTGCCGGGATAGATGCGTAGCTCGCCGTAGTCCAGATCGGCCATGTGCGTACACACGCTGTTCAGGAAATGCCGGTCATGGGAGATGATCACCATGGTGCTGTTGCGCGCATTCAGGATACCCTCCAGCCAGCGGATAGTGTTGATATCCAGATTGTTGGTCGGCTCATCGAGCAGCATGATGTCCGGATCGGCGAACAATGCCTGCGCCAACAGCACGCGGACCTTCCAACCCGGGGCCACCGCACTCATCAGCCCTGTGTGTTGCGCCAGTGGGATATCCAGACCCAACAGCAGTTCACCGGCGCGTGCCTCGGCGGTGTAGCCGTCCAGTTCGGCAAACTGCACCTCGAGGTCGGCGACCCGCATACCGTCCTCTTCGCTCATCTCCGGCAGCGCGTAGATGCGGTCGCGCGCCTGCTTCACGGTCCAGAGGTCGGCGTGGCCCATGATGACGGTGTCGAGCACCGAATAGTTCTCGAAGGCAAACTGATCCTGGCGCAATTTGCCGACGCGTTCGTTGGCGTCGACACAGACATTGCCCGAGGTCGGCTCCAGGTCGCCGCCGAGGATCTTCATCAGCGTGGACTTGCCGCAACCGTTGGCACCGATCAGGCCGTAGCGATTACCGTTGCCGAATTTGACCGAGATATTCTCGAACAGCGGCTTGGGCCCGAACTGCATGGTGAGATTGGCGGTGGTGATCATAATAGAATCCAACTGGCTAAAACGACTGGCTAAAACGACTGGGGCTTGCACATGGCAAGCCCCGGTGGTTGATCTGTATGGCGCGCCCGGAGAGATTCGAACTCCCGACCGCTCGGTTCGTAGCCGAGTACTCTATCCAGCTGAGCTACGGGCGCGTGGAAGGCGGAGATTATCCAGGAACAAGCGGAAAATTCAAGCGCGAGCGGATCAACCCTTCAAAGATAAAGGGACCCGACGGGTCCCTTTTGTTCATTTGGCGGAGAGAGAGGGATTCGAACCCTCGATAGAGTTTCCCCTATACACCCTTAGCAGGGGTGCGCCTTCAGCCTCTCGGCCATCTCTCCCATCCCTGCCAGCGCCACCACACACCCTAAGGGGCCGCCGACGGGGGCGGCTAGGATACCTTGGTGTGATGCGCGCGGTAAAGGGCGGTGCTTGCCGCCCCAGCCTCAGTCCTTGTCGGCGACCAGTTTGCCGCCCTGTTCCTGTTCACGCTGGATACGTTCGTAAATCTCTTCACGATGTACCGCCACATGCTTCGGAGCATTCACGCCGATACGCACCTGATTTCCTTTCACACCCAACACGGTGACGGTCACTTCATCACCGATCATCAGCGTTTCGCCCACTCTGCGAGTCAAAATCAACATCGTGAATCTCCTTGCTCATTCACTTATGCACGCCAAATGGCATACCTGATCCATACACCGATACGGCCAAGCCCGCACCGACATACCAGGATTTCGGCCACCAGTGCCGAAACTATAATCCCTCGCCAACCAGATATTCTTATTGTGGAAGTTCACGGTGTCGGGATAGGGGGTTCCCTGACGGTCCGGTGGGCATCCTGGCCCGGCGGGAGGCGTCTTAAGACGCCTTGTCGAGGTGAAAGGCTTCGTGCAAGGCACGCACGCCGAGCTCGAGATATTTCTCATCGACCACCACGGAGACCTTGATCTCCGAGGTCGATATCATCCGAATGTTGATCCCTTCGGCGGCCAGCGCCTTGAACATGGTCGAGGCGATACCGGCGTGTGAGCGCATGCCGACGCCGACCAGAGAGACCTTGACGATCTTGGCGTCACCGGAGACTTCTCGCGCGCCCAACTCCTGAGCGACCGTCTGCATAACAGACATCGCCTTGTCGTAGTCGTTCCGGTGAACCGTAAAGGTGAAATCCGTGGTATCGCCGGCCGTCGAGATGTTTTGGACGATCATATCCACCTCGATATTGGCGTCCGCCACCGGCCCCAGCACGCGGGCGGCCACCCCGGGTTGATCCGGGAGCCCCAGTATAGTGATCTTGGCCTCGTCACGATTGAACGCGATACCGGAGATCAGCGGGTTTTCCATCGACTCATCCTCGTAGGTGATCAGCGTACCCGGACCTTCCTGGAAGGAGGACAGCACGCGCAGCGGTACATTGTACTTGCCCGCGAACTCGACCGCGCGGATCTGCAACACCTTGGAACCCAGGCTGGCCATTTCCAGCATTTCCTCGAAGGTGATGCGCTCCAGCCGCCGCGCCTGCGGCACCACCCGCGGATCGGTGGTATAGACGCCGTCCACATCAGTATAGATCTGACATTCGTCGGCCTTCAGGGCCGCGGCCAAGGCCACCGCGGTGGTGTCCGAACCGCCACGGCCCAGGGTGGTGATATTGCCGCCCTCGTCGACGCCCTGGAAACCGGCGACCACCACCACCTTGCCCGCGCTCAGGTCCCTGCGGACCCGCGCCCCGTCGATGTCCTGGATACGGGCCTTATTGAAGGCGCTGTCGGTCAGGATATGCACCTGTGGTCCGGTGTAGGATCGCGCCGGACAGCCACGCTCGTGCAGGGCCATGCACAGCAGGGCGATGGTCGCCTGCTCGCCGGTCGCCAGCAGCACATCCAACTCGCGCGGGTCGGGGCTGAGGCTGATCGCCTTGGCCAGCGTGATCAGCCGGTCGGTTTCGCCGCTCATGGCCGAGACCACCACCACCACCTCGTGGCCCGCCTGGCGATAACCGATGACCTTATCGGCAACCGCCGCGATGCGCTCGGGCGAGCCCACCGAGGTACCGCCATACTTCTGTACGATCAGGGCCATACACCGTCCGAGGTTTGAACATACGCCGCGGCCGGCTGTCACCGCCCAGGGGCGTCCCCCCCGGGGCCACGCGCAAAGAGGCGCAGATTAGACACTAAAATGGACTGGGTTTAAACAGGGGCCGGGGATCAGGCGGTTTCGGCGGCCAGCCGGGTCTGCACCCAGCCAACCACGTCCGCCAGCGCGGCATCGAGGTGCTCCGGCTGGGTACCGCCGGCCTGGGCCATGTCGGGCCGACCGCCGCCCCGGCCACCGACCCGCTCGGCGACACAGTTGACCAGCTCGCCGGCCTTGATGCGCCCGGTCTGATCCGGGGTCACCCCGGCGATCAGGCTGATCTTGCCGTCGACGACGCTGGCCAGCAGGATCGCCGCCGAACCCAGCTTGTTCTTGAGTTGGTCGAGGGTATCGCGCAGGGCCTTGGGGTCGACGCCGTCCAGGCGCGCGGCCAGGACCTTGATCCCACCGACCTCGACCGCCTGCGCAGTGAGATCGGAACCCTGCCGGCTGGCCAATTTGGCCTTGAGCTGTTCGAGCTCCTTCTCCAGCTTGCGGCCGCGCTCCATCAGTTGAGCGACCTTGCTCTCGACATCCTGGGGCGAACCCTTGAGCAGACCGGCGATGTGGCTGAGGGCCTTCTCGGTCTCGGCGATATGCTCCAGCGCACGCTGGCCGGTGACCGCCTCGATGCGGCGCACCCCCGAGGCGACGCCGCCCTCGGAGACGAGCTTGAACAGGCCGATGTCGCCGGCGCGGCCAACGTGGGTGCCGCCGCACAGCTCGACCGAGAAGTCCCCCATCGACAGCACCCGCACCTCGGCGCCGTACTTCTCGCCAAACAGCGCCATGGCGCCGACCTTGACGGCGTCGTCCATGCCCATGACGCGGGTCTCGACGGGGTGGTTCAGGCGGATCTGTTGGTTGACCAGCCGTTCGATGCGTTCCAGTTCCTCGGGCTTGACCGGCTCGAAATGGGCGAAGTCGAAGCGCAGCCGTTCCGGATTGACCAGCGAGCCCTTCTGCTGCACGTGCGTGCCGAGCACATTGCGCAGGGCGGCGTGCAGCAAATGCGTCGCGGAATGGTTGAGCATGGTGGCGCGGCGCGTGGCCTCATCCACATGCGCCTCGACGGCATCGCCGAGGCCGAGGCTGCCGGCTGCCAGCACCCCGAGGTGCGCGTGCACGCCCTGGCGCTTTTGGGTGTCGCGCACCGTGAAGCGGGCCTTGGCGGTTTCCAAGACACCCCGGTCGCCGACCTGGCCGCCGGACTCGGCATAGAACGGCGTGTGATCGAGGATCACCACACCCTCCTCGCCGGCGTTCAGCCGCTCGACCGGTTCGCTGCCGCGATACAAGGCGGTGACGCGGCCCTGGTCAATGAGCCTCTCGTAGCCCGTGAAATCGGTACTGCCCTCGACCTTCAAGGCGGTGTTGTAGTCCACGCCGAACTGGCTGGCGGCGCGGGCCCGCTCGCGCTGCGCGGCCATCTCGCGCTCGAAACCGGCCATGTCCAACACCAGATTGCGTTCGCGGGCGATGTCGGCGGTGAGGTCAGCCGGGAAACCGTAGGTGTCGTAGAGCTTGAACACCGTGCTGCCGGGTATCTCCTGGCCCGCGAGGCTGGCGATATCGGCCTCCAGGATCTTCATGCCCTGATCCAGGGTCTCGGCGAAACGTTCCTCTTCCTGGCGGAGCACGCGCTCGACCTGCGCCCGCGCGGCGACCAGCTCGGGATAGGCGGCGCCCATCTGATCGCACAGCGGACCGACCAGTTTATGGAAGAAGACCTGCTTGATACCGAGCCGATACCCATGGCGTACGGCGCGGCGCACGATACGCCGCAGCACGTAGCCGCGACCCTCATTGCTCGGCAAAACGCCGTCGGTGACCAGGAAGGCACAGGCACGGATGTGATCGGCGATCACCCGCAGCGAGCTGTTGTCCGTATCCTTGAGCCCGGCGAGATCGGCGGCCGCGCGGATCAGGCTCACGAACAGGTCGATTCCGTAATTGCTGTGCACGCCCTGCATGACCGCCGCCAGGCGCTCCAACCCCATACCGGTATCGACCGAGGGACGGGGCAGCGGCGTCATCGCGCCGCCCGCGTCGCGGTTGTACTGCATGAACACGAGATTCCAGATCTCGATGTAGCGGTCGCCGTCTTCCTCCGGGGTTCCCGGGGGGCCACCGGGAACCGCCGGGCCATGATCGTAGAAGATTTCGGTGCAGGGACCGCAGGGACCGGTATCGCCCATGGACCAGAAATTATCGCTTTCGTAGCGCTTGCCGCCCGGCTTGTCGCCGATCCGGGTGAACCGCGCCGGGTCGACGCCGATCTCCTTCAACCAGAGGTCGGCGGCCTCGTCATCGTCCTGATAGATGGTGACCCAGAGCTTCTCCGGCGGCAACCCGAGCGTCTGGGTCAGATACTCCCATGCGTACTGAATGGCCTCGCGCTTGAAGTAATCACCGAAGCTGAAATTGCCCAGCATCTCGAAGAAGGTGTGATGCCGCGCGGTGTAGCCGACATTCTCCAGATCGTTGTGCTTGCCGCCGGCGCGCACGCATTTCTGTGATGTCGCAGCGCGGGAATAAGGGCGATGCTCCACGCCGGTAAACACGTTCTTGAACTGCACCATGCCGGCATTGGTGAACAACAAGGTGGGATCGGTGCCGGGGACCAGCGAGCTGGACGGCACCCGGGCATGGCCCTTCGCGGCAAAAAAGTCGAGGAAGCTCTGGCGGATGTCGGCGCTGGTCATCATCTGGGCAGGTGTCGCTGGGCGCATGGTGCAATCGGGCCTTACCGGCCAAGGGCGCCCAGCTTAACCCAATTGCCCACCGTCGTCATGAGCCGGAGGGTCTGTGAGACGCGGCGGCAGCGGCCTTTCAAACCCCGCGCCCACCGCACGGACTCAGGCCTTCGGCAGCGCGTCGCGCACCCGTTCGAGCCGGACGCGGACCTCGTGTGCGAGGTCCGCGATCGCCGGGTCGTCGGTCAGCTTGAGCACCGCCACCGGGTCCATGAAACCCACGGTCACGCTACCGTCTTGCGCCTCGCGCACCACGACATTGCAGGGCAGCAGCAGGCCGATGTCCGCGTCGGCCGTCAGGGCCCGGTGGGCCAGCGGCGGATTGCAG
Source organism: Guyparkeria sp. (assembly GCA_046261775.1). Lineage (GTDB taxonomy): Bacteria > Pseudomonadota > Gammaproteobacteria > Halothiobacillales > Halothiobacillaceae > Guyparkeria. The sequence goes on from JBHEOB010000069.1 coordinate 8,257, forward strand.
GCGCCGAGGATGCGATAAGCGCGCATCTCCACGCCGAGCTTCTCGTTCAAGGTCTTTTTGACATCGATGTCCGTCAACACCCCGAACCCCTCCTGCTTCAGGGCCTCGGTGACCCGCGCCACCGCCGTGTCGAAATCGCCGGACACCTGGACATTGAAACCGTACATGTCTGCCTCCTGGTTCTGGTTGACTGGTACCCGCCGCCACCCCGGCGGGCCGGGTCGGGATGATACAAGCCCAGGCCCCCACGGGCCATGAC
>JBHEOB010000070.1:0-426 GCA_046261775.1 Guyparkeria sp.
TGCCGGAATAGAGCACGTCGTCGCCCAGGTTGGCACCGTGGTTGATGCCGGAAACCACCAGGTCGGGCATCTCGGGCAACAGCCCCTTGATACCCAGGTGCACGCAATCCGAGGGTGTGCCGTCGATCACCCACAGCCGCTCGTCGAGCTGGCGCGGGCGCAGCGGTCGTGAAAGCGTAAGGCTGTTGGAGGCTCCACTGCGGTCGCGGTCCGGGGCCACGATCGTCACGGTGGCAAAGCGAGCCAGCCGCTCGGCCAGCACATTCAGGCCGGGTGAGAGATAACCGTCGTCGTTGCTCAGAAGAATATGCATCGATTGCTCATTTGGATTTCGTAAACCGCGCCGAAACAGACCGCGGCAGGTAATCCCGCAAGGGGACCTCTGCACGAATAGTAATGCCACTCTGGCTTGGTGAGTCGCCCGCC
>JBHEOB010000070.1:436-8445 GCA_046261775.1 Guyparkeria sp.
GCCGAGGGCGGGTGACTCGGCAAGGCGCGCAGAGCGGTATTACTATTTCGTGCAGAGGTCCCCAAGGATACCGCCTGCCGGTCGGCAATTCAGCCCGCTACGGACGGCCTGCACGAATCAGCAATGGTACTGACCCTCAGCGGGACGCTATCATGCGCCCATGAATGACGAGTCACGCATCGATCCCGAGGATCGCGCGCTGTTCCTCGACGCCATCGGTCCGGTGGAGCCGGTCGAGGACGAGCGCGTCGAGCCCGAGCGCCCGCGCGTCAGTGCCCGACCTCGGCGGGAGCCGGGTTTCGACGAGATGGTCGATGACTTCGCCGTCAGCGATCTCGCGGAAGCGCCCGAGCAGGGTGATCAGGTGCAATACCTGCGCCCCGGGGTACAGAAAACCATCCTGCGCAAGCTCAAGCGCGGTGGCTACAGTGTCTCAGCGTCCCTCGACCTGCATGGCCTGACCGTCGAGCAGGCCCGTCTGGAAGTCGCCCGCTTCATCCGCAGCGAACGGGGCGAAATGCGACGTTGCGTGCGCATCGTCCACGGCAAGGGTTATAGATCATCCGACGGCCAACCGGTCCTGAAGACCCTGCTCAACCGCTGGCTACCGCAGCGTGACGACGTGGTCGCATTCTGCTCGGCCCCACCGCACGACGGCGGCACCGGCGCGCTGTACGTGTTGCTGAGAAGGCTGAGCCCGGGGGATTGAAACGCGCGACGCCTGTATCAATCGCCGCGCGGTCGTGACCGATCAACAGTGAACGGCAGGCGCACCAGGTAGGCACCCCCGGTGCTGTGAATACTCAGGTTGGCGCGCCAGTCACTGCGATCGGTAGTGCAGACCGGCAGGATAATCACCTCCCGATACTCCCCGTCGGCCATCCGGTCCAGTCGGTAGGCATTGATGCCCATGTCCATGCCGACCATCTCGAAGTCGACCCGGATATCGCCGACCGCCTTGGCCGCCTCACCCTCGGGCACGACCCGGATTACCGCCTTTTCCAGTGGCACCACTTCCTCCGGCATGCTCACCAGGAAGGTCCCCAGCCCATCAATCGCGACCTCGCAACCTTCGCCCTTGAGCTCGCAATCCGCCGGTGCCGGCACCTCGGTCATCGGACCGGTGACCGGGCTGTCGGTACCCAGCTTGTCCGGCGCCCGCCCCCAGAGGTAGGTCAGCACGCCCAGCACCAGGAGCGTAGCCACCATCCATTTCGCCTGTTTCATGGTCATTTGTCGTTCCTCCAGAACCGTACCGCCGTCACCAGAAAGCCGAAATCGAGGCCAGGCCAAACCCGCCTCGACGCCAGATGCGCGGCAGGTCCCCGACCGTCATCCCACCCAGCGCATAGACCGGCATGGCGGCCGCCTCGGCCAGTTCGGCGAACCCAACCCAGCCGATGCCGCGGACCCCGGGATGCGTAGCGGTGGCTCGAACCGGCGACACGGTCACGAGGTCGACGCCCAGTTCGACCGCACGTGCAAGCGTGGCCTGATCGTGCACGGCCGCGCTAACCAGGTGACCGCGCGTATGCCAATCGCGCAGCTCCCCGGCAGACATCGACATCAACCGGGCGTGATTGAGATGCAAGCCCACCCGGGGATCGAGACCCTCGGGCCAGGGCCGGTCGGCGGGCGGGTTGACCACCGGCCAGTGACCGGCGACAAGCACCGACCGGACGAGCGCCGGCCACGGCACGCGCCCCTGCGCAGCCTCCGGCCCGGGACGCAGGTTAACCAGCATCGGCGCCGGCAGCGAATGCAACCGCGACTCCACGCGCGCCTGCCAGGCGGTCATACCGTTGGCCCCGACCGGGGGCGTGATTGCCAGGCAGCGCGGCAACACCAAGGCGTTGATCAGGCCACGGTTGGCCGGCGGCATCGCGGCCAGCCACTCGCCCCGGGCGTCACGGTCGAGCGGTTCGGCCGCAAGCCGCTGCCCCTCCACTGAACGAGGCTGCCCCGCCCAGCCGGTGACCTCGAAACCGAACAGTCGCAGATGGCGATCGGGATAGTCCCAGTCGAGCGTGATCACCCGCCGGGCGCGCTGCACCCGGATACCGATCTCCTCATCCAGCTCGCGTGCCAGCGCCTGACGCAGGGTCTCGTCGTCGCGACGCTTGCCACCGGGGAAGGCGCGCAGACCCGCCAGATGCTTGTCATCGGGCCGGACCTCCGCCCAGACACGGCCATCCGGCTCACGCAGCAGTCCCAGGACGATGTCGGTCCGCGGCCGCTCCATCACACTCAGGAACGGTACTCGGCGTTGATCTTGACGTAATCGTAGGAGAAATCGCAGGTCCAGACCTGGTCGACGGCCGAGCCCCGGCCAAGATCGATATGCATGGTGATCTCGGGCTCGGCCATCACCGCGGCGGCTTCGGCCTCGACGTAATCCGGATCGCGGCCTCCGTCGACCACCACCCGCACGTCGCCAAGCCACAGGCTGACATTGCCGACGTCCAGATCGCCGATACCGGCATAGCCCACGGCGGCGAGTATCCGGCCGAGATTGGGGTCGGAGGCGAACAGGGCGGTCTTTACCAGTGGGCTGTGGGCAATCGCCTTGCCCACCAGCCGGCATTCGGCCCGATCACGCCCGCCGCCGACCTCGATAGTGACGAACTTGGTCGCCCCCTCGCCGTCGCGCGCTAGGGACTGGGCGAGGAACACCGCCACCTCGGCGACGGCGTCGCGCAGAGGGGCGTAGTTCGGGTCGTCGGTGCTCGACACCTCGAGGCTGCCCGGCCGACCGTTGGCAATCAGCATGAAGGCATCGTTGGTGGAGGTGTCACCGTCGACGGTTACCCGGTTGAAGCTTTCCTGGGTGACCTCGTCGAGCAGCGCCTGCAGCACGGGCTTGGGCACCTGCGCGTCCAGTCCCATGTAGCCGAGCATGGTGGCCATGTTGGGGTGAATCATCCCCGAGCCCTTGGCGATCCCGGTGATGGTCACGGAAGCGCCGCCAATCACGCGGGTCAACGACCGACCCTTGGGGATGGTGTCGGTGGTCATGATCGCCGAGGCCGCTCGCAACCAGTTGTCCTCGACCGCCTCGGCGACCGCCGCCGGCAAGGCGGCGATGATCTTCTCCGAGCGCAGGGTTTCCATGATCACGCCGGTGGAGAACGGCCAGACGGCCCGGTCATCGCAACCCAGGCGGTGGGCCAGCGTATGACAGACCGACTCGGCGCGCATCATGCCGTCGGCGCCCGTGCCGGCATTGGCGTTGCCGGTGTTGATCACCAGCGCCCTCGGGGCGACTTCGCTATCACGGCGCTCGCGGCACATGACCACCGGGGCCGCGCAGTAGCGGTTCAACGTGTACACGCCCGCCATCGTGGCGCCTTCGGGCAGCAGCATCACGACCAGGTCGTCGCGATCGGCCTTGCGCACCCCGGCCTGGGTGATGCCGATACGGATGCCGGGGATCGGCTGAAGCTCGCCGACTGCCGGGGCGGTCAATCCAACGCTCATACCTTGAATTCTCCTCCCGCTCAGCCGCCGAACGCCATGTTCAGCAGCTCGTTGGCCGACGTACCGTTGAGCTTAAGATTGCCCTGACGGAAATCGACTTTGGTCGTCACCACGCCATCCTCGACGCTGAGCCACCCCTGGGCCACCAGCGGGGCCAATTGCTCCTCGACCACGGCAGCACGCTGCCCGCGGGCGACCGCCGACTTTTCCAGCAGGGCGATGGGCATCTCGAGACTGCCCTCGACCACCAGCGCACTGAGCATCGCCATCCACATCATCGGGTTGGGTTCACCGTCCATCATGCCGGCCGGCAGTTCAGCGGCCAGAGTGATCGCCGTATCGCCCTCGGCGGTGGTCGCGCGCAGCGGCTCGATCGCGATCCTTGGCCCGTGGCTCATCAGGGCGGGCAGTTCGGTCATCACAGCATCCGTGAGCGCCTCGTCGATCGCCGCACCGCGCGCGGCGAGTTCCTGCAATGTTTCCATTCGCTCGACCAGGGCACGCACTGCCTCGGCATCCAGTCGGTCGACCGCAAGCCGCATCTGCGCGTCTCGGAACGTCTCGTCCTCGAACATCGCTTCACCGACCGCGTAGTCGACCGCAAAACCCCATTGATCCTCGTCGCGCGCCGAGTCGAACCGGAGCACGAAATCCTCGACCCAGCCGAATTCACTCGACTCGGCGATCTCGAGACGATCAAGCTCGAGGCGACCGTCGCTGTCCCAGACGAATCCGTCCTCGGCGACCTGCCCGGAGGCGACCAGACGCAGGCCCTCCCCGACCATCGCCGAGCCGGAATCGACGCCTTCGGCCTTGTGATCGACGGCCAGTCGGTCACCCTCGAGGCGATAGTCGAAGCGTCCGTCGGCCTTCGTGTCGAGGCGCAGATCCGCCCCCGAGAATTCGACCCCGTCGCGCTCGACCGCCGGGATGCGGCCGGTCGAATGGCTGGACCCGTCCGGGTACAGCGCCGTGGCCAAGGTAAACTCGGCATCCTCGCCGAATATCACGGCCAGCTCCTCGCGCAGCTCTGGGGCGGTCGGCTCCCAGGTGGTGTGCACCGTCGCGTAGCGTCCGTCGATGCCCGGCAACTGGTCGATGCGATGAGTCAATTTGACGCTCAGCGGCTCCTGCTCCGGCAGGCGCAGCAGCAGCTCGGACTCGGCCCGGGATTCGAGATAACCGCGCTGGTAGTCGGTCATCTCGAGCGCCAGCGCATCGCGCGCGCCCGGGAAACGATCGACCTCGGCCAGGGAGCCCTCCATGACATGCCCGGTCACGAACGGCGCGGCGGCGAGGACGGCCGCGATCACGACCACCACGGCAAGAATCAGACGTTTCATTCCGTGTCTCCTGAACTGACGTTTCAATGCGGCGAGCGTCGGCTCGATCAGAGCTTGCCGCAGCAGTGCTTGTACTTCTTGCCCGAACCGCAGTGACACGGATCGTTACGGCCGACCTTGGGGTTCTCGCGACGCACCGGACGAGTCGGTGCCTCGCCACCTGTTTGGGCCGGCGCTGACTGCCGAGCCGGAGCGGCCGGGGCGGGCGGGGCAGCAGGCTCTTCCGGCTCGGCGAAGGTCGAGACCGACTCGTGGCGGGTGCGCAGCTGGCTCGGATCCACGCGCGGGTTGTCGACCAGTTCGTCAAGCATCGAGGTGATGTCTTCCTGCTGCATGCCCTCGGGGGCGGCGATCTGCAGGCGGGTCAGCGTGCGGACGATCTCGTAGTTCATGTCGTCCAGCATCTTGCCGAACATCGCGAAGGCCTCGCGCTTGTATTCCTGCGTCGGGTTCTTCTGCGCGTAGCCGCGCAGCCCGATGCTCTGGCGCAGGTAGTCCATCGCGCCGAGGTGCTCCTTCCACTGCGCATCCAGCACCTGGAGAAGTACGCCCTTCTCAAACTCACGCAGGTTGTCCGCGCCGATCAGGGTTTCCTTGGCCTCGTAATGACGCTGGGCGGTCTCGATGATCTTATCGATCAGCGTCTCGTCGTGAAGGTCGTCGTCCTCGTCCAGCCATTCCTGGATCGGCAGATCGAGCCCAAAGTCCTCCTTGAGGTGGGCGGTCAGGCCCTCGACGTCCCACATTTCCTCGAGCGCGCCGAACGGGATGTAGCGGCGGAACCGCTCGGCCAGCACCTCGCGGCGCATCGACTCGATGATCGGCCGGGTGTCTGTAGTCGCCATGACCGCGCGGCGCTGCTCGTAGATGACCTTGCGCTGCTCGTTGGCGACGTTGTCGTAGTCGAGAAGGTGCTTGCGCATGTCGAAGTTGTGTCCCTCGACCTTGCGCTGGGCGTTCTCGATCGCGCGCGACACCCAGGGGTGCTCGATCGCCTCGCCCGATTTCATACCCAGCTTCTTCATCAGCCCGGAGACACGATCGGAGGCGAACACCCGCATCAGGCTGTCTTCCAGCGAGAGAAAGAAACGGGTCGAGCCCGGATCGCCCTGTCGGCCGGCCCGGCCGCGCAGCTGGTTGTCGATCCGACGTGACTCGTGACGCTCGGTGCCCACCACGTGCAGGCCGCCGGACTCGATCACCTGTCCGTGGCGCTTTTCCCATTCCTTGCGGACTCGGTCCTGCTCTTCCTCGGAGGCATCCGGGCCGAGGTCGAGCAGTTCCTGTTCGAGGTTGCCCCCCAGGACGATGTCCGTGCCACGACCGGCCATGTTGGTGGCGATGGTGACCGCGCCGGGGCGACCGGCCTCGGCAATGATCTCCGCCTCGCTCATGTGGTTCTTGGCGTTGAGCACGTTGTGCGGCACGCCGGTCTTCTGCAACGCCTCGGAGACCAGCTCGGAGGCCTCGATCGAGGCGGTGCCCACCAGCGTCGGCTGACCGCGATCACGCGCGGCCTGCACGTCCTTGGTGATCGCCTCGAACTTCTCCTGGGGGGTCAGGAAGACCAGGTCGCCGTGATCGATCCGCTGGACCGTGCGGTTGGTCGGGATCTGGACCACGTCGAGCCCGTAGATCTCGCCCAGCTCGCGCGCCTCGGTGATGGCGGTACCGGTCATGCCGGCGAGCTTGGGGTAGAGACGGAAGTAGTTCTGGAAGGTGATCGAGGCCAGCGTCTGGTTCTCGGGCTTGATCGTCACCCCTTCCTTCGCCTCGACGGCCTGGTGCAGGCCCTCCGACCAGCGCCGGCCGGCCAGTGTCCGGCCGGTGAACTCGTCGACGATGACCACGTCGTCGCCCTTGACGATGTAGTCGATGTTGCGCTTGTAGATCGCGTGCGCCCGCAGTGCGGCCGTCAGGTGCGAGAGCAGCATGATGTTGTGCGAGTCGTACAGCGACTCGCCTTCCTCGAGCAGACCCGCCTGGATCAGCAGTTCCTCGGCCTTGTCGAAGCCCCGCTCGGTCAGGAACACCTGCTTGTTCTTCTCGTCCACGGTAAAGTCGCCACGCTCCTCGTCGGTCAGCGGCGGCTCGTCGTCCTTGGGCTCCTCGCGGGCCTGCTTCTTTAGCTCGGGGATCAGCCCGTTGATGGCGTGATAGGTCGCCGACGAGTCAGCGGCCGGGCCGGAGATGATCAGCGGCGTGCGCGCCTCGTCGATCAGGATCGAATCGACCTCGTCGACGATCGCGAAGACCGGCTCGCGCTGCATGATCTGCTCGGCGGAGAAGGCCATGTTGTCGCGCAGGTAATCGAAACCGAGCTCGTTGTTGGTCGCGTAGGTGACGTCGCAGTGATACGCGTCGCGCTTGGCGCGCGCATCCAGCCCCGGCACCACCGTGCCCACGGTCAGGCCCAGGGCGGTGTAGACGCGCCCCATCCACTCGGCATCGCGCTTGGCCAGGTAGTCGTTGACCGTGACCACGTGCACACCCTTCTTGGTGATGGCGTTGAGATAGACGGCCAGCGTGGCGACCAGCGTCTTGCCCTCACCGGTCTTCATCTCCGCGACCTTTCCTTCGTGGAGCACCATGCCGCCAATCAATTGGACGTCGAAATGACGCATGCCCATCACGCGCTGGCTCATCTCGCGGCAGACGGCAAAGGCCTCCGGCAACAACGAATCGAGGCCCTCGCCATCGGCCCAGCGCTGGTGGAACTCCTCGGTACGCCCCTTCAGTTCGTCGTCAGACAGCGCCTGAGTCGCCTCCTCGAGGGCATTGATCTCCGTAACGCGTTTCCTGAGCTTCTTGACCTGGCGGTCATTGCGCGTACCGAAAACCTTGGCTGCAAACGATCCAATCATGTCCTATCCCGTGTTTCGACGAACCGCGCCGATGCGGCGCGCGAAAAGTGAGGAACCACCGTGGTCGGCAAGCGTCTCGACGACCGGCTCGCGAACGGCCGATCGGCAGGTGGCTCAAGGCCGAAAATCGACGAGTCGTCGTCACCGCCAGTTGCACGGCTGTTCCTTGGCAAATGCGCTGAATCTTACGGCAGATGCGTGGATAATGATAGGCAGCGGGTCGTCTCTCACGCCCGTCACAATCCCGTCACGAAGGCCGCGCGATGAACCTGGAACGCTACCGCCTGAACAACCCGACCCTGGCCGGCATTCTCGACCGGGTGGC
>JBHEOB010000071.1:0-7499 GCA_046261775.1 Guyparkeria sp.
CCGCTGACCGGTGGGGCGATCGCCGGCACCCGCCGGGCCTGGTGGATCGAGGCCCTGGATGCTCGTATCACCCCCTGCGCCCCGGGACGCCTGGCCCTGGCCGAGGCGGCCTTTCTCTGCAACGCGGTATCTGCCTGGCGACCCGTCGGCCGGTTGCTCGGGCGGGCACTTGTGGATACGGATACCCTTGTCCCGCCCATCGAGGAGGTGGAGGCAGTCGAGGGGTGCTGGCAACCACCGGCTGTCGTGACGACTCCCTGGCCCGAAGACTTGTCCGAGGCCCTCGCCGGCAGCTGCTGGGGGCGGGTCGCCCGGCGGGAGTTCGGCGCCGAAGCCGGGGCGACGACCTCATCATCACGTCAGACGATCAGAAGGTAGGAGTAGCGCATGCGGCGAGCCATTGCTGTGTTTCTGGTCTGGGCCGCCGGTATGGGCCTCCTGGCCACCCTGTTCGTCGGGGTGGGGCTGGCGGTTCAATACTGGCAAAAGCCGCTCGCCCAGGAGGCCACCACGCTGACCGTGGAGCCGGGCCAGTCCATGCCGACAATCGCCGCGTCGATCCACGAAGTGCAGCCGGCGATTCCCGCCCGGGCGATCGACTGGACCGCGCGTTTTCGCGGTCAGGCACGCTCGATTCAGGCCGGCGAATACGAAATCCACCCCGGCGAGCGCCTCGCCTCGCTGCTCGATCGCCTGGTGGCCGGTGACGTAATCGAATATCGCTTCACGGTGCCGGAGGGTGTCACCGCGCAGGGGTTTCTCGACCGGTTGGCCGAGGCGCCCCGTATCCGCCGCACGATCGAGGAGCTGACGCCCGAGGCGGTGATCGAGGCGCTCGACCTGCCCGTGGACCACCTCGAGGGCTGGCTCTACCCGGATACCTACCAATATCCAGCGGGCACCAGCGATCGGGCGCTGATCAGGCGCGCCTTCACCCAGATGCGCTCGACACTCGATACCGCCTGGGACGCGCGTGACGACGACCTGCCGTTGGAGACCCCTTACGAGGCCCTGATCCTCGCCTCGGTGATCGAGAAGGAAACGGGGCTGTCCGGTGAACGCGGCGAGGTTGCCGGGGTGTTCGTCAATCGGCTCAAGCGCGGCATGCGCCTGCAAACCGATCCCACCGTGATCTACGGCATGGGCGAGACCTACGATGGTCGGCTGTACAGTCGCCACCTGCGAGAGGACACGCCCTACAATACCTACACCCGCGATGGGCTGCCGCCGACGCCGATTGCACTGCCGTCGGCCGCCTCGCTCGAGGCCGCTACCCGGCCGGCCGAGACCGATGCCCTGTATTTCGTCGCCGATGGCACGGGCGGACATGCCTTTTCACGTACGCTTGAGGAACACAATCGCGCCGTGGCCCGTTGGCGGGCCATTCAGCGCGAGAACGGAGATCGTCCATGACCGAACCCGGGCGCACGCCACCACGTTTCATCACCCTCGAGGGTCTGGAAGGCGCGGGCAAGTCGACCGCGATGGCCTTTGTTCGCGAGTGGTTCGAGGCCCGTGGCGAGTCGGTCCTGTGCACTCGTGAACCGGGGGGCACCCCGCTGGCCGAGGAGCTGCGCACGATCCTCAAGGCGGTACGCGACGAGCCGGTGGCCGGTTCGACCGAGCTGCTGCTGATGTTCGCTGCTCGCGCCCAGCACGTCGAGCGCGTGATTCGCCCGGCCCTGGCCGCCGGGCAAGTGGTCGTCTGTGACCGCTTCACCGATTCGACCCGCGCCTACCAGGGGGGCGGGCGCGGATTGTCGATGCCGGTCATCGACCAGTTGGCCGCGGTGGCGCACGCGGGTTGTGACCCGGATCTGACATTGTGGCTAGACGTGCCGGTGGCACTCGGCCTGGAACGGGCGGCCAGCCGCGAGGCGGCGGATCGGTTCGAGCAGGAGGCGCTTGCCTTCTTCGAGCGGGTGCGCGGTGAATTCGAGCAGCTTTGCCTCAACGAGCCAGCCCGAGTGCGTCGCATCGACGCGACAATCCCGTTGCCCGATGTGTGCCAGCGAATAGCTGCCGAGCTGGAGGTCGCCCATGGCCGCTGATTCAATCGACGCCAACCTGTCGGGTCTGGCCGAGCGGCGTCTGATCAGTGATCCGGACACCATCCGCAGCGCCGGCTGGCTGAAGGATGCGTGGACGCAGTTGGAACGGATCATGGACGCCGGTCGGCTGCCGCACGGACTGCTGTTGCATGGGCGGCTGGGCGCGCCGATGAACGCCCTGCTAGAGACGCTTGCCCGCCGCCTGATCTGCGACGCGCCGCGCGACGGCTGGCCTTGCGGCGAGTGTCCCGCCTGTCGCCAGGCCGAGCAGGGCAGTTTCCCCGACCTGCATCGGCTGGCGGACGATCCGGATCATCGCGATATTCCGGTCGATGTGATCCGCACCCTGATCGACGGGGCGTTCATCACGCGCTACGGACGCATGCGGCTGGTACTGATCGAGCGGATCGAACGGCTCAACCGTTCCTCGGGCAATGCCCTGCTCAAACTGCTGGAGGAACCGCCGGACTCGATGCAGTTTCTCTGCACGGTCGAGCAGGTCGACCGCCTGCTGCCCACCATACGGTCGCGGTTGCAGCGCCTACGCCTGCGCGAGCCACGACCGGACGAACTGGCGACCTGGTGGCGGCAGGCCAGCGGTTGTTCCCCGGAGCGCGCCGAGTTGCTGGCCTTCATCGATGATCCGACACTGGTGGACGGGACCGATCCCACCTTCGACTGGCAGGCCGTCACCGAGGCCTGGGTGCAGCTGGCCGAACAACCGTCAGCACCGCTGGCAGCGATCGCCCCGTGGCTGGCGACACCGCGTCCGGTCCTCGCCCGCTGGTTGCTTCGGCTCTGGCCGGCGGTCGCCCGTCGTCAGGCGGGGCTGCCCGATACCTTGCCGGCGGGGATCGTGCCGATGATCGACCGTCTCGCCCGTGTTCACGACCGGGAGCAGTGGCTGGCGGTGCAGACGCGCCTGATCCAGTTTGCGCGCGAGGCGGGACATCCCCTGCACCCGGAACTTTCGATCGAGCACCTGGCGCTCGATCTCGTCGATCCGCGGCTCGCTCGCCGGCTCGAGCCGGTCGGCTGACGTCGGCCTTGCGCTTCGACCTGGCGTCGATTGCCGGTAGACTTGAGTTGAGGAACACAGCCCCCTAGCCGACCGCGTCTGACGCCGGACCGGTCGACCAATCCTGACGAGGTAGCGTGCAATGGCAGCAGGAGGCGGCCTGGGTGGAGGCATGATCCACCACAACATCCCGGACAAGGACACGCTCTACAAGTCCTACATGCCGTTCGTGAAAAACGGCGGACTGTTCATTCCGGGGCACACGCAGATCCCGATGGGCAAGGAGATCTTCCTGACGCTCACGCTCATGGGCAGCCCGGAGCGGCTCGCCGTGGCCTCCAAGGTGATCTGGATCACGCCGCAAGGCGCGCAGGGCGGCAAGACGGCCGGCATCGGCGTGCAGTTCGGTCACATGGATCAGGGTCGCACGCGTCAGCAGATCGAGAGCTATCTCGCCGGGGCACTGGAGAAGGAAACCCCCACTTACACCATGTGATTCCCGCCGAGGGGCAACCCTTCGGCGCAACGCCGCGGAGCGCCATGCAACTGTTCGACTCGCACTGCCACCTCGACCGGGTGGAACTCGACGCCTTCAACAACGACTTCGATCGTTTCATGCACACCGCCTGGCTGGAGTCGGTCACGCAGATGCTGTGTGTCTCGATCAAGCCGTCGATCTGGCCGGCGATGACCGACCTGGTCGCGCCGTATCTTGCCACCAATCCCGATCGGTCGGTCGAGCGACCCGAGGTGTTTCTCTCCTACGGCCTGCACCCGACGGACGATGCCGGCGCGGTGATCCCCGCCGAGGAACTGGTGCGTGCGGTCCAGGAAGATCGGTACGCCGACGCGATCGTGGCGGTGGGCGAGACCGGGCTAGATTATTTTCATTGCGAGGAAGGCGAGCGCTGGCAGCACGATCGATTCGTCAACCACATCGAGGCGGCCAAGGCCCTGGGCAAGCCGGTGATCATCCACACGCGCGGTGCGCCGGGGGACACCATGGACGTGCTCGAGCGCGAGCATGCCGGCGAATGCGGTGGCGTGATGCACTGTTTCGCCGAGGACTGGGAGACCGCGCGCCGGGCGCTCGACCTGGGGTTCTACATCTCCTTCTCCGGCATCGTCACCTTCAAGTCGGCCGCCTCGTTGCGCGAGGTGGCGAGAAAGGTGCCCGGTGACCGAATCCTCGTGGAGACCGATTCGCCGTACCTCTCGCCGGTCCCGTACCGTGGCAAGCCCAACAATCCGATCCGCGTTCGCCACGTGGCCGAGGTGCTGGCGGACCTGCGCGGCGAGAGTCTGCCGGAAATGGCGGCCCGTGCTCGGGACAACACCCGGCGCTGGTTGGGGCTGCAGAGCGGCTGACGCGGACTGGACAATGGTGTCTGCGGGATGCCGATAACGAACAAAAGGGGCCCACGCATCGTCGGGGCCCCTTTCTTGTATCTGGAAATTCGGGCTGGCAACCGATCAGTTGCTGGCGACGAGCAATTCCTGACCGGGTTTGAGGGCGCCATCCGGATCGATTCGATTGTTTGCCGTGAGTTCCTCGACCGTGGTGGAGAAACGTCGTGCCAGTTGCCACAGGGTGTCGCCTGGTTGGACCACGTACTTTGATGGGGCCTCTTCCCGGCTGTCTTCCCGAGCCTGCGCGCCGATGATCACCTTGTCGCCCGGTTGAAGTGTCGGGTTGTCACCGAAGGCGTTCATCCGACGCAGTTCGGCGAGCTTGATATCGTGCTCGCGGGCGATCGCCCATAGCGATTCACCGGACTGGACCGTGTGGGTTTGGGCGTTCCCGGAGGCGATCGCCCGGTCCACCCGTCCGGCCGGGACGAGAATCTCCTGGCCGGGGCGGGCGACGGCCGACTGGCGACGATTGACCGCCAGCAGTTCGTCCACCGAACTGCCGTAACGATTCGCGACCCGGTGAAAACTGTCACCGGAGACGAAGGTGTAGCTTTGCCAGTCCTCGGCGGCACTGGCCGCGGACTCCAGCGTGTCGACGTCGAAGCGCCCGCGTGCCTCACGCGGCACCATGAGTTTCCGGGGCGTGTCGCCGGTGATCGAGCGTCCGAACCCGGGGTTGAGGCGGTACAACTCGTCATGTTCCATCCCGGTCAGATCGGCTAGCTCGACGAGGCTGATCGATCGATCCAGTTCCACTTGTGCCAGGGCGGCGCGATTCTCGATCGCGTGCGGAGTAAACCCGTACTTCTCGGGTTCGGAAAAGATCTTGACCAGGGCAAAGAAACGCGCCGGGTAGTCCTGCGTTTCCTTGCGGATCTGCTTGAGGCTCCAGAAATCGGTCGGTTGGCCCCGGCTCTCGTTCTCGCGTATGGCGTTGAGCAGGGTGCCCTGACCACCGTTGTAGGCGGCAATTGCGGTCGGCCAGTCATCGTCGAACATGCCGCGCAACTGGCTGAAATAGGTGACGGCCGCATCGGTCGACGCCTCGATGTCGCGTCGACCATCGTAGAAGGCATCCCGGTCGAGGCCGAAGTGGTTACCGGTCGAGGGAATGAACTGCCAGATACCCGCCGCCGAGCTCGACGAGAGGGCCTGCGGCAGGTAGGCGCTCTCCACGATCGGTAACAGGGTCAGTTCCAGCGGCAGATTCGCCGCCTCGAGTTTCTCCACGATCATGTAGAGGTAGGGTTCGGCCCGCTCGCTCACCTCGCGGAGGTAGTCGGGATGTCGCGTGTAGCGCTTGACCTCCGCGTCGACCCGGGCGTTGTCCGGTATCGGCAGGGTGAACCGGCTTGCCACCGCGCCCCAGAGGTCGTGCTCGTGATCGGTTGCCTGCTTGTCACCGTCGTGCTGGTGGCTGATCGCGGGCAGGGTGGACAGACTCGGTTCGCCGACCCGATCGTCGGCGGTCTGCCGATCGCCCGGAGGTGTCATGCCGGCACAACCGTGCAGAATCAGGGCAACCGAGGCGATCAGGACGAGAAGTCCGCCGCGCAGTCGGCGAACTGCCGAGTGAGGCCGTGATGAGGGGAGGTGGGTCGGCAGGACTGTCATGGTTGTCGTTCGGCTATCCGTGGCGGGTGGGCTGAGTGCATTCAGAGTCGTGTCAGGCCATCGAAATCATCTTTCCAGTGGCGCAATTGAGCGAATGCCTCGATGTCGTCCTCGATGCGTCCGCCCACGTAGGCCTCGACAGCGCCGCGCAACGCGGGTACGCGAACGCGCAGGAACGGGTTGGTGCGCTTTTCCAGGGCCATCGATGCGCTCGCTGTCGGTTCGTCGTTGCCCCGCTTGGCCGCGACCTCGCTTACCCGGGCGGCGATGTCGGCATTGTCGGGCTCGGCGTGGGTCGCGAACCGCAGGCTGTCGGTCGTGTATTCGTGGCCGCAATAGATGGTGGCCTCATCGCCGATTTCATCGGCAAGGGCGACGAGCCGGTCTAGCGAGTGCAGCATCTGAGCCGCCGTGCCCGCGAACAATCGCCCACAGCCGGCGGTAAACAACGTATCGCCGCAGAAGATCGCCGAGCCGCGGACGTAGGTCAGGTGATCCTGCGTGTGCCCCGGGGTGGCCATGACCTCGAATTCGCCAACGTCCGGGATCGTGAAGCGATCCCCTTCGCCGACCACCGTTTCCACGCCGACGCGGCGGCAGCTGTCCGGGCCGTAGACCGGCATGGGAAAGCGTTGTGTCAGCTCGGCCAGACCCTGGACGTGATCGCCATGCTGGTGCGTGATCAGCGTGGCGACGGGTTTGAGGTCACGGGCCTCGATCGCCTCGACTATCGGCCCCGACGCGCCGGCATCGACGATCACCGTGGCGCGGTCGTCCCCCTCGATCAGCCAGACGTAGTTGTCCGAGAGGACGGGAATGCAGTGGATGGTCGGTGCGGTTACAGTGCTCATTCCCTTATCTTAACGCAGTCGGTACGGGGCAAGGAATGCCCATGTGCCTGATGTGACGGCGCGTATGCAATGCCACCGGGCAGTGGCGAGTCGGCAAGGATGCGACGGCGATGGACAAGGCTGTCAGAACACTGGCGACGGACCCGGTGCGGGCGCGATTGGCGCCTACCTCACGGCGGCGGACACTGGCGGTCCGTTGGCTGCTGGTGGTGTGGGTGCTCGCGGCATTGCTCGCCTGGTTCGTGCCCTGGCCGGCGCTGGTGGCCTGGCGGCTCCCCTTAGGCGGTCTTGCCTGGTCGAGCGGATGGGGTCGGGCGATCGCACTGGGCCCGTTCGCCCTGGCGCTGGTCGCATGGCGGCAGGGCCGAACCGGCTGGGCGATGCTGGCGATTGCTCTGGCAGGTGCCTTGCACACCCTGGTGCCGGTGGCGACGCTCGTCGATCGGACCCCGGTGTTCGCCGACCGGATCGACTGCCGGCTGGAAGGGGTGATCGTCGGCCTGATCGATGACCGGGTCGATCGCCGGCGGTTCACCCTCGCCGTGCAGACGG
>JBHEOB010000072.1:0-6822 GCA_046261775.1 Guyparkeria sp.
CCGCGCTCCGTACAAGCACGCCCAGCAGGAGAAGCCCGACGTGCCGAATCGGTTGGACCGCGAGTTTGCCGTCGAGCAGCCCGACAAGGTCTGGTGTGGCGACATCACCTACCTCTGGGCGGATGGCCGCTGGTGCTACCTGGCGGTCGTCATGGATCTGTTCGCTCGCCGCGTGGTGGGCTGGTCGGTCTCCGACTCGCCGGATGCCCGGCTGGCCGAGAATGCCTTGAGGCATGCCTGGGAGCAGCGTGGGCGACCTGCCGGGGTGATGTTCCACTCCGACCAAGGGGTGCAGTACAGCGCGGCATCCTACGCCAGGGCCCTGTCACGATATGGCATTGAGCCCAGCATGAGCCGACGGGGCAACTGCTGGGACAATGCGCCGATGGAGCGGCTTTTCCGCAGCTTCAAGAGCGAATGGATGCCACGCGGCGGCTACGATTCGATCACCGAGACCCGCCGAGACGCCGGAGCGTACCTGATGGGCTATTACGATTCGATCCGCCCGCACCAGTACCTGAAAGCCAAAACGCCGGCGGAAACCAAGAAATCACTCAACGAACTGTCCAAGATCGCTTGACCACTTCAAAGACACCACCCTTGCGCTAACGGCATCACCCGGCCCGACCGCCCTGGGCCCTGCCTCGGGGCCCTCATTGGCGCCTTTGCGGCCTCTCAGGCAAGCCAGGCTCGCCTCAGGGCCAAAACCCCAGACGGTCAAGCTCCTTGATCAGCGACCCCTCCTTGAACTTCGGGGGCGCGGTCGTCTACTTGTCCACGACCTTGCCCTCGGTGATCGCAATGGCCTCGCCCTTTTCGATCTTCGGCAACGTGACCGCCGGCTCGTCATCCTTGCCCTGGCCGAGCAATGCGGTGTATCCCTTCTCCAGAACCTCGGTCGCCTTCGCCTGGTACTCGAACCGCTGACCGTCGATATCGGCGTACGCCTTGATCGTTGTCACCCGCTCGATTTTGTTGGCCATCTGCGAGGCCAAAGTCTGCTTGTGGATCAGCGCGTAGAGCCGTCGCTCGTTCGACCCCAGCGAGCCGGTCGGGTTGTCGTTGCTCGGGTCGGTCGGACGGATCGCGTCGTGGGCCTCCTGGGCGCCTGCTTTCGACCTGTGAATCGGTGGCGTTTCGGGGATCGGCAGACCCTTTGCCTTGAGCACTTCCCGGATCGCCTTGATCGAGTCGGGCTCCAGGAAAGTCGAGTCCGTCCGGTGGTAGGTGATCAGGCCGTTCTCGAAGAGCTTTTGCGCCGCGGCCATCGAGTCCTTCGCCGACATCGAGAGCTTGGCGCTGGCGGCCTGTTGCATGACCGAGGTAGTGAACGGGGCGGGCGGCTTGCGAGCGACCTTCTTCTGCTCGTAGGAATCGACCGTGATCGAACTCGCCCCGTCGGCCTTCTCGGCCAGGCTCCGTTCCATCACATAAGGCGCCTCCTCCGTGACAAACGGACGCGTATTCCACTGCGCCTCGAATCCGGGCTCGGTGATGAGCGTGGCGGTGAAGTGCTTGGTCGGCTTGAAGTTGGCGATCGCTCGATCCCGTTGGGCGAGGATCATCAGCGTTGGCGTTTGCACTCGACCGGCCGATGCCCGCTCACCAATCCAATCGCATCGCTCAACGGAAACGAGAGCGTGTACCCGACCAGGCGATCCAGAACCCGCCTTGCTTCCTGGGCGGCGACCAATCGCATGTTGATCGACCCCGCGTTCTTGATCGCGTCACGAATAGCCGACTCGGTGACGGAGTTGTACGTCACCCGGCCGATCTTCGATTCAGACCGAATCGCCAATCTATTCGACGCAAGCGTCCGGTCAGCACCGCATTGCCCCCGAGCGAATCCTTTCGCATGACCCATGCTCACCGCCAACGGTGGTCACCTGAATGCACCAAATCGAACCATACGGCAGCCACCGCCACGTCAGCCGAGAGCCCAACCGCCACGCCGCTAGCCGCCCTTCGGAACAGCCCTGCGCCGCGGAAATGCCGAAAATCGGTGTGACTAACCGGAGGGCAACACCCTGCGCGATAAGGCCGCACCAAATCATCTATGCTCGCAACGACATTCAGTGCCCGGCTCCCGCATGACACAGAAGGACACCCAACCCCGCCGCCACGAGTTTGTCCGCGAGTCGCGCAAGCAGTGGAGCTCTGAGCCGGCCTTCGTCTTTTCCATGGCGGCCGCCGCGGTTGGGCTGGGCAACCTGTGGCGGTTTCCCTACATGGTGGGGGAAAACGGGGGCGGCGCCTTCATAATTGCCTACCTGCTTGCCCTGGTGGTGGTCGTGCTCCCGCTGATGATGCTAGAGGTCTCCGCCGGCCGGTTGGCACAGGGCAGCACGGTCCATACCTACCGCCAGGTCAGCCGTTTCGGCACCGGCTACGGCTGGTTCGTGGTCCTGATCACCACGGCGATCACGAGCTACTACCTGGTGATTACCGGCTGGACGCTGGGTTACACCGTGGATGCGCTGTTCAACAATCTGCGCGGTTTCGACGAATACACCGCCGGCTACAACTCCTTCTGGTATTTCCTGATCGTCACGCTCGCCGCCGCCATGGTGCTGGCCCGGGACATCAAGGCCATCGAGACACTGTCAAAGATCCTGATGCCCGTTCTCCTGCTGGTGATCATCGGGCTGGTGGTCGTCGCGAGTCGGACACCGGGATGGTCGGACACGATCACCTTTTTTTTCCAGATCGATTGGCCCCGACTGACCGACGGCACCCTCTGGGCATTCGCCTTCGGCCAGGCCTTCTACACGTTGGCAATCGGTCAGGGTTACCTGGTGACCTACGGGAGCTTCATTCCGAAACGCACCCATGTCCCTCGTGCTTGCCTGATCGTGGCCGGGACGGAGACCGGTATTGCGCTGCTTGCCGGGTGGATGATCTTCCCCTTCGTCTTCAGCTTTGGACTTGAGCCCACAGCAGGTAGCCAACTCGCGTTCGAGACCATGCCGCGAGCCTTCGAGTCGATGAATGGAGGCTACTGGGTCGCCCTCGTGTTCTTCGCCTTGTTCTTTGCCGCCGCCTTTAGCTCAAGTCTCGCCGGAATGAAGGTGATGACGGCCGCCGTGGCCGAGGAACTGCGCCTTAGCAATGGACAGGCAGTGGGCCTGGTCAGCACGGTCATGATCGTCCTGGGCACCTTCTCGGCACTGAGCTTCACGCCCCTAAACCTTAATATCGCGGGCGAACCCATCCTGGACGTGGTCGACCGCATTGCCGGCGGCAACGTGATCATCGTCTCCGGGCTCGTCGGTGCCGCTCTGATCAGTTGGTTTATCCCGCCCACCCGTATCCGCACGGTGCTGGGCACCGAAACACGGTGGTGGGAATGGCGGATCTACCTTGTGGCCCGCTACCTGCCCCTGCTGGTGCTGGCCTGGCTGATGGTCACCTACGCGATGGCACAACTCGAATCCCTTTGAGCCGGGGAGCACAGCCAACTGGCCTGCTGGTCTCGGAGCCTCAAAGTAGGCGGTCAACCGCCCCCCGCCAGACCGTCATTTGACCGCTGACCAGGGCCCGCCAGTGGGTGTTGGTTGAACGCTTACCATTCAACTCACTGCCCGGCCGACCCAACGGTGCCTGACCGACTGACCTTCAACGGCGAGGGGATTGACACGACCCTGTGCTCAAGGCCGGGGCCGACGGCACCAAACCGTTCGATACCGGCCACTGAGACGTGCCACGAGGCCGATCACGAAGCGTCCACTGACGCCTTTGAGAATGGCCGGGATCATGGTTCTCGTTTCGATCTCAAGTCGAACCGCACACGCCCATCTTTCCTCTGTGTGGGCTCGTCTCCGGTCAGGGTCTGTCCGCCGTCAACGCAGAGCGCGGTGGCTCGTGGGCAGTGGATGGCTGGCCGGTCCTGATCGCTGTAGCAATCGCTCCTGCCCGAATCGGTGGTGAAGTTCCGGCCCGTAAACCCCCACACCGGAACTTGAAGCCGATCTCGCGCAGAGACTCGTCGGGCATTGCCCCCTTGCTGTACGGGTGTTGGCGTGATCTTGCACCCTTTTGCCCCCCCGCTCAGCAAAGAGAGTCTGGAAGCTTGACCGCTCAACCGCCCGCCACTTCCCACGGGATTTGGGAAGCGGCCACAAAGGCTGAAGCCTCATACGCCAATCCGTATCACCCCACGGGGAAGCGACAAGTTCAAGAAGTTTCATGAAGCTGGTTGAATCTTCCCATCCAAGAAAAGCCCTGCGGACCCACCGCGGTCGGCGGATCGATCACTTACTAACCAAATGGGCATTCACGTCATTTACCCTTGCCAAGACGCCGGCAATTTGAGCGACACGGCGTCCGTTCTGGTTGGTGTTATCCGGGCACAGACGATACGCCGACCAATCGGTTTCCCAACAAGACGGGCATCCTCACGACGACACCCGCATCGCGGGGCTTGGCCTTGATCCGGCCAGGCGGATCGATCAGGTGCGGAACTGGTTGACCAGCGCCTGCAACTGGGAGGCCAGTCGTGCCAGCTCGTCGCTGGCCGTCGAGGTCTGCTGACCGCCCTCGGACGTCTGGGAGGCCGCCTCGTTGATGTTCGAGACGTTACGGTTGATCTCCTCGGCCACCTGACCCTGCTCCTCGGCCGCCGAGGCGATCTGCTGGTTCATGTCGGTGATCGTCTCGATCGCGCGGGTGATGGTCACCAGCGACTGGCCGGCCTCGCGGGCCTGGTCGGCGGTCTTGCGGGCATGCTCCTGGCTGCTCTGCATGGCACCGACCGCCTGCTTGGAGCCGCCCTGGATACTCTCGACCATCTCGCGGATCTCGAGGGTGGAGGCCTGGGTCTTGCTGGCGAGCGAGCGGACTTCCTCGGCGACAACCGCGAACCCGCGGCCGTGCTCGCCGGCGCGGGCGGCCTCGATGGCGGCGTTGAGTGCCAGCAGGTTGGTCTGCTCGGCGATCTCGCGGATCACGTCGACCACGGTGCTGATCTTCTCGCTGGCCGCCTCGAGGTTGCCGATGATGCCACCGGCCGCCTCGATCTCGTCGGCCAGGTCGGCGACGTGCTGGATGGTCTCGTTGACCACGCGCTGACCGTCCTTGGCCTCTTCGTCGGCGTTCTGCGCCGCATCGGCGGCACCCGAGGCGTTCTGGGCGATGTCCTGGACCGTGCTGGTCATCTCGTTCATCGCGGAGGCGACCATCTCGGTCTCCTCGCGCTGGCGCTGTACGCCCTCGTTGGTATCCGTGGTGATCTGCGAGAGCTCCTCGGCCGAGGCGGAGAGCTGGCCGGTGGAATTGGCAACCTCGTGGATCGAGTCGCGCATCTTGCCGGCAAAGCGGTTGAAAGCCGCCGACAGGTCGGCGATCTCGTCCCGACCACTCTCGTCGAGCCTCTGGGTGAGATCGCCGTCACCCGAGGCGATGTCGTCCATGGCCTTGATGGTGCGGCGCAGCGGTCTGGTGATGCTGCGGGTGATCAGAAAGCCGATGATCGCGGCAATCGCGATCGCCACGGCCATCACCGAGAGCACCTTGTTGCGCGCGGCGGCCTGGCGATCGACGTATTCGCTGCGATCCATGCTCACCGCGAGTACGCCCACCGGGTCGCCCGAGAAATCGGCGATGGTGTGGGCATAGGTCACCGTGGGCGTTTCGCCCAGGCTGTGCTCCCAGATGGTGGTTTCGCCCTGGGCGGTCCGCAATTGCTCGGCGTCGAGCGTGGACGGGTTCTGGAGGGTCGAGCCGAAGGCCTCGAAATTGCCGGCGTCGGTCTCGAGATACAGCCCGATATCGACACCGTAACCATTTTTGAACTTGTCGAAGAACGGCTGGCCGAAGCTCATGCCGAACTCGACGCTGCCCTGGTGCTCACCCTGGTAGCTGATCGGCGAGATGCCGCGTATGCCCAGGCCCTCCGCCCCTCGTTCCAGTCCGCGGACGCGTTTGCGCTCGTTGTTGGTGGTCAGCACCGTTTGGCGGAAACCCGAGAGGTCATCGCCGTATTTCTCAGGCTTTTGAACGCGAAAGAAGGAGACGGCAGGGGGCAGGTGGTAATGAGACCGGACTACACCATATTCATCACGCATCGAGGCGAACATCGGTAGGGTTATCTCGCTGATCCGCTCGCGGTCCCGGTCGGCCATGGCCCGTTCGATATCCGGGATGCGAGACATCGCCGTGCTCAATGCCTCGGCCAGCCGGCCCTCGGCGCCGATCTCGGCCTGGGCGTTCTCGAACAGGCCGCGCAGTTCGCGTTGTTGTGCCTGCTTGATGGTCGCCGACAACTCGGTGATCACCAGCGGAACGATCAGCGCGGCGATGAAGACGATCACCAGCGCGAAACCGAGGGCGAGTCGGGCACCGATGGTGAGGTTCTTGAACAGGGCAGGCATGCGTGGGCTCCGGGTTGTCTGGATCTGGCCGTCAGTTGATTTGGACTCGGGTAATCGGCCCTTTCGACTCGATCTTGACCCCGTCGGTGTCGAGAAACGCGTTCGACATCAGCAAGCAATCAGCCAATGGGGCGAGGCCGACGTCGGCCCGAGGCGGCTGCTGCGCCCAGCAAGGGCTCGATCAGCCGCCACTCCAGCGATCTTGGCACCTGACCGCTTGGGAGTCGCGCGCCAGAAGGGTTCAACCACCCTCTCCGCATCTGCCAACGCGGGTCGTGGCCGGCGCTCGCCCCAACCACTCCGGCGCATCGCCAAGTTATCCCTTGACGTGGTTGCGCCGCATTCGGTGTTCAGCCTTGAGGTGGCCGATGACCGGCTCGTTGGCCTGACGGCGGTTCGGCCAACGAACCTGATTTGGCGTCATGACGTCATGATGAACACGCGATTGAAAACC
>JBHEOB010000072.1:6832-7388 GCA_046261775.1 Guyparkeria sp.
CCCGCCACTTGGCGCGGCCTCCCCGCGTGCCACCGCGACGGGTGCCCGACGATGGGCATCCGACTCCCCAAACGAAACGCCCTGTCCGCGACATTCGTCTCGCCAACCATCGGAGCGAACCGTTTGACGCGAAAGCGGGGACCGCCTGACACACGCTCAAGGTGCGCGTCCGAACCTTTCGGTTGCGCTCGGCGCGCTTGTCGCCCTCACTCCATTTGTCGCTGCGGCCACCCCAAAAACGAACGGCCCTTGTCAGCTGGCCGCTAAGCAGACCATCAAGAAGACACGTCTCGACGACGATTGTATAACAGTAATATAGGTACTGTACAACCTCGATCGGCCGGTTCGGTGCGAAGTGGATAATTCGCCTGAAGGGGAAGGCAAAGCGCTGCCGCAGACCGGCGCAAACTCAGGTCAACCAGGCTCTGGTTCCAGCACAACCCGGCCCGGCAGACGATCGATGTGGCCATTTACGCCGTCGTCACAACCAACCAGCGAAATGAGGTCACACACGTCAACCGGGCAGCCGAACGGCTCTGGGGACGCACGACCGATC
>JBHEOB010000073.1:0-7072 GCA_046261775.1 Guyparkeria sp.
GTCTTGGGCAGGTTCTCGCCGAAGCGGATCTCCTCGGGCTTGGCGATCGGGCCGATCTGCTCGGCGACCCAGTCGCGCAGGGTCTTGACCATGGCGTCGGCGGCTTCGCCCTTTGGACGGTCGCCCTTGACCACGACGAAGGCCACGATCGATTCGCCTTTCACGTCGTGCGGACGGCCGACCACGGCGGCCTCGGCCACTTCCGGGTGTGCGACCAGCGCGGACTCGACTTCCATGGTCCCCAGGCGGTGACCGGAGACGTTGATGACGTCGTCGATGCGACCCATGATCCAGATGTAGCCGTCCTGGTCACGCCGCGCGGAGTCGCCCGCCAGGTAGTAGCCCGGCAGGTTGTCCGGGAAGTAGGTGCGCTGGAAGCGCTCCTCGTCGCCCCAGATGGTGCGCAGCATCGACGGCCAGGGCTTCTTGATCACTAGGTTGCCGCCGCTCTCGGTCGGCACCGAGTGGCCATGATCGTCGACCACGTCGGCGATGATGCCCGGCAGCGGCAGGGTGCAGGAGCCCGGCACCAGGTCGATCGCGCCGGGGACCGGGGCGATCATGTGCGCGCCGGTCTCGGTCTGCCACCAGGTGTCGGTGATCGGACAGCGACCGCCGCCGATCACTTGGTGGTACCAGACCCAGGCCTCGGGGTTGATTGGTTCGCCCACGGTACCCAGCAGGCGCAGGCTGGACAGGTCGTACTTGTTCGGCACCTCGTCGCCGAGCTTCATCAGCGCGCGGATAGCGGTCGGCGCGGTGTAGAACACGCTCACCTTGTGCCGCTCGACCATATCCCAGAAACGCCCGCCGTCCGGGTAGGTGGGCACGCCCTCGAAGACCACCTGGGTCACGCCCAGGGCCAGCGGGCCGTAGGTAACGTAGGTGTGGCCGGTAATCCAGCCGACGTCCGCGGTGCACCAGTAGACGTCATCGTCGTTCAGGTCGAACACCCAGGAAGAGGTCATCGCCGCGTTGACCAGATAACCACCCGAGGAATGCACGATGCCCTTGGGCTTGCCGGTGGAACCGGAGGTATAGAGGATGAACAGCGGGTGCTCGGCCTCGACCATCACCGGCTCGCACTCGGCCGGCTGGCCGTCGATGGCCTCGGCCCAGGTCAGCTCCTTGACGCCGGCGTTGCCGGTACCCACGCCACCGATGTGCTCGAGCATGATCACGCTCTCGACCGACGGGCAGCCGTGCTCGAGGGCCTTGTCCACCTGTCCCTTGAGGACGACTTTCTTGCCGCCGCGCATGTTGCCGTCGGCGGTGATCACCATCTTGGCCTCGGTGTCCTGGATGCGATCGCGCAGCGCCTCGGCGGAGAAGCCGCCGAAGACCACCGAGTGGATCGCGCCGATCCGCGCGCAGGCGAGCATGGCCACGCTCGCCTCGGGGATCATCGGCAGGTAGATGATCACCCGATCGCCCTTATCGATGCCCTGCGCCCTGAGCGCGTTGGCGAGTCGCGCGACCCGGTCATGCAGGTCCTGGTAGGAAATATGCGTGACCGTGCCGTCGTCCGACTCGCCGATGATGGCCGTCTTCTCGGCCTTTTCCGGCAGGTGACGATCGATGCAGTTGGCCGAGACGTTGAGCTTGCCGTCGGCAAACCACTTGAAAAACGGGGCGTTCGAGTCGTCCAGCGTCTGGGTGAACGGCGTGTCCCAGGTGACGAATTCGCGCGCGAGTCGCGCCCAGAAACCCTCGAAATCGCTCTCGGCCTCGGCGGCCAGTTCGTCAAAGGCCGCACGCGACCCGATTCTCGCCCGCTCGGAGAATTCCGGCGACGGCGAGAAGACACGGTTCTCGCTCAGAATGGACTCGAGGTTATCCATAAAGACTCCATCGGTGTTCGTGATCGGTTGGTGTTCGTCTTCGATTGTCGGGCGCCTGATCCAACAGACGCGGCCCCGCACTGGGTGCCGGGGCAATCGCACGGCGCAAGATTAGCAAAATTCGCCGCACGGCTGGGAAACACCGCGTCAGCAGGCCCACAACTTAGCTGGCAATTGCTGAACGAACCCCCAACAGTTCGCGCCAAGTGATTGCCGGAAAAGGCTTTCGACCAAGCGGAGATTAGTTATGCACAGAAGCTGTGGACAACCTCGTGGAAAACACGCCCACAACCACGCCGGACAAAGGCCGATCAGGCAGTTGCACGGATTGCGCATTTTTTCGCCAACGCGAGACGCCCAACCCAGCCAAACACCCCATGTGTCTGTTATTTATAGAAATATACCCGCAAAAGCGCAATCATGTGACGTTTCGTGACATTGGCCTTGGCAGGCCGCGGCTCGACGTGGTAGGGCCGCCAGGCACTCGGCTTGATTGTGGATAAAAACGTGGACAACCCGTCTGAAAAGCGGGGATTTCCCGCCCTTTCCTCGCCAGATCAAGCGTTTCACTGCCACGGGCCCGATCGGCCTTGTCATAATGAATCGAGAACGAGCCCGGATTGATCGCGGATTGATCATGCCCGGACCAGGATCTAACCGGGCTCAGGCCGAGGAAGACCCCACCCATTGAGACCACACACCGAGGGCACGCCCGATGCGGGATGACGAACTGATCACGGCCTTCATCGAGGCGCTTTGGCTGGAGGAAAACCTGGCGGAAAACAGCCGGGCGGCCTATCGGCGCGACCTCGAACTGACCGCCCGGCGACTGTCCGGTTCGGCCGCACTCGACGAGAGCCAGGCCCTCACCGATGCCGATGGCGAGGCCCTGAATCGCCTGATCGGCGAGCGTCTGAGCGAAGGCGCGGCACACCGCTCGGTCGGCCGGATGCGCTCGGCCCTACGCCGATTCTATGCCTGGGCCAACCGGGAGGGACTGATTCAGCCCAACCCGGCCAACGATCTGCCGGCGCCCCGCCGGCCTCGCGAGTTGCCGAGTGATCTCAGCGAGGCCGACGTCGAGGCCCTGCTGAATGCCCCGGACACCGGCTCGTCGCTGGGCCAGCGCGACCGAGCGATGCTCGAGACGCTCTACGCCACCGGCCTGCGGGTCTCGGAACTGGTCAACCTGACGCTCAACGAGATCCATCTCGCCCACGGCCTGGCGCGCATCACCGGCAAGGGCGGGCGCGAGCGGCTGGTACCCATCGGCGACGAGGCGATCGACTGGTTGCGACGCTACCTCGACCAGGCGCGACCGGCACTGCTGGGCGAGCATCAGACCGCCGCGGTGTTCGTCACCGGGCGCGGCACCGCCCTTACCCGGCAGGCGTTCTGGTATCGGCTAAAGCACCACGCTCGCGCAGCCGGCCTGGCCCGACTGCCCTCGCCCCACACCCTCAGACATGCCTTCGCCACGCACCTGCTCAACCATGGCGCCGACCTGCGCGCCCTGCAGATGCTGCTCGGGCACGCCGACCTGTCCACCACGCAGATCTACACGCATGTCGCCACCGCCCGTCTGCAGGCCTTGCACGCCGAGCACCACCCGCGCGGCTGAACGGACCGACAATGACAAACCGGGCGTAACTCCGGCTTTTGCGATGCCTATACGGCGCCGTGGTGTCACAATAGCGTGCGTCGAACCACACCGGTTGCGTGGAACCGCAACATAATGGAGCCCCGGTAAAATGGAACCCGAGCGGCGCTCGGCACTCCAAGCGAGCTAGCCAGACACGACCATACAAACCCAGGTTGATGACACGATGCGAAACACCGCTTTTCCCCTAGCCAACCGCTACGGCCTGAAGGCCCTTCCCCTTGCGCTGCCCCTGGCCATTGCCTTGGGTCTGTCGACGACCCCGACCCTTGCCGACGACAAGGAGGCGATCACCGCCAGCATCGAGCAGAACATGCCTGGCGTGCCGGTCGATTCGATCGAGGAAACCCCAGCCAAAGGCATCTACGAGCTGATCTCCAACGGCCAGATCGCCTACGTGACCGCCGACGGCAAGTACCTGATCGCCGGCGACCTGATCGACGTGGAGAATCGGCAGAATCTCACCCAGGGCAAGCAGGACTCCCAGCGGCTGGCCGTCCTCGAGGAGGTTCCCGGGGAACGCAAGCTCGTCTACCCGGCCGAGGGCGAGGCGAAGCACTCGATCACCATTCTGACCGATCCGACCTGCCCGTTCTGCGACAAGCTCCACAAGGAGTTGCCGAAACTGAGCAAGGCCGGCGTCGAGGTCACCTATATCCTCACGCCACGGCAGGGGCCGGGTTCGAAGGGCTTCGAGGTCTCCTCGAAGGTCGCTTGCGCCGATGATCCGAAGTCTGCCCTCGACCAGGCGATGAAGGGCGGTTCGGTCGATGCCAAGGCCTGCCGCAACGACATGATCGAGGAGAACATGACCCTCTCGAACCGCCTCGGCATGAGCGGCACGCCCTACACCATCCTGCCCAACGGCGCGGCCATGCCCGGTTACCGCCCCGCCAACGACATGCTCCAGGCAATCGAGCAAAGCGGCGGTTAACGCCCAGCCGTCAAGCCGAAACGGCCTAAAACCGCCCATCCCTGGGCGGTTTTTTTGTTTCCCGTGGCCGCAATGATTCGCCAGGGATTTCTCGACGCGCTAAAGTCTCGCGCCTCGTGTCCGATATAACCCGACACAGGCATATCTTCTTGCGGTGCGGCGTCCGACGGACGGCGGTGCCCATGACCTCAGGAGCGCAGGCAACAACATGACCATCAAGGCGAAACTCATACTCCTCGTCGCATTGGCCGGCATCGCCACACTGCTGACCAGCATTTATGGCATCTACGCCGAAATGCACCAGCAGGAGCTTGCCGAGAAGAACCATGAACTCCGCATCAAGCCGGTCCTGCAGGTCGAAGAGTCGGTGCAACTGATCAACCAGATGACGACGCAATCGCTGCTTGCCCTGCAGCACGACCCCGAGGGCCGAACTGCGGCGATGCACGATCACCCGATCGAGATGCACCTCGATATCGTCGAGGCCAACCGGGAGAAGCTGGCCGAGATCAACGCGAGCATCGCAAACATCGAGCACCGGAAGGACGTCTCCAACCAGGCGCAACAGCAACTGTTCGCGACGCAGGAGGAACTGATCAACGTCGCCTTCAACCCGCTGCTCGAAAAGCTCGACGAACAAAACTACGTGGGCGCCCAGGCCCTGTTGATCCTGACGCTGACCGAAGTGCTGCCGGCCTTTGAATCGGCTGCCGACGAGTACAAAGGCATCCTGCGCGGCAACATGGAGGCCGAACTCGCCGAGACGCAGGCGACGGTGGCCCGGGATGTCTGGATCCAGAGCGCCATCACCGCCATCAACCTGTTCATCATCATTGGCATTGCCTGGTGGATCATCCACGGTATCGCCGCCGGCCTGCGCTCGGCCGACCGCTTCGCCACCAACTTCGCCGAGGGCAACCTCAGCGAGAGCGTCTCCTCGGATGGCAAGGACGAGATCGCTGCGATCATCAACCACATGAACTCGGCCCGCGGTTCGCTGCACGACACCCTCCAGCGGATCGGTGACGCCTCTCGCCAGCTGGCCTCGGCAGCCGAACAGACCTCCGCGGTATCCGAGCAGACCGACCGCGGCATGCGCCGCCAGCTCGAGGAAATCGAGCAGGTCGCGACGGCCATGAACGAAATGACCGCCACCGTGGAAGAGGTGGCCCGCAACGCATCCGACGCCTCCCAGGGTGCCCAGAAGGCCGATGAATCCGCCAAGCACGGCCAGAGCGTGCTCTCCTCGGCGGTCAACGCGGTGGGGTCCCTGTCCGACGAGATTCGCCAGTCCGCCGAGACCATTCACACCCTCAAGGCCGAATCCCAGGAAATCGGCAAGGTACTGGACGTGATCGGCGCCATCGCCGACCAGACCAACCTGCTGGCGCTCAACGCGGCGATCGAGGCCGCACGCGCCGGCGAGCACGGCCGTGGCTTCGCGGTCGTGGCCGAGGAAGTGCGCGCCCTGGCCTCGCGCACCCAGGGCTCCACCGAGGAAATCCATTCCATGATCGGCCGCCTGCAATCCCGATCGACGGAGGCAGTCTCCGCGATGGAGCGGGCGGAAAGCGAGGTCGACCGCAGCACGGAGGCCATGTCCAACACCGAGGGTGCGCTGGGTGAAATCACCGATCGGGTCAACGGCATCAACGATCTCAACTTCCAGATCGCCAGCGCCGCCGAGGAGCAGAGTGCCGTGGCCGAGGAAATCAATCGCAACGTGCAGACCATCTCGCAGGTCAGCGAAGAGTCGGCCGATGGCGCAACGCAGACCCGCACGGCTTCTCAGGAGCTCGCCCGACTGGCCGAGGAACTTCAGGCGAACCTGGCCCGCTTCAAGTTGTAGGCACCGGCAGCAACACCTAAGTCAGACACAGCGACCCGCCTCACGGCGGGTCTTCTTTTATGGTCAACAAATCATCAAAGGGACAACGCCATCTGCCCAACCGCACCCGCACGTGCAGGCTTGGGGTTCACAGGCTACCCTTCTCGCCCATGCCACCAACCGGAAGTCTCATCGCATGCCATCCGACACTGCACCCCGCCCCATCGTCCTGATCGGCTACGGCGACATCGCCCGGCGACTCGCCGCGAGATTGCCGGACCATGACATCGTTGCCGTCGGCCGACACACCGCGGAGCCACCGCGGGGGCATCGCGGCGGATGGCACAGCGTGGTGCAGGATCTCGACCAGGACGACTCGATCCCCTCGGAGGCCACCCCGGAAAACGCGATATGGGTCTACCTGGCACCCCCCGCCGGCCTGATCTACATCAGCACCACCGGCGTCTACGGTGACCATGGGGGCAACTGGGTGAGCGAATCGACACCGCCCGCCCCCGGCCACGATCGGGGCTATCGCCGTCTGGATGCCGAGGCGCAATGCCGGCAGTACGCGCAATCGCGACAGATACCGGACTGCGTCCTGAGGGTGACCGGCATCTACGCCTGCGAACGCCTGCCGGTCGAGAAGGTGCGTCAGGGCACGCCCGTGCCCGCCGGACGCGAAGCGCCCTGGTCCAACCGCATCCATGCCGAGGATCTGGCCGATATCCTGCGCCTGCTGGTCGATCGCCTCGAGATCGGCGACCCGGTCACCGGCGTATTCAACGTCTCCGACAACCACCCCACCC
>JBHEOB010000074.1:0-6986 GCA_046261775.1 Guyparkeria sp.
CTGAAGATGAGCTACCACTACTGGCGCAACAACGGGCGGCCGGAGAAGAGCGAGTTCGTCACGGTGGCCAACAGCTACCACGGCGAGACGCTTGGCACGCTCTCGGTCGGCGACGTGGGTCTGTACAAGGACACCTACGGTCCGCTGCTTCGCACCACGGCCACCGCGCCTTCGCCGGCCTGCCGCCAGGACCGTGGCGATTGCCGCGAACGCGCCGCCGAGGCACTGAACGGGATGCGCAAGATCCTCGAGGAACAGGCCGACCGCACCGCGGCGGTGATCGTCGAGCCGCTGGTCCAGTGCGCGGCGGGCATGCTGATGCACCACCCGGACTACATCCGCGGCCTGCGCATGCTCTGCGACGAGTTCGACGTGCACCTGATCTGTGACGAGATCGCGGTGGGCTTCGGTCGCACCGGCACGTTGTTCGCTTGCGAGCAGGCCGACATCACGCCGGACTTCATGTGCCTGTCGAAGGGACTGACGGCCGGCTACCTGCCGCTGGCCGCGGTGCTTACCAGCGACACGGTCTACCAGGCGTTCTATGACGACTACGCCACCATGCGCGCCTTCCTGCACAGCCACAGCTTCACCGGCAACCCCTTGGCCTGCGCCGCGGCACTCGCCACGCTCGACCTGTTCGAGCGCGATGACGTCATCAACGCCAACCATAAGGCACAGGAGCTGATGGACGGCTACCTGGCCGAGCTGGCCAAGGAACCACACATCACCAACGTGCGCAGGACCGGGATGATCGCGGCCATGGACCTGATCGACCCGGCAACGGGCGAGCCGTTCCCGTCCGAGGATCGCCGTGGGGTGCGCGCGTACCAGTACGCGCTTGAGCACGAGCTGCTGCTGCGCCCGCTGGGCAACACCCTCTACTGGATGCCGCCCTACGTCCTCGACGAGGAGGACTATCGCCACGTGTTCGAGGTCACGCGCGACGCCGCCCGCGCGGCGCTAGGCTAACCTCGATGCGCATACGCCGTGTCTTCGTCGACCATGAACTCGTTGTCGGAAGCGACATCGATCTGCCGGTCGACACGGTCAACTACCTGCGAAACGTCCTGCGCCTGAAGGACGGCCAGCCGCTGGAACTGTTCAACGGCCGTGGCCGTCGAGCCCACGGCCGGCTGGCATTGACGAGGCGCGAGGCGCAGGTGCATGTCGACTCCAGCGAGGCCAGCCCAAAAGAATCGGTCGTCCCGATCACCCTGATGGCCGCGCTGGCCAAGGGCGAGAAGATGGATCTGGTGATCCAGAAAGCGGTCGAGCTGGGCGTCACTACCATCGCCCCGGTGGAAACCGAACGCAGCGTGCTGGAGCTCAAGGGTATTCGCGCCGAGAAGCGCCTTTCTCGCTGGCGCCAGATCATGATCAATGCTTGCGAGCAGTGCGGGCGCGATACCCTGCCCTCCCTCGAACCGATACGCTCGCTCGCCCAGGCAGCGGCGGAATGCGAAGCGCCACTGCGCCTGGTCCTCGACCCGCGCGCCGCACGGCCATTGACCGAACTGCGCGAACAGCCGCGCCCGTTGGGCGTGGCCCTGCTGGTCGGCCCGGAAGGCGGACTGACGGACGGTGAAGTGGCCACGGCAGACGAGCATGGTTTTCGCGCCCTGACCTTAGGCCCGCGCATACTGCGTGCCGAGACCGCGGCGATCACCGGGGTAGCGGTGCTGCAGTATCAGTGGGGGGACCTGGGGTAGAGATCAGAGGTCAGACTGTGCTTGTCGGCATGACTCCGGTGCCTCAACCGCCGTTCTTGTCGGGGCGAAAGCCGGAACTGATTGGGTAGCGGCGGTCGCGACCGAAGGCGCGTCGGCTGATGCGCACTCCCGGCGGGGCCTGTCGTCGCTTGTACTCGTTGACCAAGATCATCCCCACCACACGACGGACCACGGCCTCGTCCAGGCCCATCGCAACGATTTCCTCGATGCTGCGGTCATGCTCGACAAAGGCTTCGATAATGCGATCGAGATCCACGTAAGCCGGCAGTGAGTCTGAATCAAACTGATCGGCGCGCAACTCCGCCGACGGCTCGCGGGTGATGACACGCTCGGGCACGGCCTCGAGCTCCGGGCGTACCGTCCCGCCGAGCGAGTTGCGGTAGCGGGCCAGCTGGTAGACGACGGTCTTGGGCACGTCCTTGATCGGCGCGAACCCGCCGGCCATGTCGCCGTAGAGCGTGGCGTAGCCCACCGCCAGTTCCGACTTGTTGCCGGTGGTCAGCAGCAATCGGCCGAACTTGTTCGACAGGGCCATCAGGATCACGCCGCGGGTGCGTGCCTGCAGGTTTTCCTCGGTCACGTCTTCAGTCAGGCCGGCGAACAGCGGCGAGAGCGTCTCCCGGAATGAGCCGAAGACCGGCTCGATCGATAGCGTCTCGCAACGCACCCCCAGCGCATCGCACTGGAGCTGGGCATCCTCCAGGCTCATGGGCGAGGTGTACTGGGACGGCATGCGCACGGCCAGGACGTTGTCCGCCCCCAGCGCGTCCACGGCGAGCGCCAGCACCAGGGACGAGTCGATCCCCCCCGAGAGCCCCAGCACCACGCCGGAAAAGCCGTTCTTCCGCACGTAATCGGCGACCCCGGTAGTCAGGGCGCGATAAACCTCCGCCTCGCCCTGCTGCCATTCATGGCTGGGTCCGTGCGCCAGCACTTCACCCTTCGGTGACACCTCCGTCCAGCCGATGCTCTCGGCAAAACCGGGCAGGTGCATGTGGTTGCCGGTCGGGGATGAAACGAAGGAACGGCCGTCGAACACGAGCTCGTCCTGCCCCCCCACCAGATTGACGTAGATGATGGTGCAACCACTGGAATGCACGCGCTCGGCTATCTGCGTCTCGCGCTCCCGGGTTTTCTGGCGATGAAACGGCGAGGCATTGAGAACGCAGATCACCTGCGCGCCGGCATGGGCCGTTTCCTCGATCGGCCCCTCGCGCCAGGCATCCTCGCAGATGACCACACCCACCGGGACGCCGTCGATCTCGGCGACCAGCGGAGCGGTGCCCTTGCGGAAATAACGTTTTTCGTCGAACACCCCGTAATTGGGCAGGGCGCGCTTGGCGTATCGTGCCACGACCCGACCACCGTCGATCAGCACCGCCTGGTTCTGCATAACGCCATCTGAACCGCGCCCCGGGGTGCCGATCAACACCGCCGTGTCGCCCACCTCGCCGGCAATCCGGAGCAACTGAGCCTCACAGGACTCGACGAAGTCCTCACGCAGCAGCAGGTCCTCGGGTGGGTAACCAGATATGGTCAACTCGGGGAACACAACCAGTCGGGCATCGACTTCCTTGCGGGCGCGCGCCACCAGTTCAATCACGCGCGAGGCGTTGGCACGGCAGTCGCCCACCCGGGTATTGATCTGTGCCAACGCGATGCGCAGACCGTCGACCTCGCGCTGCTCGATTCGATTCGGTTTGTCGGTCACGATGCGTTCATGCCCTCGGACTGGTTCTGGAGGACGCGCGCGGCAGTGACGCCCAGCTCGGACGGGCTTTCCACCACGTGTACGCCGGCGGCACGCAAGGCCGCGCATTTCGCCGCGGCCGTGCCCTTGCCCCCGGCAATCACCGCACCGGCGTGCCCCATGCGCTTGCCGGCCGGCGCCGTCGCGCCGGCAATGTAGGCCACCACGGGCTTGGGATAACCCTGCCGGATGAACTCGGCGGCGGCCTCTTCGGCCCCGCCGCCAATTTCACCCACCATCAGCACCAACTCGGTCTGCGGGTCATCGGCAAAGCGCGACAGGCAATCGATGAAATCCAGCCCACCGATCGGGTCGCCACCGATACCGACACAGGAGCTCTGACCGAGACCGGTGGCGGTGGTCTGGGCGACGGCCTCGTAGGTGAGTGTGCCTGAACGCGAAACGATGCCCACTCGCCCCCTGGTATGGATCGCCCCGGGCATGATGCCGATCTTGCAACTATCCGGCGTGATCAGCCCCGGGCAGTTCGGACCGATCAGGCAGGCATCCGGGTAATCCTGGGCCAGTACGGCCTTGACCCTGAGCATGTCGATCACCGGAATACCCTCGGTGATACAGGCGATCACCTCGATGCCGGCGGCCGCTGCCTCGAGGATCGAATCGGCAGCGAAAGGGGCCGGGACGTAGATCATGCTCGCGCTCGCCCCCGTCTCGCGCACGGCGTCGGCCACGGTATCGAACACGGGCAGGCCGAGATGCGTCTGACCACCCTTCCCGGGCGTCACTCCACCGACCATTCGCGTGCCGTAGGCGATTGCCTGCTCGGAGTGGAAGGTGCCCTGCTTGCCGGTGAAACCTTGGCAGATCACCCGGGTGGTTTCGTCGACCAGAATGCTCATCGGCTAGCCTCCCGGCTGGTATTGGCGAGTTCGACCGCCCGGGCGGCAGCCGCGGCGAGATCGTCCTCGGCGGTCAGGGCCAGCCCGGATTCGGCCAGCATGCGGCGTCCCTGTTCGGCGTTGGTGCCGGCTAGGCGCACGACAGTCGGCACTTTCAGGGCGACTTCTCGAGCCGCCGCGATGATGCCTTCCGCAATCAGATCACATCGCACGATCCCGCCAAAGATGTTGACCAGGATGGCCTCGACCCGAGGGTTTTCAAGGATAAGCTTGAATGCCTCGGTTACCTTGGCCGCCGAGGTTCCCCCACCCACATCCAGGAAGTTGGCCGGCATGCCGCCGGCATGTTGGATCAGATCCATGGTAGCCATCGCCAGCCCGGCGCCATTCACCATGCAGGCGATATTCCCGTCCAGCGAGACGTAATTGAGGCCATGGTCGATCGCCTTGCGCTCGGCCGGATCTTCCTGCGCGATATCGCGCCGTTGCCACCAATCGGACTGTCGGTACCCTGCGTTATCGTCCAGGGAAACCTTGGCATCGACCACGGCAAGGTTGTCGTTATCCACCGCCGCCAACGGATTGATCTCGATCAAGGCAGCGTCACGTTCGACGAACGCGCGATAAAGGTTCATGGCTAGGGGCACAAAGCCCTTGACCTGGGCGGGAGCCAGCCCGAGCGCGAAGGCCAGCTGGCGCGCCTGATACGCGACAAGACCGACCGTGGGGTTGATCACCGCCTGATGGATCGCTTCGGGGTGATCTTCGGCCACCGCCTCGATGTCCATGCCGCCATAGGACGAGGCAATCATGACGATGCGTTGTTGCGCGCGATCAACCGTGACTGCGAGGTAGTACTCATGCTGGATGTCAGCCGCGGGCTCGACCAGCAACCCATCCACAGGCAAGCCGCCTGGGCCGGATTGCTTCGTCACCAACCGAGTACCGAGCAACTCCGTTACCGCCTGCTCCACATCGTGGATGTCGCTGACGAGCCGCACGCCCCCGGCCTTGCCGCGGGCACCACTGTGCACCTGGGCCTTGACGACCCAGCGACCGGACTCACTCGCCGGCAGGCTGTTTTCGTCACCGACATCCGTCGCCGATTCGATCAACCAGCCAGAGGGTACGGGAATGCCGAATTCGGACAGCAACGCCTTGGCCTGATATTCGTGCAGGTTCATGGTGGCCCGTTCCAGAAATCAATTCTAAAAGTCGGGCATTGTCGCGCACCAGCGCGCCATTGTCATGTGTGGCTCGGACATCCCGCGGCATACCACGGGAAAAAGACAAACCCCGGCAGAACCGGGGCAACGAGTCACTCAGCGGAGAAACAAAGGCCTGATGACGCGGGGGCGCCACCCCTGAGACCAGTGGCCCGGTTGATTCGGACCGATCCGATGCCCTTGTACGCAACCCACCCCCGCACAGAGACCGGCTCGCCGCGCCCCCTCAAATGCATAGAAGCGGTCGGCTACGTCTCAGTATTGCGGCAGGCGACGAATAGCAGGCGGGTTCGGCTCTGTAACCTCGCGATTCGCGAGAGCACACCGGCCACTTAGGAATCAGGATACGTGCCCGAAATTCATGACGGCTCACTTTCCGACCGCGACCTCGTCCTTGATCGCCGCGATCGTCTTGTCACCAATGCCCTGTACGTCGGCGAGCTGGTCGACCGAGCCGAAGCGTCCCTGCTCCGAACGGTAGTCGACGATGCGCTCGGCGTAGACCGGGCCGATACCATTGAGGGTCTCGAGTTCGGCCTGTGATGCCTGGTTGATATCCAGGGGCTCGGCGGCGAACGCCGGGGTGGTGAACAGCAACGCGGCCCCGATAGCGGCCGCGCGTACGGAATGGGTGAGTCCTTTCATCGTCCTACCTCCTTGTACACGTGGGACGCTTCGTACTCTAAGGAAGGTCGGCGGATGCGAGTATCGGAATAGTCTGAAAGCGCTGTAGGACCTGGCGGTTTCGCCTGTAGGAACCGGCCTACATCAAGGCCCACACCTTGATAGCAAAGCTGGACGTGCACTTGGCAGGCGTCCGACTTCCAGCCGCCCAGTTGGGCGGAAGCCCAGTCCACCAAAGAACGCGGGAGTCGATGTTGGGTTTCGACTGAAGGGACCGCTTCAGGGCACCGAAGGACGGTCGCCCTGACGCGAGTTGGCGAGCACTTCAACGTACGGTATCCTGTACGC
The DNA here is from genome assembly GCA_046261775.1 of Guyparkeria sp. Taxonomy (GTDB): domain Bacteria; phylum Pseudomonadota; class Gammaproteobacteria; order Halothiobacillales; family Halothiobacillaceae; genus Guyparkeria. Next base: position 6,542 of record JBHEOB010000074.1, read on the forward strand.
TGTCAAAAACACGCACCGGAGTGCCTCATGGACGCCATCAGCTACACAGTCGCCAGGGCCAATCTGGCAAAAACCATGGGGGAGGTCTGCAACGACCACTCGCCTGTCATTATCACGCGGAGCAAGGCGCCGTCCGTGGTCATGGTTTCCCTTGAGGACTACGAGTCACTGGAAGAGACAGCCTACCTGTTGCGCTCTCCAAGGAACGCCCGTCGTTTGATGGACTCCGTTGCCGAGCTGGAAGAAGGCGGAGGTCGGGAGAAGGAAATTCTCGAATGAATCTCGTCTTCTCCGGGAACGCGTGGGAAGACTATCTGTACTGGCAGAAAACCGACAAGAAGACCCTGCGGAGAATCAACAAACTGATCGACGCGACCAAAAGGCAGCCATTCGAAGGCGTCGGCAAGCCGGAATCGCTCAAACACAGTCTCGCCGGATACTGGTC
>JBHEOB010000075.1:0-6406 GCA_046261775.1 Guyparkeria sp.
CACGTGGTGCGCGATGTCGACGGCCACAACCCCGAGGCCATCAAAAAGGCCGTTCAAGAGGCGCGTTCGGTCAACGACAAGCCGAGCATGATCTGCTGCAAGACCGTGATCGGCTACGGCGCGCCGAATCTGTGCGGCAGCCACGATTGCCATGGCGCCCCGCTGGGCGACGACGAGATCAAGGCCACCCGCGAGAACCTCGGCTGGAGCCATGCGCCGTTCGAGATTCCGCAGGATATCTATGCCGGTTGGAGCGCCAAGCAGAAGGGTCTCACGGCCGAGCAGCACTGGAACGACAAGTTCGCCGCCTACCAGAAGGCCCATCCCGCGCTGGCCGCCGAGTTCGAACGGCGTATGGCTGGTGATTTGCCGGCCAACTGGGCCGAGCAGTCCTGGGCCTTCGTCAAGAGCGTCGATGCCAAGGGCGAGACCATCGCCACCCGCAAGGCCTCGCAGAACGCGCTCAACGGTTACGGCCCAATGCTGCCGGAGTTCCTTGGCGGTTCCGCCGATCTGGCCGGTTCCAACCTGACCCTGTGGTCGGGCTGCAAGGGTGTGAGCAACACCGTGTCCGACGGCAATTACCTCTACTACGGCGTGCGCGAATTCGGCATGTCCGCCATGATGAACGGCATTGCACTGCACGGCGGCTTCGTGCCCTACGGCGCGACTTTCCTGATGTTCTCGGAATACGCGCGCAACGCCCTGCGCATGGCCGCGCTGATGAAGGTGCCGACCCTGTTCGTCTATACCCACGACTCCATCGGTCTGGGCGAGGACGGCCCGACCCACCAGCCGGTCGAGCAGACCGCGACCCTGCGCATGATCCCCAACATGATGGTCTGGCGCCCCTGCGACGCGGTGGAATCCGCGGTGTGCTGGAAGGTGGCGATCGAGCGCAAGAGCGGTCCGAGCTGCCTGATCTTCTCACGCCAGAACCTCAAGCACATGAGCCGCACACCGGAACAGCTGGAGGACATCGCCCGTGGCGGTTACGTGCTGCGCGACTGCGAGGGCACACCGGAGGCGATCCTCATCGCCACCGGCTCCGAGGTAGAGCTGGCCGTGGCCGCCTATGACGAGTTGACCGCCAAGGGCCGCAAGCTGCGCGTGGTATCGATGCCCTCGACCAATGCCTTCGACGCCCAGGACGCCGGCTACCGCGAGGCCGTGCTGCCGGCCGCCGTCAGCCGGCGGGTGGCCATCGAGGCCGGCGTGACCGACGGCTGGTACAAGTATGTCGGCACCCACGGCAAGGTCGTCGGCCTCGACCGCTTCGGCGAGTCCGCCCCGGCCGGTCAGCTGTTCAAGGAATTCGGCTTCACCGTGGAGAACGTGGTCAAGACCGTGGAGTCGGTGCTGTAAATAAAGTCAAAAGGGCGCTGACCCCTTTTACTAAAGTTCACATTAGAGACAGACGGAGAGAGAAACCATGGCAATTAAAGTAGGCATCAATGGGTTTGGCCGCATCGGCCGCATGGCGTTCCGCGCGATCAGCAAGGATTTCCCGGGCATCGAAGTGGTCGCGATCAATGACCTGCTCGACCCCGACTACCTGGCCTACATGCTGAAGTACGATTCGGTGCACGGTAACTTCAAGGGCGACATCGCCGTGGAAGGCAACAACCTGATCGTCAACGGCAAGAAGATCCGCCTGACCGCCGAGCGCGATCCGGGCAATTTGAAGTGGAACGAGGCCGGCGCCGACATCATTATTGAGTCCACCGGCTTCTTCCTGAGCAAGGATACCTGCCAGAAGCACCTCGACGCCGGCGCCAAGAAGGTCGTGCAGAGCGCGCCCTCCAAGGATGACACGCCGATGTTCGTGTACGGCGTCAACCACGCCAAGTACGCTGGCGAGGCCATCGTCTCCGCGGCCTCCTGCACCACCAACGCACTGGCCCCGGTCGCCAAGGTGTTGAATGATAACTGGGGCATCAAGCGTGGTCTGATGACCACCGTGCATGCCGCCACCGCGACGCAGAAGACCGTCGACGGCCCGTCCAGCAAAGACTGGCGCGGCGGCCGGGGTATCCTGGAAAACATCATCCCGTCCTCGACCGGTGCCGCCAAGGCCGTCGGCAAGGTGCTGCCGGAATTGAACGGCAAGCTCACCGGCATGGCCTTCCGCGTGCCGACCTCCGACGTGTCGGTGGTCGATCTGACCGTCGAGCTGAACAAGGATGCCGCCTACGCGGATATCTGCGCGGCCATGAAGAAGGCCTCGGAAGGCGAGCTCAAGGGCGTGATGGGCTACACCGACGAGAAGGTCGTCTCCACCGACTTCCGCGGTTGCTCGCAGCCGTCGGTCTTCGATTCCGAGGCCGGCATCGCACTGGATGGCACCTTCGTCAAGGTCGTGGCCTGGTACGACAACGAGTACGGTTACACCTGCAACATGCTGCGCTTCCTGCAGCACATCGCGAAGTAAGTTGGATACGCCGCCCGATACCTGTCGGGCGGCGTGTTTTTACCGGTGAGATTTTCAACGCAAAGGTGTTTGGGCGTCTTTGCATTGAAGGTTTCGATAGCCAGGCTTAGGAGTCTCGCATGTCCGTCATCAAACTGACCGATCTCGATCTCAAGGGTAAGCGGGTGCTGATCCGCGCCGACCTCAACGTGCCGGTGAAAGACGGCAAGGTCACCTCCGACGCGCGCATCACCGCGTCCATGGCGACCATCAACCACTGCCTGAAGCAGGGCGCCAAGGTCATGGTGACCTCGCATCTCGGCCGTCCCACCGAGGGCGAATGGTCCGCAGAGAACTCGCTGAAGCCCGTCGCTGACAACATCGGCGGACGTCTCGGCAAGCCGGTGCGCCTGATCAAGGATTGGGTCGACGGCGGTTTCGAGGTCGCCGCGGGTGAACTGGTGGTGCTTGAGAACTGCCGCATCAACAAGGGTGAAAAAAAGAACCTCGATGAGACCGCTAAGAAGTACGCCGCGCTGTGCGACGTGTTCGTGATGGACGCCTTCGGCACCGCGCACCGCGCCGAGGCCTCGACCCATGGCGTCGCCAAGTACGCGCCGATCGCCGCGGCCGGCATCCTGCTGACTCAGGAGCTGGAGGCGCTGACCCAGGCCTTGCTGAGCCCGAAGCGCCCGATGGTCGCCATCGTCGGCGGCTCCAAGGTCTCTACCAAGCTGACCGTGCTGGAGTCCCTGTCCGAGAAGGTCGACCAGATGGTGGTCGGCGGCGGCATCGCCAACACCTTCCTCAAGGCCACCGGCAAGAACGTCGGCAAGTCGCTGTGCGAGGACGATCTGGTCCCGACCGCGCAGGCACTGATCGAGAAGATGAAGCAGCGCGGCGCGAACATCCCGATCGCCGTCGACGTGGTGTGCGGCAAGAAGTTCGATGCCAACGAGCCTGCCGTGCTGAAGAACGCCGGCGACGTGGTCGACGACGACATGATCTTCGACATCGGCCCCAAGAGCGCCCAGGAACTCGTCGACATCATCATGAAGGCTGGCACCGTGGTCTGGAACGGCCCGGTCGGCGTGTTCGAGTTCGATCAGTTCGGTGCCGGCACCCGGGCCATCGCCGAGGCCATCGCCAAGACTTCCGCGTTCACCCTGGCCGGCGGCGGCGACACCATCGCCGCGATCCAGAAGTACGACATCTACGATCAGGTGTCGTATATCTCCACCGCCGGTGGCGCGTTCCTGGAATTCCTGGAAGGCAAGACCCTGCCGGCCGTGGCGATCCTGGAAGAACGCGCGAAGGGCTGAGCCAGGAGACGTCGGGGCCATAAGTCTCTCTCCAGTGTTGGAACGCGAAGGCGCCAAAGGCGCACGAAGGAAACTATTTTGGGCTAGAAGCGTCGGGCGTCGGGCGGGCTTCACAGGACAGAGTTTCGTTGCTTTCCGTTGGTTGCGTTTATCGAATTTCCTTTGTGCGCCTTTGGCGCCTTTGTGTTGAAGGTTTTTAATTATGATGCGTAGAACCAAGATCATCGCGACACTTGGCCCGGCGACGGACGATCCCAAGGCGCTCGACGAGCTGATCCAGGCCGGCGTCGATGTGGTGCGGCTGAATTTCTCGCACGGTAGCCACCAGGAACATATCGAGCGCGCCCAGACCGTGCGCAATCGCGCCCGCGCCCACGGCCGCCAGGTCGGCGTGCTGGTCGACCTGCAAGGTCCGAAGATCCGTATCGACCGCTTCAAGGAAGGTAAGATTCACCTGGCCGACGGCGCGCGCTTCGTACTCGACGCGGGACACGCGCCCGACGAGGGCACTCTCGAGCGCGTCGGCATCGCCTACAAGCAGCTGCCCGAGGATGTCCTGCGTGGCGATACCCTGCTGCTCGATGACGGTGCCATCGTGCTGTGGGTCGAGGATGTCAACGGCGCCGAGATCGAATGCCGGGTGGTGGTCGGCGGCGAGCTGTCCAACAACAAAGGCATCAACCGTCAGGGCGGTGGACTCTCGGCCAAGGCGCTCACCGACAAGGATCGCGCCGATATCAAAGTGGCTGCCGAGATGCGCGCCGATTACGTCGCCATTTCCTTCCCACGTTCCGCCGCCGACGTGAACGAGGCGCGTGAACTGCTGCGCGCCGTAGGCGGCCATGGCGGCGTGGTAGCCAAGATCGAGCGCGCCGAGGCGATCATCAATCTGGAAGAGATCGTCCAGGCCTCCGACGTGGTGATGATCGCGCGCGGCGACCTGGGTGTGGAGATCGGCGATGCCGAGCTGCCCGCCGTGCAGAAGCGCATCATCCAGGTCGCGCGTACCCTCGATCGGGTGGTCATCACCGCGACGCAGATGATGCAGTCAATGGTCGAGAGCCCGATCCCGACCCGCGCCGAGGTTTTCGACGTCGCCAATGCCGTGATCGACGGCACCGACGCGGTGATGCTGTCGGCGGAGACCGCCACCGGCAGATACCCGGCCAAGGCCGTTGCCGCCATGGACCGGATCTGCAAGGGCGCCGAGCGTCAGCGCAGCACCCTCAGCTCGGAGCGCCGTCAGTCGATGCGCTTCAACCGTGTCGACGAGGCCATCGCCAAGGCTGCGATTTACACCGCCAACCACCTGGGCGTGAAGGCCATCGCCGCGCTGACCGAGTCCGGCGCGACGCCGTTGTGGATGTCGCGCATCAGCTCCGGCATCCCGATCTATGCCTTGACGCGTCATGTGGAGACGCGTAGAAAGGTCACGATTTACCGTGGCGTGTACCCGGTCAGCTTCGATGTGATGACCACCGATCACGCCGAGGTGAACCGCGAGGCGATCGACGAACTGATGCGCCGCGGCGCGGTGCGCGACGGTGACCTGGTGATCATCACCAAGGGCGACCTGGCCGGCGTGCTGGGCGGTACCAACGCCATGAAGATCCTGCGGGTCGGCGATCACGACAGACTCACGCAGGGATGAATCCAGATTTTTTGTGCTGCTGAATCCGGAACCGGCACGGGTCTAAACTAGGCACCCCCCGAGTCTCCGGCATTGAATCGATACGACTCTAAAATACCATCTCCGAGGAGAGCACCATGGCCCTGATATCCCTGCGTCAACTGCTGGATCACGCCGCCGAGCACCAGTACGGTGTACCGGCTTACAACGTCAACAACATGGAACAGATGCACGCCATCATGCAGGCCGCGCACGAGACCGACAGTCCGGTGATCGTGCAGGCCTCGGCCGGCGCGCGCAAATACGCCGGTTCTCCGTTTCTGCGCCTGCTGATGCAGGCCGCCGCCGAACAGTACCCGCACATCCCGATCGTCGTGCATCAAGACCACGGCGCGTCCCCGGGCGTGTGCATCCGTTCCATCCAGCTCGGCTTCACCTCGGTGATGATGGACGGCTCGCTGATGGAAGACATGAAGACCCCCGCCAGCCACGAATACAACGTCGACGTCACCCGTCGCGTGGTCGAGATGTCGCACGCCTGTGGCGTGTCCGTCGAAGGCGAGCTGGGCTGCCTGGGCTCGCTGGAAACCGGCATGATGGGCGAAGAGGACGGCCACGGTTCCGACGAGCAGCTCGATCACTCGCAGCTGCTGACCGATCCGGAAGAGGCCGCCCAGTTCGTCAAGGAAACCGGCGTTGACGCGCTGGCCATCGCCATCGGCACCAGCCACGGCGCCTACAAGTTCACCCGTCCGCCGACCGGCGACATCCTGGCCATCCAGCGCATCAAGGAAATCCACACGCGCATCCCCGACACCCACCTGGTGATGCACGGCTCGTCCTCGGTGCCGCAGGAATGGCTGAAGATCATCAACAGCTACGGCGGCGACATGGGCCAGACCTACGGCGTGCCGGTCGAAGAGATCGTCATCGGCATCAAGAACGGTGTGCGCAAGGTCAACATCGACACCGACCTGCGCATGGCCTCCACCGGCGCGGTGCGCAAATTCCTGGCCGAGAACCCCAAAGAGTTCGACCCGCGCA
>JBHEOB010000075.1:6416-6903 GCA_046261775.1 Guyparkeria sp.
GAGGCCTTCGGCACCGCCGGCAACGCCGCCAAGATCAAGGCCATCGACCTGGAAGTGATGACCAAGCGTTACGTCACCGGCGAGCTGGACCCGCGCGTGAACTGATCTGTTCCATCGATCAGTGAAAAGGGCGGCCAGTGGCCGCCCTTTTTGTTTGGGCGATCCCCGCCGCGGCTCATTATGCGAGAGAATCCGATCCATCTGCTTCTAGATTAAGCGGTAACTCGGCCGACTATCCGTCGTACCCAGGGGGCCACAATTGCGACCGTTGGAAAGGCTACCGGCCATGTCGTTATACAGCTTCTGAGCCACTGCTCAAGGGATACGGAGTGCACTCCTTGTGAGATTGCGAGGACGAAGGCCGACACGATGCAGACCATGATGGCCGAGAGTAAGGCGCTGAAAAGGATTGGTGCAAAACGAGCGGGAATACGCATTTGATTCTCCTGAGTATGGTTGGCCTGCGTTTCATATCGAGTAAATAAGG
>JBHEOB010000076.1:0-6693 GCA_046261775.1 Guyparkeria sp.
GAGATCACCGACGAGGCGTCGGCGCTCGAGCGGTTGGGGTTGTCGCCCCGCGCCGTTGACGCGGGTACCGACAATCTCAAGATCACCCATCCGGAGGATCTTGGCATCGCCCGGATGATTCTTCAGCGACAGGGGGTGCTGGATGAGTGACCCGTCGATCGACCTTTCCGCGTTGCGCGTCGGTCACGGCTTTGACGTGCATGCCTTCGAGCCCGGCGATCATCTCTGGATCGGCGGCTGTCGCATTCCGTTCGATCGGGGCTTTCGAGCGCATTCGGACGGTGATGTCCTGCTGCACGCGATTTGCGATGCCGTGCTGGGTGCGGCCGGGCTGGGAGACATCGGGTACCACTTTCCGGATACCGACCCGGCCTGGGTCGACGCCGACAGCCGTGACCTCCTGCGTCGGGTGGTCGAGCGCGTGGGTGGCGACCGGTGGCAGTTGATCAATGTCGATGCGACCGTGATCGCACAGTCGCCGAGGCTCGCGCCATGGATCGGACCCATGCGCGAGGCGATCGCCGCGGCAGGTGGCTGGTCGACCGAGCAGGTCAACGTCAAGGCGACCACCTCGGAGAGGCTCGGCTTTACCGGGCGTGGCGAGGGTGTCGCGGCTGAGGCGGTGGTGATGCTCGTGCGCCGCCCGCGGACGGATTGATTTATGGGGGGTGGCCAAGTAGTCTTGTCGCCCGTTTCCCGGGGCGGTTTCCGTAACCTGCCAAGACACGTTCAGGAACGCGCGCCGGGGTAGCCGATTTCGATACGATTTCGACGCCAGACTCTCGATAGTAGCTCTCGAACATTTCAACTGGATCCATCGGATGCGTAAACCGATCGTCGTAGGAAACTGGAAACTCAATGGCTCGCTGGCCAACAACGAGTCGCTGGTACTGGGTGTGCAGGACGGCATGCCGCAGCTCGAAGGCATCGACGTGGCGGTCTGTCCGCCGTTCGTCTACCTGCCGCAGGTCGCGCGGCTCGCCGACTCGACCGCGCTTGACGTGGGTGCCCAGGACTGCTCCGAACACGACAGCGGGGCGTTTACCGGCGAGGTCGCCGCAACGATGGTGGCCGACTTGGGCGCGCGTTACGTGATCCTCGGTCACTCCGAGCGCCGCGCACTGTACGGCGAGACCAACAATGTCGTCACTGCCAAGGTCAAGGCGGTGCTGTCCGCCAAGTTGACCCCGATCCTCTGCATCGGCGAGACGTTGGAGGAGCGCGAGGCCGATGAAACCGAGGCCGTGGTTCGCAGCCAACTGGCCGCCGTGATCAGTGGTGTCGGCATTCAGGCATTCGATCGCCTGGTGATCGCCTACGAACCCGTTTGGGCGATCGGTACGGGTCGGACGGCCACGCCGGAACAGGCGCAGGCGATGCATGCCTTCATCCGCGGGCAACTGGGTGACCATGACGCCGCTATCGCGCAATCCGTGAGGATTCAGTACGGCGGCTCGATGAAGCCCGGCAACGCGGCCGAGTTGCTCGCGCAGCCGGATATCGACGGCGGCCTGATCGGCGGCGCGTCGCTCAAGGCCGAGGATTTTCTGGAAATCTGTCGCGCCGCGGCAGACACGGTAGGTAAGCAATGACCACGATCGTAATCATTATCCATGTGGTGCTGGGTCTGGCCCTGATCGGGCTGGTGCTGATCCAGCATGGCAAGGGCGCCGATGCCGGCGCGGCATTCGGTTCGGGGGCTTCCGGCACCGTTCACGGGGCGCGTGGGCCGGCGAACACCCTGCAGAAGGTGACTGGGTGGATGGTGGTGGCGTTTTTCGGCACCAGCCTGTTGCTTGCCTATGTGATTAACTCTTCCCAGGAGCCCTCGAGCGTGGTAGATTCTGCACCCGTTTCCCAGACAGGAAGCGCACCAGAGCAGGACGGATCCAACCCGTCCGACAAGCCGGCCGACGTCCCATCCTCGAACTCGGCGGCACCCTCTGGGCAGGAGGAAGACGGCAACACCCAATCGCCGTCGGACGTGCCCGGACAGTAACGGCGCAAGTTGGCCGTTACGACCGGATCAAGCGATGATCCGGGTGACAACCAAAGCGGACGTGGTGGAACTGGTAGACACGCTATCTTGAGGGGGTAGTGGCGAAAGCCGTGTGGGTTCGAGTCCCACCGTCCGCACCAAACACACTTTTCCTGTTCGACTCCCCATTCCTGCTACGCTGCCGTGACGACGACTCGCGGCGGGTGCACGGGGTCGAACACGCAGAAAAACCGGTCGGGGCCAGCTCGACCGGGTGTCCAGCAAGAGGGTGTCAGATGCTTGAAGGCTATATTCCCATCCTGATCTTCTTCGGCGTGGCCACCCTGTTCTCGCTGGGGTTGCTGGTCATCGGCCAGGTGTTGGCACCCAACAAGCCGGATGCGGCCAAGCTGGATGCGTACGAGTGCGGGTTCGCGCCCTTCGAAGACTCGCGCATGAAGTTCGACATCCGCTACTATCTCGTCGCCATCCTGTTCATCATCTTCGACCTGGAGATTGCCTTCCTTTTCCCCTGGGCCATTGCGCTCGAGGATATCGGTGGATTCGGGCTTGCGGCCATGGCCATCTTCCTGGGCGTGCTGGTGATCGGCTTTATTTACGAGTGGAAGAAGGGGGCTCTGGAATGGGAGTAGAAGGCGTTCTGGAGAAGGGCTTTGTCACTACATCGGCCGACAAGCTGATCAACTGGGCCCGCACGGGCTCGCTCTGGCCGATGACCTTCGGGTTGGCTTGTTGCGCGGTCGAGATGATGCACGCCGGCGCGGCCCGCTATGACCTCGATCGGTTTGGCGTGGTGTTCCGCCCCAGCCCGCGGCAGTCCGACGTGATGATCGTGGCCGGCACCCTGGTCAACAAGATGGCCCCGGCGCTGCGCAAGGTCTACGACCAGATGGCCGAGCCGCGCTGGGTGATCTCGATGGGGTCCTGCGCCAACGGCGGCGGCTACTATCACTACTCCTACTCGGTGGTTCGCGGCTGCGATCGCATCGTGCCGGTGGACATCTACGTGCCGGGTTGCCCGCCGACCGCCGAGGCGCTCTTGTACGGCATCATCCAGTTGCAGAACAAGATCCGTCGCACCAACACCATTGCGCGTGCCTGACGGGTACCGGCAAGCACAGGGGTAGCCTTAATCCATGAACCTGCAAACGGCTCTCAAGGAAACCATCGGCGAGTTCATCGTCGATCAGACCGTCGATCGCGGCGAGCTGACCATCGTGGTCAAGGCCGATCACTGGCTCGAGGTGGCCAAGCGCCTCGAGTCCAGCGATGCCACCCGTTTCGAGCAGTGCGTCGACATTTGTGGTGTCGACTATCTCGAGTACGGTCGCGGCGAGTGGGCGGGCGAGGAGACGGTCTCTTATACCGGCTACAGCCGTGGCGTCGAGCCGAACACGAGTGGCTGGCTGAAGTTCGGCGACGAGCCGGACCTGGGCGATATTGGCCGGCCGCGTTTCGCTGTCGTGGCCCATCTGTTGTCCTACACCCATAACTGGCGGTTGCGCGTGCGGGTTTATTGCCCGGACGATCAGGCCCCGGCCGCGCCGTCGGTGGTATCGGTCTGGGCAGGCGTGAACTGGTTCGAACGCGAGGCGTTCGACCTGTTCGGCATCCTGTTCGACGGACATCCCGACATGCGTCGGATTCTCACCGACTACGGGTTTGTCGGTCACCCCTTCCGCAAGGACTTCCCGCTGATCGGGCACGTCGAGGTCCGCTACGACGACGAGAAGCAACGGGTGGTGTACGAGCCGGTGTCGATCGAGCCTCGGGTGCTGGTGCCGAAGGTTCACCGCGAGGACAGCCGCTACATTGACCTCGACGAGGGCTGACAGATGCCGGAGATTGCCAACTACACCCTGAACTTCGGTCCGCAGCACCCCTCTGCCCACGGCGTGTTGCGCCTGGTGCTCGAGATGGATGGCGAGACCGTGGTCCGTGCCGACCCGCATATCGGGCTCTTGCATCGTGCGACCGAGAAACTGGCCGAGAGCAAGCCCTACAACCATTCGATCGGCTACATGGATCGGCTCGACTACGTCTCGATGATGTGCAACGAGCACGCCTACGTGGGGGCCATCGAGCAGTTGCTCGGCATCGAGGTCCCGGAGCGGGCCCAGTACATCCGGGTGATGTTCGACGAGATCACCCGCATCCTCAACCACCTGCTGTGGCTGGGCGCCCACGCGCTCGATATCGGGGCGATGGCGGTCTTCCTCTACGCGTTCCGGGAGCGCGAAGACCTGATGGACTGCTACGAGGCGGTCTCGGGTGCGCGCCTGCACGCGACCTACTACCGCCCCGGTGGCGTGGCGCGTGACCTGCCGGACACCATGCCGCAGTACCAGGCGTCCAAGTGGCACAGTGAGCGGGACGTCAAGCGCATGAACGAGCCACGCCAGGGTTCGTTGCTCGACTTCCTTGACGATTTCACCCAGCGCTTCCCGAAGTATGTCGACGAGTACGAGACGCTGCTGACCGACAATCGCATCTGGAAGCAGCGGACCGTCGACATCGGCGTGGTTTCCAAGGAGCGCGCGCTGCAGATGGGCTTTACCGGTCCGATGTTGCGTGGCTCGGGCGTCGAGTGGGATCTGCGCAAGCATCAGCCCTACGCGGTCTACGACCAGCTCGACTTCGACATCCCGGTGGGCAAGAACGGCGACTGCTACGACCGCTACCTGGTGCGCGTCGAGGAGATGCGTCAGTCCAACCGCATTATCCGCCAGTGCATCGACTGGCTACGCAAGAACCCCGGTCCGGTGCTGGCCCATGATCACAAGGTGGTGCCACCGCGCCGTGAAGAGTTCAAGGCGGACATGGAGTCGCTTATTCATGCCTTCAAGTTGTATACCGAAGGCTACTCACTCCCCAAGGGGGAGGCCTACAAGGCCGTGGAGCATCCCAAGGGCGAGTTCGGTATCTACCTGATCTCGGATGGGGCCAACAAGCCGTATCGGGTCAAGATCCGCGCCGCGGGCTTCGCCCACCTGTCGGGTCTCGACGAGATGTCGCGTGGCCACATGCTGGCCGACGTCGTCGCGATCATCGGTACCCAGGACATCGTATTCGGAGAGGTCGATCGCTGATGAGCGAGAGCAAACTTCACCTGCTGAGCGAGCACTCGGTCGAAGAGATCGATCAGTGGTTGTCCCGTTATCCAGACGATGGCAAGCAGTCCGCCGTGCTGGCGGCTCTACGTATCGTCCAGCACCAGAATGACGGCTTCGTGACTGTCGAGTTGATGGATGCGGTCGCCGAGTATCTCGCCCTTGAGCCGGTCTCGGTCTACGAAGTGGCGACCTTCTACTCGATGATCGAGACCAAGCCCTGTGGCCGGAACCACGTGTCTGTCTGCACGAATATCGGTTGCTGGCTCATGGGAGCGGACCGTATCGTCGAGCATTGCGAGAAGAAACTCGGGATCAAAACCGGTGAGTCGACCCCGGACGGTCGAATCTTTCTCAAGCAGGAGGAAGAGTGCCTGGCATCCTGCGGCGGTGCGCCAATGATGCAGGTCAATCACGTCTACCACGAGGATCTCACTCCGGAGCGAGTTGACGAGATCCTCGACAAGCTGGAGTGAGGCGATGAGTTTCAACTACGCCAGTGGTACCAAGGTCTGTTTTGCCACGCTGGACCACGAGACGCCCTGGAGCCTCGAGGCCTACCTGGAGGCAGGTGGGTATCAGGCCTGGAAGAAGATCGTGAAAGAGCAGACCGATCCGGCCTTGATCATCGAGGAGGTCAAGACCTCCAACCTGCGTGGCCGCGGCGGGGCCGGGTTCCCGACCGGGCTCAAGTGGTCGTTCATGCCGCGCAATGCGCCGGGGCAGAAATACATCGTCTGCAATTCGGACGAATCCGAGCCCGGCACCTTCAAGGATCGCCAGATCCTGATGAACAACCCGCACGCCCTGGTCGAGGGCATGGCGATCGCCGGTTATTCCATCGGCGCGACGGCCGGCTACAACTACATGCGCGGCGAGTTTTCGGACCTGGTCTTCCAGCGGTTCGAACAGGCGGTGCGCGAGGCCTACGAGTACGGGGTGCTGGGTGAGAACATCCAGGGCTCCGGGATCGACTTCAACCTTTACGGATCCCTAGGCGCGGGTGCCTACATCTGCGGCGAGGAGACGGCGCTGCTCGAGTCGCTGGAGGGCAAGAAGGGTCTTCCCCGGTTCAAGCCGCCGTTCCCGGCGAACTTCGGGCTGTATGGTCGCCCTACAACGGTGAATAACACCGAAACCCTGTCCTCCGTGCCGGCAATTATGCGCAACGGCGGTCAGTGGTTCGCGGATCTCGGTGTGCCCAACAGCGGCGGCGTCAAGATGTGGTCCGTTTCCGGGCACGTGAACAAGCCGGGCGTATTCGAAATCCCGATGGGCACCCCGTTCGCCGAACTGCTCGAGATGGCCGGCGGCATGCGCGGCGGCAAGCGCTGCAAGGCGGTCATCCCCGGTGGGACATCGTCTCCGGTGATCCCGGGGGAGATCATGCTCGAGGCCAACATGGATTACGACTCCATCGCCAAGGCCGGCACGTTCCTTGGGTCCGGCGGCCTGATGGTGATGGACGAAGACACTTGCATGGTCAAGGCGTTGCGTCGCGTGGCTCAGTTCTATTACAAGGAGTCATGCGGCCAATGCACGCCGTGCCGTGAAGGTACCGGTTGGTTGTTCCGTATGCTCAAT
>JBHEOB010000077.1:0-5813 GCA_046261775.1 Guyparkeria sp.
GTCGTGGCCCTCTCGCCGCAGGGGCAACGGCTCGACCGGCAGGTGATCGCCGAATGGGCCGAGTGCGAGCAACCGCTGGTGCTGGTTTGTGGCCGTTACGAAGGCTTTGACCAGCGCCTGCTCGACGCCAGGGTGGACGCCGAGTACTCCCTTGGGGACCTGGTGCTTTCCGGGGGCGAACTGGCGGCGATGGTAGTCGTGGACGCGATCGCCCGACGGCTGCCCGACGTGGTCGGGGATGCGCAGTCGGTGGTCGAGGACTCGTTCGAGGCCGACCGGCTGGATCACCCGCACTACACACGGCCGCCGGATTGGGAAGGCCGCCGGGTGCCGGCCGTGCTGACGGGCGGAGACCACCGGCGAATCGCTGAGTGGCGGGGCGAACAGGCCCTGATGACCACGGCCCGGCGGCGACCGGACCTATTTTTGCAACACGGGCCGACCGACAACGAGCGGGCGGCACTGGAAAGACACTGGTTCGCGGGGAGCGATGACACCCCCGGCCAACAGACATGCGATTGATAACAGGTGGCGGAAAATGAGCGAGATCATCAAGAAAATCGAAGCCGATCAAATGACCCGCGAGGTGCCGGAATTCGGCCCCGGCGACACGGTTTCCGTCGACGTCCGGGTAAAGGAAGGCGACCGTGAGCGTCTGCAGGCCTTCGAGGGCGTCGTGATTGCCAAGCGCAATCGCGGCCTGAACTCGGCGTTCACGCTGCGCAAGATCTCCTACGGCGAGGGTCTGGAGCGTGTTTTCCAGACCTACAGCCCGCAGATCGCCTCGATCACGGTCAAGCGCCGCGGTGACGTCCGTCGCGCCAAGCTGTACTACCTGCGCGGCCGCACCGGCAAGGCGGCCCGTATCCGCGAGCGTCTGGGCTGATCCAGCGCCGACGCCGGCCAGAGACCCCCGCACTTTCGGTGACGGGGGTTTTGCTTTTTTGGGGGGCAGGGCGACTGCTCGACGGGGTGAGGGACGCGCGATGAGTGAGCGTTGGGTCGTCGGCGTTGACGGCTGTCCCGGGGGATGGGTCGCTGTAGCCGAGCCCGTCGGTCCGCCGCCTTGCGGGGAGGCGCGCAGCCAGCGGGTGTCTGCCGTGGTGGCTCGGAGCCTGGATAATCTGCTGGCGCGATTCGAGGCTATTGACCTTGTCGGCATCGATATGCCGATCGGGCTTTCGCAGAGCGCGTCGCGTGACTGCGATCGGGCCGCACGTGGGCGGCTGGGTGCGCGGGGCTCGTCGGTCTTTCCGGCCCCGCTGCGCCCGGCGCTGTCGGCCGTGACGCACTCGGAGGCCTCCGCGCTGTCCCGGCAGGCGGGCGGTCAGGGCGTCTCGGCCCAGGCATGGAATATTTTTCCCAAGGTCCGGGATCTCGACGGCTTGCTGCGGTCACGTCCCGAATGGCGGGCCCGGCTGGTCGAGGTGCACCCGGAGTTGTCGTTTCTCGCCCTGAATGGCGATCTGCCATTGCCCGCCTCCAAGCATCGCATCGATGGCATCTACCGGCGGCGGGCGCTGATTGCCGAGGCATTCGGCATGGCCGTCATCGAATCGGCGGTCGGACAACTGGCCGGAACGCGGGTAAAGGAAGACGACATGTTGGATGCCTTCGCGGTGCTCTGGAGCGCGCGCCGATGGATGGCGGGCAAGGGCGAGACCCTTCCGCCCGACCCGCCATCGGATGCCCAGGGTCTGCCAATGCGGATTGCCTTCTGACTTTCGGGTCTTCTCGCGAGCCAGCGAGATGCACCGTCTCGACTTGAAATCCTCGTATATGTCCCTATCTCAAGGCGTTCAGGGCGGCCTGCGCCGCCCGAATGAATTCGAAGCCCGAGTGACAACACGGAGACCTGCCTTCATGAGTCAAGCCCAGACGCATGCCTTTCAGACCGAGGTGAAGCAGCTGCTTCGCCTGATGATCCATTCGCTGTACTCCAACCCGGAGGTGTTTCTCCGCGAGTTGATCTCGAATGCCTCGGATGCCTGCGACAAGCTGCGCTTCGAGGCACTGGCCGACGATGGCCTCTATGAAGACGACAAGGACCTGCGCGTGCGGGTGACCTTCGATGCCGAGCAGAAGACCGTCACGATCGACGACAACGGCATCGGCATGAACCACGAGGAGGTGGTCGAGCACATCGGCACCATCGCCCATTCGGGCACCAAGGCGTTCCTCGAGCAGCTCGAGGCCGGCAAGAAGCAGGACCTCCAGCAGATCGGCCAGTTCGGCGTGGGTTTCTACTCGGCCTTCATCGTCGCCGATCACGTCGAACTGACCACACGTCGCGCCGGCGTGGGTGCCGAGCACGGCGTGCGCTGGACCTCGAATGGCGAGGGCGAGTACACCATCGAGACGGTCGACAAGCCCGAGCGCGGCACCCACATCGTGTTGCACCTGCGCGAGGACCAGCAGGAGTTCGCCGACGACTTCCGCCTGCGTTCGGTGATCCGCAAGTACTCCGATCACATCAACTTCCCGGTCCAGATGTGGGTGCCGCCGAAAACCGAGAAGGACGACGAGGGCAACGAGACCGAAACGCCGGGTCGCTGGGAGACCGTCAACGACGCCAATGCCCTGTGGACCCGGCCCAAGAGCGATATCTCCGACGAGGAGTACATCGAGTTCTACAAGCACGTCTCCCACGACTGGGAGCCGCCGCTGACCTGGGCGCACAACCAGGTCGAGGGCAAGGTCGAGTACACCTCGCTGCTGTATATCCCCAAGCGCGCGCCGTTCGACCTGTTCGAGCCGGAACAGAGCCATGGGGTCAAGCTGTACGTCAAACGCGTTTTCATCATGGACGACGCCGACAAGCTGATGCCGCGCTATCTGCGCTTCGTTCGCGGCGTGATCGACTCGGCCGACCTGCCGCTGAACGTCTCGCGCGAGATCCTGCAGTCCAACCGCGTGCTCGATACCATTCGCTCCGGCTCGGTCAAGCGCGTGCTTTCCTTGCTGGAGAAGATGGTCAAGAGTGAGCCGGAGCAGTACGCCGACTTTTGGCAGACCTTCGGTCGCGTGCTGAAAGAGGGCGTGGGCGAGGATGCCGCCAACAAGGAGAAGATTGCCGGGTTGCTGCGCTTTGCCTCCACCAAGGGCCAGAACGATGGTCCGGGCGATGCGGAGACGGTCTCGCTGGCCGACTACATCGAGCGGATGCCCGAGGACCAGGACGAGATCTACTACATCATCGCCGACTCCTACCAGGCCGCACTCGCCTCGCCGCACCTCGAGATCTTCCGCAAGAAGGGCATCGAGGTGTTGCTGCTCTCCGATCGCGTCGACGAGTGGGTCATGGCGCACCTGACCGAGTTCGACGGGAAGACGCTGAAGTCGGTCACCAAGGCGAAGATCGACGTCGACGAGGAGGAAGAGGACGAGTCCGAGGAGGAGAAGCAAGAGCACGAGGTGTTGATCAAGCGGCTCAAGGACACCCTCGGCGAGGAGGTCAAGGACGTGCGTCGTTCGCGGCGGCTGGTCGACTCCCCGGCGTGTCTCGTCACCGACGAGGGCGATGTCAGCCTGCACCTGCAGCGCATCCTTGAGCAGGCCGGCCAGTCGATGCCGGAGAGCAAGCCGATCCTCGAGATCAATCCGGACCACCGTCTGCTCAAGCAGGCCGAGGGCGAGGGCGACGAGTCGCGCTTTGCCGACATCGCCCACGTCCTCTACGGCCAGGCGATGCTCGCTGAAGGCGGAAAGCTGGCCGACTCAGCCGATTTCGTCAGCCGGCTGAACCGGCTGCTCGCCTGAGGGTCATACCCGCCGACGGGCACGCGGATCGACAATAACCCCGGCTCTGCCGGGGTTATTGTTTGCGCGCCCGCCGGGTCGGCCGTCGCGTGGTGGTCAGGGCGGTTTTTATCCCATCACAGGCGTGCGATAATTATCTGATTTACCGGTTTGGGTTCTCACGATCTTGGTTCAGCAACGCACACTCCGTAACACCATCCGCGCCACGGGGATCGGCCTGCACACCGGCGAGCAGGTCCGCCTGACCCTGCGTCCGGCGCCCGTGGACACCGGCATCGTCTTCCACCGAGTCGATCTGGGAAACGATGCGACCATTCCGGGGCATGCCTTCAATGTTGGCGAGACGCAGCTGTCCACCACTCTGGTCAAGGACGGTGTGAAGATCTCCACGGTCGAGCACCTGATGTCGGCGCTGGCCGGCCTGGGCATCGACAACTGCGTGGTCGAGATCGACGGCCCGGAAATGCCAATCATGGACGGCAGCGCCAGCCCGTTCGTCTTCCTGATCCAGTCGGCCGGCATCGAGGAACAGGACGCCCACAAGCGTTTCATCCGCATCCTCGAGCCGGTTGAGGTGGTCGACGGCGATCGCTGGGTGCGCTTCGACCCGCACGAGGGCTTCCGCGTGGCGATGTCGATCGACTTCAACCACCCGGTGCTCGACAAGTCGGCGCGCCTGGCCGAGATCGACTTCTCTTCGACCAGCTTCGTCAAGGAAGTCGCGCGCGCGCGGACCTTCGGCTTCATGAGCGATCTGGAGATGATGCGCTCGCGCAATCTCGCCCTTGGCGGCTCGGTGGACAACGCCATCGTCGTCGGCGAGGAGCGCATCCTCAACGAGGACGGGCTGCGTTACGGCGACGAGTTCGTCAAGCACAAGATTCTCGATGCAATCGGCGATCTCTACCTGCTCGGCTGCAGCGTGATCGGCAGCTTCACCGGTCACAAGTCGGGCCATGCGCTCAACAACCAGTTGCTGCGGGCGCTGTTGGCGAAGGAGTCGGCCTACGAAATGGTGACCTTCGAGAACGAGGAGCCGCCCCCGGTGTCGTTCTCCCGTCCGGCGGCGCAGATCGCAGAATAAAACAAGGAGCGTTCGCCGGGTCTTCCTTTGGCTGGCGACCGGAGATAGCGGTCCGGTAGACGGCGCGAGCGGCTTGGGTAACGCTTCTTCGCGATTTGTTTCGACAGGAGGGTCGAACGTCTGCCGGTCGGGAAGGCCGGTGCGACCAACCACAAGGAGAAGTGAAATGGGCTATATGCCTCGCCTCGGCAGTCTGTTGGGGCTGCGCAAGTCTGCCGACCGTCGTCGTAGACGCCGTCACGAGGCGCCGCGAGGATGCCGCATCCTGGTGATCGATGACTCCAAGACCGTGGTCAAGATCCTGAGGCCGGATGCTCAGCCAGAACGAGTATGAACCGATCGCCGCCGGCGATGCCGAATCCGGTCTGCAGCTGGCACGCCAGTATCCCCCCCACGACCTGATCTTCCTCGATATTCTGCTTCCCGGCATGAACGGCTTTGCCGCCTTGCGCCGCCTGCGCCAGGATCCGGCGACCGCCAATCAGTGGCGACGAGCAGTCGAAGGCCCGCATGGTGCTCGACCGGCTCGGCTCGGACGGCTTCATGAAAAAGCCCTTTGGTCGCGCCGACGTCTTCACCCGTATCGAGGGACTGGTGCGCCGCGGGCGGCTGCCGGCCCGATCCCGAGCCGTTGCCTTCGACCGGAGTGCCATCTGACGGGCGTTGGCCGATCGGTTTCGTGCCGGATTCCCGACCGCGCTCGCATGCGCCCTGTCCCTGGTTTAAGTTCCGGGGATGGATAGGCAGCAGAAAGTCGATTTCCCGGTGGAGAAGGTCCGCCGCTACGTCGAACCCGGTCCGATGGTGCTGGTCCTCGGCCTGTAACGGCGAGCGCGACATCATGACCCTGGCTGGCTAAGGTGATGGCGTTCTCGCACTCCACGGTCGGCTGCGTGATGCCGCAGGCAACCACAGCTTCGACCTGGTCCGTCGCTCGGGCGAGTGCGTGATCAACCTGCCGACGAGCGAT
>JBHEOB010000077.1:5823-6652 GCA_046261775.1 Guyparkeria sp.
GCTCGACGAGGTCATCGGCAATACCAGCGGTGAGGCGATCGACAAGTTCGATCGGTTCGGCCTGACCGCCGAGCCGGGGCAGGCCGACGCGGCGCCGAGCCTGGCGGAATGCCACGCCAATTTTGAATGCCGGCTGGTCGATGATCGCTTGGTGGAGGGTCGCAACTTCTTCGTCTTCGAGGTCGTCCGTGCCCGCGTCGTCCCCGAGCCGGTTTGCCCCGAGACCCTGCACCACTCCGGCGACGGCGTGTTCATGGTGGCGGTCAGACGATCGATCGCCGTGACCGATTTCTGCCCCAGTTGCTCTAACCCCGATTGCGAGACCATCAGAGTTACCCCGACAGACGAGCGCCATTGCCATGGACGCGGCCCATGTCTGCGGCTGGCCACGGCCAGCGACCCCCTGTCGCCGTTGCTCGGTTGACCGAGCCCGTCAGTCGTCCGGGTTGATCGCGCGGGAGAGTCGCTGGAGGGCGCGCGAGAGCTCCTCGCCCTCGTGGGCCGAGGCCAGTAGGTCCAGTGCCTGGCTGCCGCTGCGGGACGGCTCGCGCTCGACGTGGCGCGGGCCATGGCGCCCCGGGGTCTTCGAGGCATCGGCCGGTGCCACGCGGATCCGGATCGATCCCGGCCGGGGCGCGCCGGGGTAGGCGTCAAGTGCCCGGTGCAGCCGGGCCAGCAGGTCCGGTGCCTCGAAACGCATCCGACTAGCCATCGCCGCACTGCCCACGCCCAGGGTCAGTGTGCGCTCGTTGACGTTGATCACCTGGATGGTCTGTCCGGACCGACCGGAATCCAGTCCGTCGATGATTGCCTGGTAGGCGCGGATCAG
>JBHEOB010000078.1:0-6534 GCA_046261775.1 Guyparkeria sp.
ACGAGGCCTTGAGCGCGCTCGAGGCACTCGGCTACAAGCCGGCCGAGGCCGGCCGGATGATCGCCCGGGCCGAGAAGGAAGGCGCGGACAACGCCGAATCGCTGATTCGCCTCGCCCTGCGACAGACGGTGAAATAAGCAATGGCCGAATCGATCGACGACGCCCGCTTCGTCAGCTCCGAACATCGTCCCGACGAGGAGGCCCTCGAACGGGCGCTGCGCCCGCGCCGGCTCGCCGACTACATCGGTCAGCCGGCGGTGGTCGAGCAGATGGAGATCTTCGTGCCGGCCGCGCGCAACCGCGGCGAGCCGCTCGACCACGTGCTGATCTTCGGCCCGCCGGGGCTGGGCAAGACCACGCTGGCGCACATCATCGCCAACGAGATGGGCGTGAGCCTCAAGCAGACCTCCGGCCCGGTGCTGGAGCGCCCCGGTGATCTGGCCGCGCTGCTGACCAATCTCGAGCCGGGTGACGTGCTCTTCATCGACGAGATCCATCGCCTGTCCTCGGTGGTCGAGGAGGTCCTCTACCCGGCGATGGAGGACTACCAGATCGACATCATGATCGGCGAAGGGCCGGCGGCGCGTTCGATCAAGCTCGACCTGCCGCCGTTTACCCTGGTGGGTGCAACCACCCGCGCCGGCATGCTCACCAACCCGCTGCGCGACCGGTTCGGCATCATCCAGCGCCTGGAGTTTTACGCGGTCGAGCATCTCGTGCATATCGTGACCCGCTCGGCGCACCTGACCAACCTGGAGATGGATGCCGAGGGGGCCCAGGAGATCGCCGCCCGCTCGCGCGGCACGCCGCGGATCGCCAACCGGCTGCTGCGCCGAGTGCGCGATTACGCCGACATCAAGGGCGGTGGCCGCGTCGATCGAACGATCGCCAACGCCGCCCTCGACATGCTCAAGGTCGACCAGCGCGGTTTCGACCACCAGGACCGTCGCCTGCTCGAGACCCTGCTGGACAAGTTCGACGGCGGGCCGGTCGGGCTGGACAACATCGCCGCGGCGATTGGCGAATCACGCGACACCATCGAGGACGTGCTCGAGCCGTACCTGATCCAGCAGGGGTTCCTGATTCGCACGCCGCGCGGTCGCATGGCGACCCGCCAGACCTGGGAGCACTTCGGCTACACCCCGCCGGCGCAATGGCAGGGCGGCCAGCCGGATCTGCTGGCGGACGACCAGCCATGACGGATTCGCGGCTCGATGACGTGTTTCGTTGGCCGGTGCGCGTCTATTATGAAGACACCGACGCCGGCGGGGTGGTCTACCACGCCCGCTATCTCAATTTCTGCGAGCGTGCCCGCACCGAGTGGCTGCGCTCGCGGGGCTGGGAGCAGGACGCGCTGCGCGACGAGCACCGGGTGGTGTTCGTGGTCGCCCGGGCCTCGCTTGAATATCGTCGACCGGCACGATTTAATGACGCGTTGAACGTCACCTGCGAGGTGGCGCGCCTGCGCGCGGCGGGCATCGACTTCACCCAGCGCGTGGAACAAGCTACCAATTCCACGGTCCTGTGTGGGGTCTCCGTGCGCGTGGCCTGCGTGGATGCACAGACGTTCCGCCCCAAACCCATACCCGATCTGATCCTGGAGTCTTTTGCGTGAATGCTGATCCGTCCGTCGTCGAGCTGATTACCGGGGCGAGCCTGCCCGTGCAACTGGTCCTGATCATCCTGGCGCTGGCCTCGATCGCCTCCTGGGCGCTGATCTTCCACAAGGCGCAGGTCTACAAGCGGGCGGTCAAGGGGGTGCGTCAGTTCGAGAGCAGCTTCTGGGCGGGCGGCAGTCTCAATGAGTTCTACGATCGCATCTCCCGCGAGGCCCGCCCGCGCGAGGGCCACGAGGCCATCTTCGAGGCCGGCTTCCGCGAGTTCCAGCGTATGCGGCAGGGCGAGGATCGGGGTCATGCCCAGATCATCGACGGCGTCGAGCGCTCGATGCGGGTGGCCGAGCACCGCCAGATCGACCAGCTCGAGGAAGGCGTGCCGTTTCTTGCCACGGTCGGCTCGGTCAGTCCCTACGTGGGCCTGTTCGGCACCGTCTGGGGGATCATGGGCGCGTTCATGAATCTGGGCACCATGCAGAGTGCGACGCTCGCGGCGGTGGCCCCGCCCATCGCCGAGGCCCTGATCGCCACCGCCATGGGGCTGTTCGCCGCCATCCCGGCGGTCATCGCCTACAACCGCTCCACCCAGCGCGTCGACTGGCTCGCCGGGCGCTACGAGAACTTCGTCGACGAATTTTTGGGGTTGCTGCAGCGCCAGTTGGGGGGCAAGTAGGCCATGGCGCGTCGCACGCGACGAACACGGCGGATGCTCGCCGAGATCAACGTCGTTCCCTACATCGACGTGATGCTGGTGTTGCTGGTGATCTTCATGGTCACCGCGCCGATGCTGCAGCAGGGGGTCGAGGTCGAGCCGCCGCAGGCCTCGGCGAGCCCGCTGGAGGAGACCGACGAGCCGCCGCTGCTGATCAGCGTCAACCGCGACGGCGAGTATTTCGTCAACCAGGCCGACAACCCCGACGCGCCGGTGAGCCTGCAAACGGTTACCGACCTGGTGGCGGCCGCCCGCCAGGTCGACCCGCAGACACCGATACTGGTCAAGGGCGACCGGGCCTCCAATTACGATAACGTCATGCGCGCCATGGTCGCCGCCCAGCAGGGCGGGGCGCCGAAGGTGGGGCTGGTAACCGATTCCGACCCGAGTGCTGGCAACGAGGGGGAGCAGTAAGCCATGTGGCGAATGCTGACGCGCATGCCCGCCGCGGTCATACTGGCCATATTGCTGCACCTGGCGCTGGTGTTGGCGGTCGTGTTCTCCGACCTGTGGCAGCCCGAAAAGGTCAAGCCGAGCGGTGAGGCGACCGAGTTGCCCACGCCGAGTATCGAGGCCGAGTCGGTCTCATCCGAGGCAATCGAACGGCAGGCCGAGCGCATGCGCGAGCAGCGCGAATCGCGCGAGCGCGAGCGCACCGAGGCCGAGCAGGCCGCGGAAGAGGCCGCCGCGGCACGGCGCGCCGAGGAGGCTCGGGCTCAACAGCTTGCCGAACTGCGCGAAGAGCGCGAGCGCGAGGCGGCCGAGGAGTCCGAGCGACTGGAGGAGATGAGAAAGCAGCAGAAAGAGCTCGAAGCCGCACGCGAGCAGGCGCGCGACGAGGCGGAAGCGGCTCGCAAGGAAGCCGAAGAGGCCGCCAAGCAGCGCGAGGCCGAGGAGAAGGCTCGCAAGGAGGCCGAAGAGCAGGCCAGGAAGGAGGCCGAGGAGAAGGCTCGCAAGGAGGCGGAGGAGCAGGCCAGGAAGGAGGCCGAGGAGAAGGCCCGCAAGGAGGCGGAAGAGCAGGCGAGGAAAGAGGCCGAGGAGAAGGCTCGCGAGGAGGCGGAAGAGCAGGCCAGGAAAGAGGCCGAGGAGAAGGCTCGCAAGGAGGCAGAAGAGCAGGCCAGGAAAGAGGCCGAGGAAAAGGCCCGTCGCCAAGCCGAGGAAGAAGCCCGCAAGGAGGCCGAGGAGAAGGCGCGCCGTGAAGCCGAGGAGCAGGCCAGGAAGGAGGCGGAGGAAAAGGCCGCGCGCGAGCAGGCCGAGCGGGAAGCGCGCGAACAGGCGCTGCGCGAGCAGATGGCTTCCGAGCAGCAAGAACGTGCCGAGCGTGATGCCCTGAGCGAGTGGGCCTCGGCGATCCAGGCAAAAGTGCGTGACAACTGGCAGCGCCCGCGCGGCGCGCGGGTCGGCTGGACCTGCACGGTCACCGTGCGTCAGGACGCCGATGGCCGGGTCCGTGACGTGAACGTCGAGCGCTGTGATGGCGATCGTTTGTTCGAGCGCTCCGTGGTGCAGGCGATCGAGGCCGCCTCGCCCCTGCCCGAGCCGGAAATCGACTCTATCTTCCAGGAAGAGCTTCGTTTCAACTTCAGGCCGGAATGACCGGCCCACCCCGGGGTGACCCACATGAGAGTTTTGGCCCGAGTTTCGGCCCTTCTGCAGCGTTTGCACCGCCGCCTCCCCATCGTCCTGCTGGCGGCCGTGTTGTCGTTTGCCCTGCCGGCCCAGGCCGCGCTGGAGATCGATATCAGCGGCGGTACCGAGAGCGGCGTGCCGATCGCGGTGGTGCCGTTCGATCAATCGGGTGACCTGGACGATATCGCGCGGATCATCGCCGACGACCTGGCGCGCTCCGGCCTGTTCGCGCCGATTGCGCGAGATGGCATGCCGGGGCGGCCCGCCTCGCCAGACCAGTTGAAAATCGATGACTGGCGCGCCGGCCAGGCCCGGTACCTGGTGATGGGCGAGGTCGAGACCGACGGTGACCGCCTGACGACCCGCTTCTACCTGATCGACGTCAGTTCCGGCCAGCGCCTGGCCGGCAGCCAGATCACGGCCGGCACCTCGGCCGATCGATCGGTGGCCCATCGGATCAGCGATATCGTCTACGAGGAGCTGACCGGCGAGCGCGGCGCGTTCTCTACCCGCCTGGCCTACGTCACCGAGCGTGGCTCGGTCGAGGAACGCACCTACACCCTGCAGATTGCCGACTCGGATGGTGCCAGCCCGCGCACTGTGCTCGAATCACCGTACCCGATCATGTCGCCGAACTGGTCGCCCGACGGCGGCAAGCTCGCCTACGTATCCTTCGAGGGTAATCGCTCAGGTGTCTGGGTGCAGGACCTGTCCACGGGCGAGCGCTACCAGCTCACCGACTACCCCGGCATCAATGGCGCGCCGGCCTGGTCGCCGCGTGGCGACAAGATCGCCGTCACCCTGTCCAAGGGTGGCAACCCGGACATCTACGTCATCGATCTCGACACTCGCAAGACCACCCGCTGGACGCGTGCCGGGGCGATCGAGACCGAGCCGACCTGGTACCCGGACAACCGCACACTGGCCTTCACCTCGGACCGATTCGGCCAGCCGCAGGTGTTTCGCAAGACCGGCCCGGACGATCGCGCCCGTCGCCTGACCTTCGACGCGGCCTATGCCGCCGGGCCGCGGATCTCGCCGGACGGCGAGCGCCTGGCGCTGGTGGTGCGCAACGATCGTGGCTTCTTTGTCGCCGAGCAGTCGCTCGACGATGGCGAGCGCCAGTTGCTCAGCCGGGATGGCGGCGAGGAGCGTCCCAGCTACGCCCCCAATGGCGCCATGGTGGTGTATGCCGCGCAATCCGGCAGCGGCTCGGTGCTCAAGATTTCACCGGCAATCGGCGGGGAGCCGCAGACCCTGAGTTACGATCGGGGCAAGGTACGTGATCCGGTTTGGGGGCCGTTCAATGACTAAGACTGAATCCAAGCAGACGATGCAAGCGAGCCATCCCTCACCGCGGGCGTTGGCGTTGGCCACCGCTCTCGCGCTGGGCGCCGCGGCGTCCCCCGCAAGCGCGCAGCAGGCACCGGGGTGGCTCAACTGGGGTGGCGGCTCGAACGAGCAGGCCTCGGAAAGCGAAGATGCCGAATCCGAGACCGAATCTGCCGACCGCGGCGGTGCAATGCCGGCCAGCAGTGTCGCCGTCGCCAATCCCGGCAGCGAGTCGGGGCAGGCTGTCCTGTTGCAGCGCCTCATGCAGCGAGTCGATGAACTCGAGGGGCAGGTGCAGGGCATGCGTGGGCAGCTCTCCGAGCAGGAGCGCACCATCGAGCGCCAGCAGCAGCGCCTTGGGGAATTGGAAAAAAGCCCGCCGAGGCAGCGCGCCTCCTCTTCGGATGGCGCCCCTGCCGTCGGTCGGGGCGATCCGGTCGCCCAGGACGTGCCGGACGAGGCCGTGGCCGCCGTTGGTGGCGACGGTGGCAATGATCGTGACGAGCGCGAGGATGCCCCGAACGGCGAGGCGTCGGCTGGTAGCGAACAGGATGGGCGGGACGACCGTGACGAACAGGCATCCGATTCTGGCGGATCGGCCAGCAGCGAGGAACAGCAGGCCCTCTACAACGATGCCTTCGAGGTGCTCAAGAGCGGCAAGTACGAGCAGGCCGTCGACGCCTTCCAGAAAGTCATCGATGCCAACCCGCAGGGCGAATGGGCGGCCAGTGCGTTGTTCTGGCAGGGCGAGACCTACTACGTCCAGCAGGACTACGCCGCGGCCGGCAAGGCCTACGCCGAGGTGATCGAGCGCTTTCCCGACAGCAACCGCATCCCGGATGCCAAGCTCAAGCGGGGCTACGTGGCCCAGGAACTCGGCGACAACGAGGCCGCCCGCCGCCTGTTCACTGAAATCGTGAACGATCACCCCGATTCGCAGGCGGCCGGCCTGGCCAAGCAGCGCCTGTCGCGCATGGGCGACTGATGGCGGTCGAAACCGGCCATCCGCCGACGGCACTCGAATCCGTCCCGGCCACCTCTCGAACCACCCTGCGGATCACCGAGATCTTCCGGTCGCTGCAGGGTGAGTCGGATCATATCGGCTGGCCCACCGTGTTCGTCCGCCTGACCGGCTGTCCGTTGCGTTGCGTCTACTGCGACACCGCCTATGCCTTCACCGGCGGCGAACGCATCGAACAGGATGAAATCCTCGCGCGCGTTGCCGCCTTCCGGACGCGGCACGTC
>JBHEOB010000079.1:0-966 GCA_046261775.1 Guyparkeria sp.
TCGGAGAAGCCGATGTCAAACATGGGCGCAGGGCCGCGCGGCTAGAATCGTCCCGCCGGCATTCAGGCCTTGTCCTTGTCTTTGGCCGACACCTCGTTGTCGAAGGTGCGGTCCTCGTGCGTGCCGAGCTTGTCCGGGTCCTCGGGCTGTTCACCCTCCCGGACGGCACTCTTGAAGCCCTTGATCGCCGTGCCCAGGTCCGCGCCCACGTTGCGCAGGCGCTTGGCGCCAAACAGCACCAGCACGATCGCCAGGATGATCAACAGCTGCCAGATACTGATTCCACCGAAGCCCATACGTCCTCCCGCCGCCTGCGCGGCCCATCGACTTGATTGGCCCGCACACCCTCAGGGCGTGCGGGCCGCCTTCTCGTCCAGCCCGGAGAGTCCGAAACGGCGCTCCAGCTCGCGCAACACATCGTCCGGGCCGAGCCCTTGGTGCGCCAGCATGACCAGGGTATGAAACCATAGATCCGCAGTTTCATAAACCAACTGCGTGGGATCGCCGTCTTTGGCCGCCAGGATGGTCTCGGTGGCCTCTTCGCCGACCTTTTTCAGGATCGCATCGAGGCCCTGGCCGTAGAGCCGGGCGACATAGGAACTGTCCGGATCGGCGCCCTTGCGCGCCTCCAGGACCGCCGCCAGACGTTGCAGGGTATCGCTCATGCGCATGGCTCCATATCGCTGACGGGGCTCATTTGTAGATCGCCTCCGGGTCTTTGAGCACCGGCTCCACGGCCTGCCAGCGCTCACCCTCCAGGCGGTGGAAGAAACAGCTGCGCCGACCGGTGTGACAGGCGATCCCGCCGACCTGTTCGACCTTCAACAGGATCACGTCCTTGTCGCAGTCCAGGCGGAGGTCCTTGACCCACTGCACATGCCCGGATTCCTCGCCCTTGCGCCACAGCCGCTGGCGCGAGCGCGACCAGTAGACCGCGCGGCCCTCCCGCACGGTCAGCGTCAGGGC
>JBHEOB010000079.1:976-6284 GCA_046261775.1 Guyparkeria sp.
CCGCTGGCGGCATCCTGGGCGATCACCGGCACCAGGCCGGCCTCGGTCCAGTGGATCGCATCGAGCCAGTCGCCGGCCATGGCCACGCCTAGAGCCGCACTTCCACACCCGCGGCGGCCAGGTGACGCTTGGCCTGCTCGATGGTGTAGGTGCCGAAATGAAAGATGCTCGCCGCCAGCACGGCATCGGCGCCGCCCTCGCGCACGCCCGCGACCAGGTGATCGAGATTGCCCACGCCGCCGGAGGCGATCACCGGCACCGCCACCGCGTCGGCCACCGCGCGGGTCAGGCCCAGGTCGAAGCCGTCCTGGGTGCCATCGCGGTCCATGCTGGTCAGCAGGATCTCGCCGGCCCCGTACTCGGCCATACGCCGGGCCCAGGCGACCGCGTCGAGGCCGGTGGGCCTGCGCCCGCCGTGGGTGAAGATCTCCCAGCGCGCGGGCTCACCGGGGGCGCTGACGCGCTTGGCGTCGATGGCCACCACGATGCACTGCGAGCCGAATTTTTCGGCGGCCTCGCGCACGAATTCGGGGCGGTTGACCGCGGCGGTGTTGATCGCGATCTTGTCGGCGCCGGCGTTGAGCATGCGCCGGATGTCCGCCAGCGTGCGGATGCCCCCGCCGACGGTGAGCGGGATGAACACCTCGCCGGCGACCTGCTCGACCACGTGCACCAGGGTCTCGCGGTCGTCGGAGCTGGCGGTAATATCCAGGAAGGTGATCTCGTCGGCACCCTGCGCGTCGTAGCGGCGCGCGACCTCGACCGGATCGCCGGCGTCGCGGATGTCCAGGAACTGCACGCCCTTGACCACGCGGCCGGCGTCGACATCGAGACAGGGGATGATGCGCTTGGCCAGCATGGATTAGGTTCCGACCGCCGCGCTCAACCGGCGTCGCCGAGGGCATCGGCCAGCGTCTGTGCCTCGCTCAGATCGATGCTGTTCTCGTACAGCGCGCGGCCGATGATCGCGCCCATGATCCCCTCGGATTCGACCGCGCACAGCGCCCGGATGTCGTCGAGCGTGCTGACCCCGCCCGAGGCAATGATCGGGATGGTCACGGCGCGCGCCATCTCGACGGTCGCGTCCACATTCACGCCGTTCATCATGCCGTCGCGGCCGATGTCGGTGTAGACGATCGCGGCCACGCCGTCGCGCTCGAAACGCTGGGCGAGTTCCTGCACGTTGTGGTGCGAAAGCTTGGACCAGCCGTCGATGGCCGCCCGCCCGTCCCGTCCGTCCAGGCCGACGATGATGTGGCCGGGAAACTCCATGCACAGGTCGTTGATGAAATGCGGGGCACTGACCGCCTTGGTGCCGATGATCACATAGCGCACGCCGAGATCCAGGTAGGCCTGCACGGTGTCCTCGTCGCGGATGCCGCCGCCGACCTGAATCGGCAGTTCCGGAAAGGCCTCGGCGATCCGCTGGATGACCTCGGCATTCACAGGCTGCCCCGCGAAGGCCCCGTTGAGATCGACGATGTGCAGGCGCCGCGCGCCGGCGTCCACCCAGCGCTGGGCCATCTCCAGCGGGTCGTCAGCGAACACCGTCGCGTCCTCCATGCGCCCCTGGCGCAGGCGCACGCACTTGCCGTCCTTCAGATCGATGGCAGGGATCAACAACATGAACCTTTCCTCTGTGCTGGGCAGGATGGGTGAATCATGGGCCGTCAGTTTAACAGGCGCTCAGCCCTGGCCGTCCCAGTCGACGAAATTCGCCAGCAGCCGCAGCCCGGCGTGCTGGCTCTTTTCCGGGTGGAACTGCACGGCGAAGATACCGTCGTCGGCCACCGCCGAGGCGAACGGGATGCCGTACTCGGTCACCCCGACCCGCGCCTGCGGCCGGGTGGGCTGGGCATAGTAACTGTGGACGAAATAGAAGCGGCTGTCCTGCGGGATGCCCGCCCACAGCGGGTGTGGGCTCTGCCGCACCTGGTTCCAACCCATGTGCGGGACCTTCAGGCGGGCGTCGCTGGCGGCATCGCGCAGATCCGCCGGAAAGCGCCGCACCTGACCGGCGATCAACCCCAGGGCCGGCGTGCCGGCGTTTTCCTCGGAGGCCTCCAGCAGGGCCTGCATGCCCAGGCACACGCCGAGCAGCGGCTTGTGGCCGGCCAGTTCGCGGATCAGCGTATC
Organism: Guyparkeria sp.; assembly: GCA_046261775.1. Classification (GTDB taxonomy): domain Bacteria; phylum Pseudomonadota; class Gammaproteobacteria; order Halothiobacillales; family Halothiobacillaceae; genus Guyparkeria. The sequence goes on from JBHEOB010000079.1 coordinate 3,113, forward strand.
CAGGCCGAGGCGGCGCAGCTCCTGCATGCAGTCGCGCATGGCGCCGACGCCGGGGAAGATCACCCGCTCGGCGCGCCGGATCTGCTCGGAGTCGGCGGTGACGAGCACGCGCTGCTTGCCGGCCACATGCTCCACCGCCTTGGCGATGGAGTGCAGGTTGCCCATGCCGTAATCAAGGATGGCGATGCGGGTCATGCGCTGCGGGGGCGGGGCTGGCGCCCGTCGCCTGGGTCTGGACGGTGTCGGGAAATGCCCATGGCGGCTGAAACAGATAACCTGCTCAGAGGCTCCCTTTGGTGGACGGCACCTGACCCTGCATGCGCGGGTCCGCCTCCAGCGCCATGCGCAGCGCGCGGCCGAAGGCCTTGAACACGGTCTCGGCGATGTGGTGGGCGTTGACCCCGCGCAGGTTGTCGATGTGCAGCGTGGCCGGGGCATGGTTGACGAAACCCTGAAAGAATTCGCGCAACAGGTCCACGTCGAAATCGCCGATCCGGGCGCGCGGGTACTCGACCCGATACTCCAGGCCCGGGCGCCCCGAGAAATCGATCACCACCCGCGACAGGGCCTCGTCCAGCGGCACATAGGCATGGCCATAGCGGCGGATACCCCGCTTGTCGCCCAGGGCCTTGCAGAACGCCTGGCCCAGGGTGATGCCGACGTCCTCGACGGTGTGGTGGGCATCGATGTGCAGGTCGCCCTCGGCCTGCACGTCCAGATCGATCAGGCCGTGACGGGCCACCTGGTCGAGCATGTGGTCGAGAAACGGCACGCCGGTCTGGAACCGCACTTGCCCGGTCCCGTCCAGGTTGATACGGATGGCGATGCGGGTCTCGAGCGTGTCGCGTCGCACCTCGGCCTGTCGTTGGGTCATGGTCGGATCACTCGGCGCGCGCTGGGAGTTCGCACGGAAAACTGTGGCTGGGCCGCCTGCCCGGCCCGCCGGAGGTTTCCGGCAAGCAGGCGGAATCCTAACGGAAATCCGCCAGCGAGAGAACCACCCGCCGCGGCCGTCCGGCAGCCGTCCATTCACCCTGTCTGGCCCGGGCGCCGGGTGGGTTAACTCACTGTGCTTTAATTGATTTCTCTCAATGCTTCTGCTCCAATGTCGGGGCCTGCCAGGGGCTTGTACGGAGGGCGGTGTAAGCACCATGGACTCGCGAGTCAACGCCAGCAGTATCCAGATCGACTGCGAGAGTTGCAGCCTGCACCAGTTGTGCCTGCCGCTTGAGCTCAATCACGACGACGTTGAGGCGCTGGAACGCATCATCAAGCGCCGGCGCCCGTTGCAGCGCGGCGAGGCCCTGTTCCAGACCGGTGACCCCCTGCAATCCATCTACGCGATCCGCTCCGGTTCGCTCAAGACTTACACCCACACCGATGACGGCCAGGAGCAGGTGACCGGCTTCCACCTGCCCAGCGAGCTGGTCGGGCTGGACGCGATCACCACCGACAGCCACAACTGCACCGCCCGGGCCCTGGAGACCACCAGCGTCTGCGAGATCCCCTTTAATCGCCTCCAAGAGTTGGGCGCGCGCATCCCCGGCCTGCAACGGCAACTGCTGCGGATCATGAGCCGGGAGATCCTGGAGGATCAGGACCTGATGATCTGGCTGGGCAAGAAGACCGCCGAGGAGCGCCTGGCCTCCCTGCTGCTGCGCATCTCCAGCCGTTTCAACGCGCGCAACTTCTCAGCCCGCGAATTCAACCTGAGCATGTCACGCACGGACATCGCCAACTACCTGGGCCTGGCCGTGGAAACGGTCAGCCGGCTGTTCTCGCGCTTCCAGGCCGACGGCCTGCTCAGTGTCGAGCGCAAGCACGTGGTGATCGAGGACATGGACGGCCTCCGGCGCCTGGCCCACAGCGACCACCGTCCGGGCTAAGCGCAGCTCGGCGGTTCCGAGCGGGCCGCGCCAGCGCGGTTCGAATCTTGCCGGTTCTTGATTTGTGTCATTGTCGCCCCCCGCGCCCTCCCCCACAGTAGCCTCGCCCGCCCCGTCGCCGCCCGGCGATGGCCGGTGGGCGGTGGCTCTTATACCCATATTGATTGCAGCGCAAAAGGAATCCCGTCATGACGTCATCACACACGCGTTCCCTCGCCACTCTGGCCCTGGTGACAGGCCTCGGCCTCGGCTCCAGCGCGGCCCTGGCCGTCCAACAGGGCGATATCCTGGTCCGCGTCGGCGTGGCCCATGTCGCCCCGACCGGCGACAGCGACATCATCCCGACCAATGGCCTGACCGGTGCCGGCGCCAGGGTCGAGGCCGACAGCGGCACCAGCCTCGGCCTGAATTTCACCTACATGGCCACCGACAACATCGGCGTCCAGTTGCTGGCGGCCTGGCCGTTCAAGCACGACATCGAGGGCGCCGGCGCCCTTGCCGGTATCGGCAAGGTCGGCGAGACCAAGCACCTGCCGCCCACGGTCACCGCCCAGTGGCACTTCGCGCCGCAGAGCACTATCCGGCCGTTCGTCGGCGTCGGCGTCAACTACACCAATTTCTTCTCCGAGGACACCACCGGCGCGTTGGCCGGCCAGAGCCTCAAACTCGACGATTCCTGGGGCCTGGCCGGCGAACTCGGCGTGGACATCGACATCGGCAACAATTGGTTCGTCAGCGGCCAGGTCTGGTACATGGATATCGATACCGAGGCGACCGTGGCCGGCGCCGTCAGCTTCGACGTTCACATCGATCCCTGGGTGTACATGATCGGGATCGGCACCAAGTACTGAGGCCGCACGCGGCGGGCGCCACGGTGCCCGCCTTTTCCCGCTTCACCGTCACACCACGTGAGGTCTTCAATGGATACATCAACCACCTATAACTACAAGGTCGTGCGCCAGTTCGCCATCATGACCGTGGTGTGGGGCATCGTGGGCATGCTGGTCGGCGTCGTGATCGCCGCGCAACTGGTCTGGCCCGCACTGAACTTCGACATCCCCTGGCTGACCTACAGCCGCCTGCGCCCGCTGCACACCAATGCGGTGATCTTCGCCTTCGGCGGCTCGGCGCTGTTTTCGACCAGCTATTACGTTGTGCAACGCACCTGCCAGGCGCGGCTGTTCTCCGATGGCTTGGCGGCCTTCACCTTCTGGGGTTGGCAATTGATAATTCTATCGGCCGTGATCAGCCTGCCACTGGGCATCACCAGCAGCAAGGAATACGCC
>JBHEOB010000080.1:0-6253 GCA_046261775.1 Guyparkeria sp.
CGCCGGATAGACCAGCCGGTGCAGCCGCTTCCAGCGGCGGCCCAGCCGGCGCATCCAGCCGCGCGTGGAGGTGACCGCCAACGGCACCAGCAGCAGGAAGGCAATCACGCCGAAGGTGATGTGCTCGCGTTCGAGCACGTCCTCCCAGATGGCGGCGAGATCGAGCTGCCGGTCGACGAACACCCACAGCAGGAAATGCAGGCTCGCGTAGAAGAAGGCATACAACCCCAGCATGCGCCGGTAGTCGATCAGCCCGGCCCGGGGCACCAGGCGCTGAAGCGGGGTGACCGCCAGGCCGATCAGCAACAGGTAAAGCGCCGTGTCACCCAGAAAGCGCAGGCTGTCGACCACCGGCTCGTAGCCGAGCTGGTGGGTGGGAATCGCCCAGGCGAGGTAGATCAACGGCGCGAGCTGCGCGAGGAAGATCAGCCACCACGCCGGGCGGTTGGCCAACCAGGGGCGACGTGCCGCCATCAGTAGTGCTTCTTGAGGTCCATGCCCTGGTAGAGCTGCGCGACCTCTTCGGCATAGCCGTTGAACATCAACGTGTCGCGACGCCCCCATTCACCAATGCGCCGTTCGTCGGCCTGCGACCAACGCGGGTGATCGACGTTCGGGTTCACGTTGGCGTAAAAGCCGTACTCGCGCGGGGCCACCGCCGTCCAGCTCGAGGTGGGCTGTTCGCGCACCAGGCTGATCCGCACCAGCGACTTGCCGCCCTTGAAGCCGTATTTCCACGGCACGACCAGTCGTACCGGCGCGCCGTTTTGCGGCGTCAGCGTCTCGCCGTAAAGCCCGGTGGCCAGCAGGGTGAGCGGGTGCATCGCCTCGTCCAGCCGCAGCCCTTCCACGTAGGGCCACTCGAGGATCGAGCGGGTCTGTCCGGGCAGCGGAAGCTCGGGCCGATAGACCGTCTCGAAGCGAACGAAGCGTGCACCGGCGGTCGGCTCGACCCGATCGAGCAGCGCCTTGAGTGGCACGCCCTCCCAGGGGATCACCATCGACCAGCCCTCGACGCAGCGCATGCGGTAGATGCGCTCCACGGGCGAGGCCAAGGCGGTGAGATCATCGAGACTGAAACGCCCCGGGCGCGCAACCTCGCCGTCGACCTCGAATTCCCACGGCGACAACTGATCGATCAGGGACGTCAGGGCATCGGCATTGCGCGACGGATCCGTCTTGCCGGTGCCCAGTTCGTAGTAGTTGTTATAGCCGGTGATGGCGTCCTTGCCGGTCAACTGCTCGGACAGGGGCTTGTCCTCGTCGGCACGCCCGCAGCCGGGCAGGGCCAGCGCCGCCCCGGCACCGAACACCGAACGAAGGAAGGTGCGCCGCGCCTGGCGATTGGTGGCCAGTTCCGGATCGGTGACTTCCCATTCACCGGGTTCATGGGGCGATCGGATACGGTGACGCATAGCGGTCCTCGCGAAAAATGCTCGGGGAAGCGAATGCCGGGCCTGGGCAGGTAGAATTCGCCGGGACAAGAACGGTCGAGACCGGAGTATCGACTCAAAAGCCACCGTCTGCACGACAGCGACACCGCCAACCCAGAAAAACCAGGCCACAGGAGCCGCCAACCGATGCCCGACAGCGCTGCCACCGATCCCCGCCATGGCCATGCCCGCGCCTTTCTCGATCGACACGCGCCCGGTTTCGGCGCGCTGCGATCGGCCTCCAGCGATGCGAGCAACCGCCGCTACTGGCGAGCGGCCAGGCCGAACGGCGAGAGCGTGGTGGTGATGGACTCGCCGCCCGACAAGGAACCGCTGGCGCCGTTCATCGACATCCAGCATCGCCTGGAGCGCGCGGGCCTGCCGGTACCGCATATCCATGCCCGCGACCTGGAGGGCGGCTTTCTGCTCCTCGACGATCTGGGCCGCGACACGCTGTTTTCCTGGCAGGCGGGGGCGGAACCCGCGGCCCGGGCAAAGGCACTCGCCGACTGCCGGGCGCAACTGATTGCCATGGCCCAGGTCGATCGCGACGGCCTGCCAGCCTTCGACGCACCGCGGCTGATCACCGAGATGCAACTGTTCGACGACTGGTACCGGGCCGGCCACCTGAGCGCCGACTGGTCGGATGAGCAGGCGGGGCGTTGGGCAGAGCTGCGTGACCGGATCGCGGATCGGCTCGCCACCATGCCACCGGTGTTCGTCCATCGTGACTACCACAGCCGCAACCTGATGCGCAGCGGCAAGGGGTGGGCGATCATCGACTTTCAGGACGCGGTGGCCGGCCCCTTGGCCTACGACCTGGTCTCGCTGCTGCGCGACTCCTACATCGACTGGCCGGGCGAGTGGGTCGAGGCCGAGATCGAGGCCTTCTGGCAACAGGCGCGCGCGGCCGGCCTGACCGACGCGAGCCTTGATGAATTCACCGAGGACGTTGCCTGGGTGGCCGTACAGCGCCACCTCAAGGTGCTCGGCATCTTCGCCCGCCTGAGCCGTCGCGACGGCAAGCACGGCTATCTCGACGACCTGCCGCTGACCTGGCGCCACCTGCAATGGGCGCTCGACCGCGCGCCGGCCCTTGCCGCGCTGCGCGAGCTGATCACCGGGCTGGAGCCGGAGCGCGCATGACCGAGACCGACACGATCACCAGCGCCATGATATTGGCCGCCGGACGCGGTGAACGACTGCGCCCGCTGACCGACCACACGCCCAAGCCGCTGATCGAGGTGGGCGGCAAGCCGCTGATCGAGCATCACCTCGAACGCCTGGCCGCAGCCGGCATCGAGCACGTGGTGATCAACCTGGCCCATCTCGGCGAGCCGATCCGCGCGCACCTCGGAGACGGCAGCCGCTGGGGACTGGCGATCGAGTACTCGGTGGAAGGCGAACGGGCCGAGGACGCGCTCGAGACCGCCGGCGGCATCCGCCAGGCCCTCGACCGACTAGGCGCACGCTTCCTGCTGGTCAACGGCGATGTGCTCGCCGACATCGACTACGTCGACCTCCTGCGTCGCGACCTGTCCGGCGATTCCCTGGCCCACCTGCTGCTGGTCGACAATCCGCCCCACAACCCCTCGGGCGACTTCGTCCTGGACGACGGCCGTCTGGGAACACAACCCGACGACCGGCTCACCTATGCCGGTATCGGGCTGTTCCGGCGCGAGATGTTTGCCGATCTGCCCACCGGCCGCCGCGCACTCGGTCCGGTGCTGCGTGAGGCGATCGAGGCCGGCCGGGTCTCGGGCGAACACCACCGTGGCGAGTGGCTGGACGTGGGAACGAAAGAACGCCTGGCCGAGGCCAGGCGTCGCATGCCGATCGACTGATCCCGGGCGCCCCGGGGGCTCCGCGTCAGCGGAAGGCCAGGTCCCTGAGGAACAGCGCGATCTGCGGGAAGGAGATCAGCAGCACCGTCATGGTGACCAGCATGATGATGAACGGCGGGGTGCCCTTGACGATATCCATGTACGGTCGTCGGAACACGGCCATCGCGGTGAAAATGTCATAGCCGAACGGCGGGGTTGCCGAGCCGATCGCCGATTGGAGCACCACCAGCGTGCCGACCAGCACCGGGTCGACCCCGGAGGCGTGAATGGCCGGCATGAAGATCGGGGTGAGAACAAAGATCGCCACGATCGGGTCGACGAACATGCAGGCGACGAAGTAGGCCACCGCGATCAGGATCAGCAGGTAGGTCGGGTTCGCCGCGACCTGGTCGAGGATCGGCCCGAGGACCTCGCTGGGGATCTGCGCCAACGAGATCACCCAGGAGAACGCCTGCCCCGCGCCGACCAGGATGAACACCACCGCGGTGATCAAGCCGGTCGACAGCGCGATTCCCGGCAGTTCGGACCACTTGATCGACCGGTAGATCACCATCTCGAGGATCAGCGCGTAGAGCACCGACATGGCCGCCGCCTCGGTGGGACTGAACAGGCCCGAGTAGATGCCACCGAGCACCACCACCGGAAAGCCCATCGGCAGGATCGCCCCACGGAAGGCCTTGAGACGGCCGGCCCAGCCGACCCGCTCCTCCGGCGGGATATTCCAGCGCCGGGCGACGTACCAACTGTAGAGCGAGAACATCACCATCAGCACCAGGCCGGGGCCGATCCCGGCGATGAAAAGCTCACCCACCGAGACATTCGCCGCCACGCCGTAGATGATCGCGGCGATCGAGGGCGGGATCAGCAGGGCGATGTCCGAGGAGTTGACCAGCAGGGCCAGCGTGAAGCTGTCCTTGTAACCGGCCTTGAGCATCTTAGGCCGCAGCGCGGTGCCCACGGCGACCACGGTGGCCTGGGTGGAACCGGAGACCGCCCCGAACAGGGTGCAGGTCACGGCCGTGGTGATCGGCAACCCGCCGCGGCGGTGACCGATGAACGCCTTGACCAGGTCGAGCAGGCGGTTGGCGGTGTGGCCCTTGGTCATGATGTCGGCGGCGAGGATGAACATCGGCACGGCCACCAGCACCGAGGGACGCACCCCGCCGATCATCTGTTGCAACAGTTGATTGGGCCCTACGTCGGGGAAGGACACCAGCAGCAACGCCAGCGCGCCGACGATCAGCGGCACCATCATGGGAAAGCCCATCAGGAGCAGCAGGAACATCAGGACGAACATCAGTGTCAGCATCAGCGGCTCTCCTTGCTCGGGTCGATGCTCGAGTCATCCCGCTGCTCGCTGGCTTCCGCGGCGTTCAGGTCGGCCTCCTCGTAGACCTCGCGCTCCAGGAACGAGCGATAAAGCTCCTTGGAGCTGAGGTTGCGCGCGGTGGTCAGGGTGTACTGCAACCCGGTCATGAACAGGCCGATGGGCACGAACACGTAGAGAATCCATATGGGAATCCCCAGCGACGGCGTGGCCTGGCCGATGGACCGCACCTGCATCTCGTAGATAACGGCGTAGTAGGTGAGATAGAACATCACCACCGCCGAACCGGTGGTGATCACGATATTCGCCGCCTTGCGCCAAGGCCCCTTGAGCTGGTCGTAGATGGCCGACATGCGAATGTTGCGGCCATGCCGGGCCGCCTTGGCCACACCGACGAAGGTAATGATCACCAGCAGGGCCTGGTTGATCTCACCGGCGAAGTCCAGGCCCTGCCTCAACAGGTTGTCGCCCAGCACGTTACCGATATTGAGGGCGGCCATCAGCAGGATGGCGCCCGAGAGGATGATGTTCTCGATCCAGCCGATCAGCCAGTCCACGCGGATCAGCGCCCGCCCCGGCCAGGACCGGGACAGCCTTCCCTGCTCTTGCGGCATTGATGTTCCCCTTTCGCACAGGGCACGAGTGCCCCGACATGAATGCTTCGAATCCCGGCGGACCTGAGCGGCACAACTCTGTTCAGCGGGTCCGACGATTTGTAGCAGTGTAGTCATGCGCCAGTTTGCCTGTCCAACGGGCCGGCCGGCGGACGTGCTAAGGTTTGGCATGAGCAACGCGCTCGCCCGTCACCTGGCGCGCCGAGCGCATGCACCGTGTAAGACAAGCAAACTCCCAGGGAGAGACAACGGTATGCAAAACACACGATTCCTTCACAAGGGCACGGCCTGGATGGGTGCGCTGGCGCTCGCCGCCGGCATGGCACTGGCCGGCTGTGGCCAGTCCGACGACGGCGCCGAGAGCGCCGAGAGCGCCGAGGGCGAACAGGTCTGGCGCTTCGCCCTCGAAGAGACCAAGGGCGGCGTGCAGTGGCAGTACGCCGAGAAGTTCAAGGAAGAGATCGAGGCCGCGCACGACAACGTCGAGGTCAAGGTCTACCCCTACGGCACGCTGGGCAGCTCGCAGGACATTACCCAGCAGATCCAGAACAACACCATGCAGTTCGCCTTCGCCTCGGCGGGCCACGTCGGCTCCACGATCCCGGAAGCGCAGGTCTTCACCCTGCACTTCCTGTTCTCGCAGGATGACGCGGTCAACAAGGAGATCTTCGCCTCCAACCCGGTCGTCCATGAGCAGCTGGGTGCCGCCTACAGCGAGAAGGGCCTCGAGCTGCTGTCGATCGTCCCCGAAGGCTGGATGGTCTGGAGTGCCAACAAGGCGATCCAGAAGCCGGAAGACTTCGAGGGCGTCAAGATCCGCGTCAAGCCCTCGGACCTGCTGCTGGCCACCTACGAGGATGGCTACGGCGCGAATCCCAAGCCGATGGCCTACTCCGAGATCTATGGCGGCCTGCAGCGTGGCCAGATCGACGCGCAGACCCAGCCGATGTTCGCCATCCGCGACATGAGCTTCTTCGAGGTGCAGGACTACCTGATCGAGGCGCGTAACGCGCAGTTCGTGTCCACCGTAATCAC
>JBHEOB010000081.1:0-6099 GCA_046261775.1 Guyparkeria sp.
TTGCGAACAGCAATTGGCCCGCCTGGAGCCGGGTTTCCTGGCGGTCGAGCGCCTGGCGGATGCCGCGGATCAGGGCCTCGTCGAGACGCTGGCGGATATGTGCATCGCCCTCGATCGGGCCGCGGTAGTCACGCACGGCCCGCAGGCCCGCATGGGCGAGCGCGGCTGTCGGGTCGTTGCGGCCGGCCAGTCGGTTTTCGAGCTCGGCGGCGTGGTGGCTGCTGGCAATCGCCCCCATGCTTTGGCGCGTCGCGCCGCGTCGTGCGATCAGGGCGAACAGCTTGGCGGCGGCAACCGCCCAGGTCGCCAGCGACATGATCAGCAGGGTGACGAAGACTCCCACCAGGACGGCGTCGCCGTGATCGAAAACCAGAAGGATGTCCATTGTGCGAGTCCTCGTGGGTGTGGGTGCCGAACAAGGCGGCCATAATAGTCAAGAAAAAAGGAAATGCAAACCGTTCGCAATCGTGTCTGCAGTGATTGCCTTGTCCCGGCGGTTCAGCGCAGTTCGAACCGCAGCGGGACGATCACCTCGCCCTCGACGGCCTTGTTGCCGCGGGTCGCCGGCTCGGAGCGCCATTTCGCCACGGCCTCCATGGCGGCGCGATCGAGGCGTTCGTGGCCGCTGGAGCGTTGGACCGACCAGTCCAGCGGCTTGCCGTTGGCGTCCACCACGACGCGCAGGCGGACCTCGCCCTCCTGGCGCAGGCGTTGGGCCGCCCGAGGGTAGGCCGGTGGCGGGTTGTCTAGGTAGCCGGCCGAGAACCCCGGTTCGGTGGTCTCGACTTCACTCTCGAGCCCGGAACGGGCTGCCGTCTCGCCCGATTCCGCTTGCTTGTTCGCTGAATCCTGTCGGTCATCCGCTTGCTTGGAACGTTCGGCGGCGGGCTCGCGGTCGGTCGGGAGTTGCTTGTCGCTTAGTGGCTCAGACTCCGGTTTCGGCTTAGGTTCGGGTTCCGGCTTTGGTTCTGACTCGGGTTCCGGTTCTGGCCCCGGTTCGGGCTTCGGCTCCGATTCGGGCTCCGGCTCCCGCTCCCGCTCGGGCTCGGGCTCGGGTTCGGGTTCGGGTTCCGGTTTTGGTTCTGGCTCCGGTTCCGGCTTTGGTTCTGGCTCGGGCTCAGCCTCCGGTTCAGGCTTCGGTTCTGGTTCCGGCATGGGAACGTGATTGGGCGGTGCCGTATCGGTCGGCGCCGTTTCCGGTGCCTCCTCGGTCGGAGTCGGGGGTGAGCCGGCATCGGTTTCGCCCAGGTCCACCCACTGCGCCTCGACCGGCTGCCCGCCACCGCGATTGGTGGCGGTAAGGACATCGTCTTCCCGCGCCAAGGTCAGTAGCGCCCAGACGATCAGGGCGTGCAGGACCAGGCTTGTGACGCCCCCCGCCAGCCAGACCAGGCGTGGCGATCGTCGGGCACGATGAGTGGAGCGGGCTGCGGTCATGTTGGCTCGGTAGCAGAACTGGTCGGGCAGGATAGGGAATAGATAAAACGGATGCAAACCGAAATGATTCGCAACAGTGGGCATGTTGGGTTGTCGCGTTCCTTTGCTGTTGTTCTGCAGTAAAGTGGCGCCCGAAACGATCACTGAGATGTTCCGAATTAGGAGTTGATGATGTTGATGCCTGTGTTGGCCGTTCTGGCGGGGCTGGTGCTGTTGGTCTGGAGCGCGGATCGGTTTGTCGACGGGGCGGCGGCAACCGCCAAGCACCTGGGTATGTCGCCGCTGCTGATCGGCATGGTGATCATGGGCTTCGGCACCTCGGCACCGGAGATGGTGGTGTCGGTTATGGCATCCCTGGATGGCAACCCCGGGATAGCCCTAGGGAATGCCTATGGTTCGAACATCGCCAATATTGCGCTGATCCTCGGCCTGACGGCGGTGATCGCGCCGATTGCCGTCCACTCGCAGGTGATCCGTCGCGAGCTGCCGATCCTGCTGGGGGTCACGGCCGTCGCGGCCCTGCAGGTGTACGACGGCGAGATCACCCGGTTCGAGGGCATCGTCCTGCTGGTGCTGCTGGTCGCCCTGCTGGGGTGGAACATCTTCCAGGGACGTCGCGGCCAGGTCGATGCGCTGGGCGGCGAGGTCGAGCAGTCGCTGACCGCCCACCCGATGCCGATGAAGAAGGCCTTGATCTGGGTCGTGATCGGTCTGGTTCTGCTGGTCGCCAGCTCGCGTCTGCTGGTGTGGGGCGCGGTGGATATCGCGCAGTTCTTCGGCGTTTCGGATCTCGTCATCGGCCTGACGGTGGTGGCCATCGGCACCTCCCTGCCTGAGTTGGCCTCGTCGATCGCCGCGATTCGCAAGGGCGAGCACGACATGGCACTGGGCAACGTGATCGGATCGAACCTGTTCAACACCCTGGGCGTGGTCGGTCTCGCCGGGGTGATCCACCCGATGGTGGCCGAACCCGAGGTGTTCACCCGCGACATGCTGGTGATGGGCGTACTTACCCTGGCGCTGTTCGTCTTTGCCTATGGCTTTCGCGGCCCGGGGCGGATCAACCGGATCGAGGGCGGGGTATTACTGGCATCGTTCGTTGCCTACACGGCCTACCTGTTGAGCACCACGTTCGTCGCCTGACATGTGCGCCGTCTGCCCGCTCTGCGAGAGTGACCTTTCCCGTTTCGTGACCGTGGCGACCGGCAGGAAGACGGCCCGTCGGAAGCTTGAATTCATCGAGTGCTCCGCCTGCCGGCTGGTGGTGCGCGACCCGGCCCACTGGCCGGACCCGGCCGCGGAACAGGCGCATTACCGACTGCACGAAAACGATGCCCACGACCCGGGCTATCGTCGCTTTCTCGCCCCGGCATTCGAATGGGCGCGGCCACGGCTGCATCCCGGCGCACGCGGGCTGGATTTCGGCTGCGGGCCGGATTCGGCCATCGCGGCCCAGGCCGCCGAGCTCGGGGTGCCGATGGCCGTCTACGACCCGCTGTTCCACCCGGACGAGGCGGTCCTGCGCGATGGCTACTACGATGTGATCTGTTGCACGGAGACCGTCGAACACCTCCACCGGCCCGGAGTGGAAATGGCACGGCTCCAACGCCTGCTGCGCCCGGGCGGACGGCTGGTGATCCAGACCGGCTTTGCGCCCCGGTCGGCGCACGACTTTTCCGGCTGGCACTACTGGCGCGATCCCACGCACGTGATCCTGTTTCGCGCGGAGACCTTCGAGTGGCTGGCCGCCGCCCGAGGCTGGTGGGTGGTGGAGATCGAGGCGCCAGTGGCGGTGTTCGAGATGCCGGAACGATCAGAGCGAGAGGAGGGTTCATGAAAGCGATCGGATTCGAACGTCACCTGCCCATCGAGCACCCGCAGGCGTTCGTGGAATACGAACTGCCGGTGCCAGAGCCGGGGCCCACCGATCTGCGGGTGGCCATCGAGGCCGTTTCGGTCAACCCGGTGGATACCAAGGTGCGTGCCCCGCGCCATGCCGACCCCGATCACCCCGACAACCGGGCCGATCCTGCCCCGAGGGTGCTGGGCTTCGATGCCCTCGGGGTGGTCGATGCGGTTGGCTCGGCGGTCACGCGGTTTCGGCCCGGCGACGTGGTGTTCTACGCCGGCGATATCGGTCGGCCGGGGAGCAACGCCGAATTCCAGCTGGTCGACGAGGCGATCGTCGGCCACGCCCCGCGCGGAATCGATCCCGCCGATGCCGCGGCCCTCCCGCTGACGGCGCTGACCGCCTGGGAGACGCTGTTCGACCGGCTGGGCCTGGATCCTGACGGCGCGGACGCCGGCACACCGGTGCTGCTGGTCAACGGCGCCGGCGGGGTGGGCTCGATGGCGATCCAGCTCGCCCGCGTGGCCGGCCTCAAGGTGATCGCCACCGCCTCGCGACCGGAATCGCAGCAGTGGTGTCGTGAGCTGGGCGCCGATGTGGTGGTCGATCACTTCGGTGATCTGCCCGGGCAGCTGGCCGAGCATCGACTCGATTCGATCCCGGCGATTGCCTGTTTCAACGATCTCGATCGCCACTACCCCGCGATGGCGCAACTGGTCGCCCCGCAGGGGCGGCTGGCCAGCATCGTCGGCAACAAGAGCCCCCTGCCGTTCCAAGAGCTGCGCGACAAGAGCGTGGGCTTTTTCTGGGAATACATGTTCACCCGGCCGCGCTTCGACACGCCGGACAAGGGCCGGCAGGGCGAGATCCTCGACACGGTGGCCGGCATGCTCGAGGCAGGGCGTCTGAAGACCACCCGGCACGAGGAGCTCGGGCCGATCAACGTCGACAACCTGCGCGCGGCGCACCGGGCGCTGGAGGGCGGCCACGTGATCGGCAAGCTCACCCTGGCAGGATTTGACGAGCCGTAGTCCGGGGCTTCCATCCGTTCAACTAGTCGGGTTGTCGGGCTGAAGCCCGGCCCCCAGGAGGCGGTGCGTTTCTGGTGGGTTGGACTTCAGTCCAACGGCGAAATCGGCCGGCGCTCCTGATCCAGTCGATGCGATCGGGTCGTTCGTGGAGCCATTCCTAGGAACAAGAAATCCCCCGATATTCTCGGGGGATTCGTCGTTCTGGCTGTCCTTTGCCTCAGGGGCTCGAGTCGATCATTCCGCCCGCGCGAGGTAGTCCTGCATCAGGGCCCGAGTGCGCTCGGTGATCCACCGTGCCGGTTCGGCCATGGCCTGCTCCAGCGTGATCGAGCCATCGCACAGGGCCTGGGCGTCGGCCAGGCCGAACGCGGCCAGTTCCCCGTCGCTGCAGGCGATGCTGCCGGCGATGGCCATGACGGGCACGGTCTGCCGACCGGCCCGTCCGACCACCTCGGCGACCACCTTGCCGCGGGAGGTCTGCCCATCGATCTGGCCCTCGCCGGTGATCACCAGGTCCGACTCAGCGATGGCCGCGTCCAGCCCGATCAGCTCGGCGAGGTAGGCCGCGCCCATCCGGGCCGTGCCGCCCAGCACGCAATCCAGCGCGAACCCCAGTCCGCCGGCCGCACCCGCACCCGGGGTATCCACCGGGCGGTGCAGGTGACCGGCCGCGTCGATCCTTTCCGCCAGGCAGTCGAGGTAACGGTCCATGGCCTCGATGTCCGACTCGGCCAGCCCTTTCTGCGGGCCGAATACCGGGCTGGCCCCGTGCGGCCCGGTCAGCGGGTTGTCGACATCGTTGAGCACGGTGATCTCGACATCCGCGAGTCGCGGATCGATCGGTGCGAAGTCGGCCCGTGCCAGCCGTCGCAGGGCCGATGGATGACTGTCCAGCACCTGGCCATCGGCGTCGAGAAGCTGCACGCCCAGCGCGGCGAGCATGCCCGCACCGCCGTCGACCGTGCCGCTGCCGCCCAGACCGATGAGCAGGTGGTTGGCGCCGGCATCCATTGCTGAGCGCATCAGCTCACCCACGCCCCGGGTATCGAGCTGCCACGGGTTGCGACGATCCTCGGGCACCAGGTCAAGCCCGCAGACCGAGGCCACGTCGATCACCGCCCGACGGTTGGCGGGATCGAAACCCCAGCCGGCGATCAGGTGCGTGCCGGTCGGGCCGTGCACGTCGGAAAGATGCCACTCCCAGCCGAGCGTATGCGCGACCAGGTTCGCGGTGCCCTCGCCGCCATCGGCCATGGGCAGGGCACGGATTTGTGCCGTCGGGCGGGCCGCATGAACGCCGCGCGCCATGGCTGCGGCCACGGTGTCGGCCTCCAGGCTGCCCTTGAAGCTGTCCGGGCACAGGGCGACATGAAGCTCGTCAGACATCAGGCACTCCCGGGGTGTCGATCGTGATCACGGCTGTTCCCGCAGCAGTATACGGCGGTCCGGACGCACCTTGGCTTCCCTCTTCGGCCACGACACGGGAATGCCCGGCAGAGATGGGGCGGCGGCTGACGCCGCCTTCGCGGGCGAGGCCCGCTCGCACGGGATGGGGTGACACCGGCGCACTGTGCGAGCCTGCCTGAAAGCGAAACGCGCCTCGGGCGCTTGTCCGGACAGGGTGGGCCACCGGAAGATCCGGCCTTTTGCGGGATGACGTGAAGGGGGCCCGACGGGGGGCGAAGAGACGGGAGGGGAAACACGACGGGCGGGGAGAGCGCGCAACGTGTGGATGCTGTAGGGTGGGCCCAGCAGGGCGGAGGCGGCTTCATGGCGAAGCAA
>JBHEOB010000082.1:0-5840 GCA_046261775.1 Guyparkeria sp.
AGAAGCCTTCACCCTGCTGAAGGATGTCTCCAAGGTTAAGTTCAACGAGTCGGTCGACGTCGCCGTCAACCTGGGCGTTGACCCGCGTCGCTCGGACCAGATGGTCCGCGGCTCGACCGTGCTGCCGCGCGGCACCGGTCAGGACGTGCGTGTTGCCGTCTTCGCCCAGGGTGCCAACGCCGAAGCGGCCACGGAAGCCGGTGCCGACATCGTCGGCATGGACGACCTGGCCGGCGAGATCAAGCAGGGCCGCATGGACTTCGACGTCGTTATCGCCTCCCCGGACGCGATGCGCGTGGTTGGCCAGCTGGGCCAGATCCTCGGCCCCCGTGGTCTGATGCCGAACCCGAAGGTCGGCACGGTCTCGACCGACGTCGCCACCGCGGTGAAGAACGCCAAGGCCGGTCAGGTGCGTTACCGCACCGACAAGAACGGCATTATCCACTGCACCATCGGCAAGGTGGATTTCGACCCGGCGGCGCTGATCGAGAACCTCAATGCCCTGATCGGCGACCTGAACAAGGCCAAGCCGTCTGCGGCCAAGGGCGTATACATGAAGCGTGTATCCGTCTCGACCACGATGGGTCCGGGCGTTGTGGTGGATCAGGGTTCGCTCGCGGAATAACCGCGACGCAACCCCCGAATATCCGGCCTCGACCGTCGTGTCGGGGTCGGTCACGTTCTTTGGACTGCCGGTATTGACTCCGGTGGCGTCAAAGACCGCAGGCGCGGGTGGGTTCGCTCCTCCGCTTAATCGAGAAAGCCTGCGCAGACGGTCAGAGTCCCGATGATTTCATGTCTGGGTGGCCGTTGAGAAGGGCGATTCGCGCACCGCGCGAATCGGTTTCAAACGAAAAGGGCTTGTCCCTTTGCAACCGTAGGTAAGAGACGTGGCATTAACCTTCGATCGCAAGAAGTTGGTTGTCGCTGAAGTCGCCGAGGTTGCGTCCAAGGCCTACTCGGCGGTTGGCGTCGAGTATCGAGGCTTGACGGTCTCGCAGGTCACCGAGCTTCGCGTCAAGGCGCGCGAGCAAGGTGTCTACATGCGTGTCGTCAAGAACACACTGGCCAAGCGCGCCCTGGAAGGCACCGAGTACGAATGCATGAGCGACGCCCTGCGCGGCCCGCTCATCCTCGCGTTCTCGATGGACGACCTGGGCTCCGCGGCGCGTCTGATGAAGGACGCGACCAAGGAGATGTCGCAGCTTGAAGTTCAGTTCCTGTCCTTGGGTGGCGATCTCCTCCCGGCTTCCGCGCTTGACCGCGTTGCCAGCCTGCCGACCCGTGAGGAAGCCCTTTCGCTCCTCATGGCGACCATGCAGGCGCCGGTCACCAAGCTGGCCCGCACCGTCAACGAGGTGCCGGGCAAGCTGGTTCGTACCGTGGCAGCCGTTCGCGACCAGAAAGAAGCGGCTTAACCTTTTTCATCACTTTTCAGGTACTCAATCATGGCAGTTACAAAAGACGACATCCTCGAAGCGATCTCCAACATGTCCGTCATGGAGGTCGTTGAACTGATCTCCGACATGGAAGAGAAGTTCGGTGTAAGCGCGGCAGCCGCCGTCGCGGCCGCTCCGGCAGCCGGTGGTGGCGAAGGCGCCGCCGCTGCTGAAGAGCAGACCGAGTTCGACGTGGTCATGACCTCGTTCGGCTCCAACAAGGTCTCCGTCATCAAGGCGACCCGCGAGCTGACCGGTCTGGGCCTCAAGGAGGCAAAGGACCTGGTCGAAGGTGCTCCGAACGCCATCAAGGAAGGCGTCGAGAAGGAAGAGGCCGAGTCCATGAAGGCCAAGCTCGAAGAGGCAGGCGCTTCCGTCGAGCTCAAGTAAACGAGTGCAAGGGTCGCTTAACCACAGCACCCAAGTACGGGCTGGTGGCCTTCGGGTCGCCGGCCTTTACGCGCTTGTTGGGCGCCCTTTCGCGATCGGATCGACGGTCTGATCGCGAAAGGTTGCCCGGGGCGGCCGGCTGCCGCTCCACCCAGGGGGAACGGATCCCCGCGCGCCACGGCGTGCATCACCAGCGGGGCTGGTGATCACACTCAGATTGTCCCGACGAGGAAAGTAGATGAGCTATTCATTCACTGAGAAGAAGCGAATCCGCAAGGACTTCGGCAAGCGTGCCGAGGTCCTGCCGGTCCCCTATCTGTTGACCACGCAGGTGAAGTCCTACGAGGGCTTCCTGCAACAGGGTGTGGTGCAGAAGAAGCGCCGCAACATCGGGCTGCACGCGGCGCTGGGCTCGGTGTTTCCGATTGCGAGCCATTCGGGCAATGCTGAAATCGATTATGTCGACTACCACTTCGGTGAGCCGGCTTTCGATGTCCGCGAATGCCAGGTCCGCGGCCTGACCTACTCGGCCCCGCTGCGCGTCAAGCTGCGCCTGGTGATCTATGACAAGGAGGCCCCGGCCGGCTCCAAGGTCGTCAAGGACATCCGGGAGCAAGATGTCTACATGGGCGAGATCCCGTTGCAGACCGAGAGCGGAACCTTTGTCGTCAACGGCACCGAGCGCGTCATTGTCTCGCAGCTGCACCGGTCGCCTGGCGTGTTCTTCGACCACGACAAGGGCAAGACCAGCAGCTCCAAGCGCATGCTGTTCTCCGCGCGGGTCATCCCGTATCGCGGCTCCTGGCTCGACTTCGAGTTCGACCAGAAGGATCTGGTGTACGTGCGGATCGACCGTCGTCGCAAGATCCCCGCGTCCATCCTGCTGCGTGCGCTGGGTTATACCAACGAGGAGATGCTCGAGATCTTCTTCGAGCACGACGACTTCCGGATCGATGGTGAAGACCTTGCGCTCACGCTGGTGCCGGAGCGCCTCAAGGGGACCGACGCGGCCTTCGACATCGAGGCCAACGGCGAGACCGTCATCAAGGCGGGCAAGCGCATCACTGCCAAGCACGTCCGCGATCTCAACAACGCCAAGATCGACAGCCTGCCGGTCCCGGCCGATTTCGTGGTCGGTCGCACCCTGGCGAAGGACGTGGTCGACACCGACAGCGGCGAAGTGATCGCGAACGCCAATGACGAGATCACCGAGGAAATGCTGGCCAGCTTCCAGAAGGCCGGAATCGAATCGTTCAAGACGCTTCACTACAACGAGGTCGATCGCGGCCCGTACATGTCGCTGACGCTGCGTAACGATCCGTCCACCACGCCGCTGGAGGCGATGGTCGAGATCTACAAGATGATGCGTCCGGGCGAGCCGCCGACCAAGGATGCCGCCGAGGGGCTGTTCCACGGGCTGTTCTTCTCCGAGGAGCGCTATGACCTCTCCGAGGTCGGTCGGATGAAGTTCAACCGTCGCCTCGAGCGCGAGGGCGATCACGGTCCGGGCATTCTGTACGATGCCAAGTACTTCGGTCGTCTGGCCGAGGCCGGCAACGATGAGGCCAAGAAGCGTCTCGAGGAGAGCGGCGATCTGTCCGACGTCCTCGACGTGCTGATGGAACTGATCGCGATCCGCAACGGCAACGGCAAGACCGACGATATCGACCACCTCGGCAACCGTCGCATCCGCTCGGTGGGTGAGATGGCCGAGAACGTGTTCCGCATCGGTCTCGTACGTGTCGAGCGCGCCGTCAAGGAACGCCTGACTCAGGCTGAGAGCGAAGGCCTGACCCCGCAGGACCTGATCAATGCCAAGCCGGTCGCCGCGGCAGTCAAGGAGTTCTTCGGTTCCTCGCAGCTTTCCCAGTTCATGGACCAGAACAACCCGCTCTCCGAGGTCACGCACAAGCGTCGCATCTCGGCGCTCGGCCCGGGCGGCCTGACCCGGGAACGCGCCGGTTTCGAGGTGCGTGACGTACACACCACGCACTACGGCCGCGTCTGCCCGATCGAGACCCCGGAAGGTCCGAACATCGGCCTGATCAACTCCCTGGCGGTGTTCGCCCAGACCAACAGCTACGGTTTCCTCGAGACGCCGTACCGCAAGGTGGTTGACGGCAAGGTGACGGCCGATGTCGACTGGCTCTCGGCCTACGAGGAAGAGAAGTTCACCATCGCCCAGGCAAACGCGCCGCTGGCCGAGGACGGCTCACTGACCGGTGACCTGATCTCCGCGCGCAAGTCGGGCGAGTTCATGCTCTCCGATCCGTCCGAGATCCAGTACATGGACGTCTCGCCGATGCAGACCGTATCGGTCGCCGCGGCGCTGGTGCCGTTCCTGGAGCACGATGACGCCAACCGCGCCCTGATGGGGTCGAACATGCAGCGTCAGGCCGTGCCGACCCTCAGGGCGGACAAGCCGCTGGTCGGCACCGGCATGGAGCGCGTGGTCGCGACCGACTCCGGCGCCTGTGTGGTTGCCAAGCGTGGCGGTCTGGTCGATCGTGTCGACGCCTCCCGCGTCGTGGTCCGGGTCAAGGCCGAAGAGGCCACCCAGGGCGAGGTGGGGGTCGACATCTACAACCTCACCAAGTACACCCGCTCGAACCAGAACACCTGCATCAACCAGCGTCCGCTGGTGAAGGTGGGTGATCAGATCGAGCGTGGCGACGTGCTGGCAGACGGCCCGTCCGTCGACATGGGCGAGCTGGCCCTGGGGCAGAATATCCTCTGTGCCTTCATGCCGTGGAACGGCTACAACTTTGAGGATTCCATCCTCATGTCCGAGCGGGTGGTGCGTGAAGATCGCTTCACGACCATCCATATCGAGGAGCTCAACTGTGTCGCCCGTGATACCAAGCTGGGCGCGGAAGAGATCACCTCGGATATCCCGAACGTTGCCGAGAACCTGCTGAACAAGCTTGACCAGGCCGGTGTGGTTCACATCGGTGCCGAAGTTCGCCCGAACGACATCCTGGTGGGCAAGGTGACGCCGAAGGGCGAAACGCAGCTCACCCCGGAGGAAAAGCTCCTCAGAGCCATCTTCGGCGAGAAGGCCTCGGACGTGAAGGACACCTCGCTGCGGGTGCCGCAGGGGATCGAGGGCACCGTCATCGACGTCCGTGTCTTCACCCGTGACGGCATCGAAAAGGATAGCCGGGCCCGTTCGATCGAAGAAGACGATCTCGACGCGGTGCGCAAGGATCTCAAGGATCGCATGCGCATCATCGAGGGCGACATCCAGGCCCGGGTTCGGGACGTGTTGCTGGGCAAGGTTGCCGTCGGCGGCCCGACCGGCGTCAAGGCCGGCAGCAAGATCACCGCGGCGCAACTGAACAAGGTCGACCCGGCCAAGTGGTTCGAGATTCGCGTCGAGGACGAGACCGTCGCCAGTGCGCTGGAGGAATACAAGGCCCAGCTCGAGCGTGAGAAGGCCGACGCCGAGGCGCGTTTCGAGAACAAGAAGCGCAAGATCCAGCAGGGCGACGACCTGCAGCCGGGCGTGCTCAAGATGGTCAAGGTGTATGTGGCGGTCAAGCGTCGCATCCAGCCGGGCGACAAGCTCGCCGGCCGTCACGGCAACAAGGGCGTCATCTCGATGATCGTGCCCGAGGAAGACATGCCGTACATGGAAGATGGCACGCCGATGGACATCTGCCTCAACCCGCTTGGTGTTCCGTCGCGGATGAACATCGGTCAGATCCTCGAGACGCATCTGGGGCTGGCAGCGCGCGGGCTGGGTCACCAGATCGAAAAGCGCCTGAAGCTCGAGCGCGAGAAGGCAGTTAAGGAGCTGCGTGCTTTCCTCGACAAGGTGTACAACCACCGCGAGGAGCCGACCGTGGACCTCGACAGCCTGACCGACGACGAGCTGATCGAGATGGCCGGTAACCTCAAGAAGGGTGTGCCGATGGCCACGCCGGTGTTCGACGGCGCGATCGAGGACGAGGTCAAGCACATGCTGACGCTCGCCGAGATGCCCGCGAACGGCCAGGTGCAGCTGTACGA
>JBHEOB010000083.1:0-5817 GCA_046261775.1 Guyparkeria sp.
CTGCGGCAGGGCGAAGAACTCGCCCGGGTGGGTGCGCGAGGGCACCAGGTAGTCGCGCGCGCCTTCCGGGGTGGCCTTGGTGAGCACCGGCGTCTCGACGTCAATGAAGCCGGCATCGTCGAGGAATCGGCGCATGGCGCTGGTCACGCGATGGCGCAGGCGCAAGCGCTCGAGCATCTCAGGACGACGCAGATCAAGGTAGCGATAGCGCAGGCGCACGTCCTCGGAGACGCGCTCGTCATCAAGCTGGAATGGCAGTGGGTCGGCGCGGTTGAGCACGCTCAGGGACAGGCCGAGGACCTCGATCTGCCCGGAGCGGATGTTGGGGTTTTCGGTGCCCTCGGGACGGTTACGCACCCGGCCACGCACCTGGATGACGAACTCGTTGCGCAGCGTCTCGGCCACCGCGAACATCTCGGGATCGTCCGGATCGAACACCACCTGGACCAGCCCATCCCGGTCG
Organism: Guyparkeria sp.; assembly: GCA_046261775.1. GTDB lineage: Bacteria > Pseudomonadota > Gammaproteobacteria > Halothiobacillales > Halothiobacillaceae > Guyparkeria. The sequence goes on from JBHEOB010000083.1 coordinate 464, forward strand.
CGCAGGTCGACGAAGATCACGCCGCCGTGGTCACGGCGCCGGTTGACCCACCCGACCAGCTCGATTTCCTGGTCGAGCAGCGCCTGGTCGACTTGTCCGCAGGTGTGTGTCCGCATCGGCATTGTCATCAAACCCGTTTGGTGAAAAGCCCGCTATGGTAGCCCGAGCGCGGTAATTTTTCGAGCGCTGCCGACCGCCTCACCCCTCGTCCCGCGAATCCGGCGAACGCCCGCGACCCAGGTAGGGTTCCGGGGGCGAGGTATCCAGCACGCGCCCGTCGGCATCACGTCGGGGGGGCAAGACCACGCCCAGTGACACCACCATGCGGAACCCCTCCTCGATGGTCATGTTGAGTTCAATCAGCTCCGTGCGCGGCACCATGATGACGAAACCCGAGGTGGGGTTGGGCGCGGTGGGCACGAACAGCGTCACCAGATGCTCTTCGGTACGATCCTGCACCTCGCCGATCGGCTCGCCGGAAACGAAGGCGATCGACCAGGCGTTACGCCGCGGGTATTCGACCAGCACCACCTCGCGAAACGAGCGCGAGTCCTGCGAGACGAAGGTCTCGATCACCTGTTTGACCGCCGAGTAGATGCTGCGCACCAGCGGGATGCGGTTGAGCAGCCGCTCCCAGGCGTGGATCAGGCTGCGACCTAGGATATTGGCCACCAGCGCGCCGGTCAGCAACACGATCACCACGGCGAAGAACGCCCCCATTCCCGGCAGCTCGAAGCCGATCAGCGCCTCCGGGCGATAGGCCGGCGGCAACAGGACGACGCTCTTGTCCATGAAGGAGACTAGGGCATTGACCACCCAGAAGGTCACCGCGAGCGGCGCCCATACCAGAATGCCGGCGATCAGCCAGCGTCGCAGGGTGAGAAAGCGACCACCGCCCTTGCCATCCGCCCGCTCGTCCTCTTGTGGGTCATTCACGCTCACGCCGCGCCTCCGAGGGCCAACGGCCGCAGCCAGGACGCGATCGCCGTGAGCAAGGCGAGGGCAGCGAGAAGAGTGAACCACTGGCGCAGGCGCTGGTAGGACCACCCGACCGGCAAATTGTCCAGCCAGCGGCGATCGATCTGCCAGGAGACCACCAGCAACAGGAACAGCAGCGACAGCGACAGCGCCGCGCCGGGCAGCATCGCCGCGACCCAGGCCGCCAGCACCAGCAGAGCACCCCACGCCAGGCGATGGCGCGCATCGCCCACCAGCAGGGCACGCTCGGCCGGTGTGGTCGCGAGCACCACGCCCCAGTGAATCGCACCGAGGAAACCGAGCATCACTGCCGCGTAGGCGGACAGGGCGTCGAGCGCATGGGCCGACCAGGCTGCAGTACCTAGCCACGCCAACGCCGCAAGCCCCCAGAAGGGCAGCAACAGGCCGAACGCGAGCAAGTAAGCGGTTGTACGCATTCCGATCTCCTTGGCCCCGGGGCCGTGCTTACGCCGGTCGGCGCAATGAATCTGCACTCATTCTAGGCCAAGCCCTCGCTGGAACAACCTCCCGGAAACGACATCGCCCGGGGAGCCCCGGGCGATCTGTCCCGCCGGGATGACGAAGCGTGCCTCAGCCAGTGTTGAACTTGCTCACCTGACGCGAGAGTTCGTGGGCATAGCGTGCCACCGACTCGCCGGCCTCGGCGGTTTCCTGGGCGGCCTGGGCGTTGTCGCTGGTGGTCTCACTCATGTGCTCGATGCTGTTCTTCATCTCGCCGGAGACCGCGGTCTGCTCCTCTGCGGCCGCGGCAATCCGCGTACTCATGTCCTCTAGCCTTTCGAAGGCGCTGGCGATCTCGTTGAGCATTTGATCGGCCTCGGTGACCGCCTCGAGGCTCTTGTTGCTCACCTCGCGGCCGGCGGTCATCGCCTCGACCGCCTCACCCGCCCCTTCGCGCAGGCGGGCGATGATGTCGGTGATCTCGCGGGTCGAATCCTGCGTGCGGTTAGCCAGCGAGCGCACCTCCTCGGCAACCACCGCGAAACCGCGCCCCTGCTCGCCGGCGCGGGCCGCCTCGATCGCGGCGTTGAGCGCCAGCAGGTTGGTCTGCTCAGCGATTGCTCCGATGACGTCGAGCACCTTGCCGATCGACTGAGATTGATCGGAGAGACTGGCGACGATGCCCTCGGCACGGGTCAGGACCTCGTCGAGTGCCTCGGCGTTGCGGGCACTGCCGTTGACCTGCCCCAGCCCGTCATGCAACTGGCGATTGGCCTGTTGCACAGCCGAGCTGGCCTCCTCGGCGCCCCGCGCAACCTCTTCGGCCGCCTCGAGGGTCTGGCCCATGCCGGTCATCAGCGAGTCGATCGCCGCCTCTTCGCGCTTGGCACCTTCCCGCCCGCGCCGCGAGGCGCGCTCGAGGCTCTCGGAGGCCTCGGACATGGCCGACGACGACCGAGCCACTTCGCGCACCAGGTTCTGCGCGGTATCGGCAAAGGTGTTGAACGCCGCGCCCACCTGGGCTATCTCGTCGCTGCCCCGCGCTGGCAACCGCTGGGTGAGATCGCCATCGCCTTCGGCGATGTCGCGCATCCGGGTGGCGATCTGCTGCAGGGGCCGCGAGATGGTCAGCACCGACAACCACGCCAACAGGCCGACCACCAGTATCCCGGCGATCACCGAACCGATCTGCCAGTTGCTGGTGGATTCCAGCGCCGCCATCAGGCTCTTGGAGCGGTCGGCGATCTGGCCGCGCTCGCGCTCGACGATCGACTCGACAGCCTGCTCGATCTCCTTGAAGACCGGTGTGAGCTCGGTGCGCACCAGGTAGGCATCCATGCGCCACTTCTCGGAGGCATGGATATCGAAGGCACGATCGGCCGCCTCGATGAACTGGGGCAGTTTCTGGTTGAGTTGCTCGACGGCGTCAAGCTGCTCGAAGGTCAGCAGGTAGTCGTATTCCTCGGCGATCTTCTGGGTGCGCTCGAGCGCCTGGTTGGCGTAGAGGTTGAAATTCTCGCGCAGTGCCGGGGATCGGAAGGAAATGAAACCGCGCAGACCGGCGACCACGTTCCCCCAATCGCCCTGCAGGCGCGCCAGATCCATGACCAACGGTCGACGCTGGTAGCGGCTGGCGTCGGCGTTTTCCTCGGCGTTGAGCAATTGGCCCAGCAGGCCGGAGATTTCACGCTGTAAGGGATTGGCGTGCTCGTTGGCGTACTGCATCCCCGGGTTGTTTGCCGCTTCGTCACCCGAGATGGCGATGATCTTCTCGGCCGTGGAGGTAAACCGGTCGAGCTGCTCATCGAGCTTGCCCCCCGCGTTTTCGCGGTAGCGCGCCAAATCAGACCGGGCGGCCTCGACCTTGTCCAGCGCATCCCGAAAGCGGGCCAGATCCTCGTCGCGGTGGCTCTGCAGGTAGAAGCCCAGCGCCCCGACCCCGCGCTCGACCTGTGTGCGGATGGTCCCGGCGGCGAAGGCCGCGGGCTGGCCACGCTCGACCACCTCCTCGACCTCCTCGGCTACCTTGGTCATGTTCACCATGGTGAGCACGGCGATCGCAACCATCAGGGCAAGTATCACCCCGAACCCCAGCAGGTTCTTCTGCGACAAACTGAAACGACTCAACCAACCCTGCATCTGCTCCTCCTGCCCTCGTGTCCGTATCGGGACGGGCTGATACCCGCATTTTTATTGTGGGCAATGGGGGTTATCGACCCCAGAACCGAAAACTTGATGCTCGACCTGGCTGATCCGCCGCGAAGCGACTCAAACCCCGTCAGCCGCCCACCGTGCTCATCAGGAAAGCCACGAACCCGCCCACCGCGAGCAGTATCAATGCCACCCCCAGCCATTCTTCGCGCGAGCCCTTGCGGCTGGCCGCCATCATCGGCTTGATCCGCGGCAACAGGAACAGCAGCACCGCCCCAAGCAGCACCGCCATGCCGATCTTCATCCAGAGATCCATCGCCTCACCCCTTTCGGTTCGCACAAGTAACGAACAGATAAAAGAAGACCCCTTGCCCGAGGCAAGGGGTCCGATATATCGACATCCGCGATCCGGCCAGTTCGCCGGGTCGAACGGGCGCCCCTCGCGTCAGTCGCCCTGGTTCATGCCCAGCAGGCTGAGCAGGTGCACGAACAGGTTGAAGATGTTCAGGTACAGGCTGACGGTCAGCAGCAGGTAGTTGTCCTCGCCGCCGTTCACCATCCGGCCGGTGTCGTAGAGGATGAACCCGCTCATCAGGAGCACGACTGCCGCCGAGATCGCCATCGACAGCGCCGGGATCTCGAGGAAGATGTTGCCCAGCATGGCCGCGACGACCACCACCAGGCCGACCACCAGAAAGCCGCCCATGAAGGAGAAGTCACGGCGCGAGACCAGCGCGTAGCCCGACAGGCCGAGGAAGATGGCGCCGGTGCCGCCCAGGGCGGTCATCACGATCTGTCCGCCATTGGGCAGGGCGAGGTAATGGCTCAGCATCGGTCCCAACCCGAAGCCCAGCAGACCGGTGATGGCGAAGACCACCCCGAGCCCTGCGGCCGAATTCGCCGTGCGCGGCAGGACGAACCAGATCAGTGCCAGCGCACCCCCGAGGGTGAGCAGGGAAGTCCAGCCCGGCACGCCGGCCAGCAGGGACACGGTCGCCATCAACGCCGAGAACAGCAGCGTCAGCGACAGCATCATGTAGGTGTTGCGAATGACCTTGTAGGTCTCGAGCTGGGAAACCCCCGTCCGGACGGTGGCCTGATTCTCGAATGCCATGCAACCTCACCTCGTCTCTGGTATTCATGTGATTCGGAATTGATTCACGAGTATAAGTGCTGTGAACTCAAGCGCAATCGCGCCGCCCACATCCGTCGCAGGAGACTCTTCCTTTGCCGCGCCCCAATCACGCCACCACGCCACGTCGCGTCCTGATCACCGGCTGCTCGTCCGGGATCGGCCGACGGGCCGCCGAGATGCTCGCCGAGCGGGGGCACCACGTAGTCGCGGGCCTGCGCGACCCGACCGACGTTGCTCAGTGGCCGCATGCCCACATCCCGGCCATACGGCTGGATCTCGACGACCCCGAGTCCATTCGTGCGGGGCTGGCGGCAGCGGTCGAGGCGGCCGGGGGACCGATCGAAGCCCTTTTCAACAACGGCGCCTACGGTCAACCGGGAGCCGTTGAGGATCTGACACGCAACACCCTGCGTGCGCAACTCGAGACCAACCTGCTCGGCACAGTGGAACTGACCAATCAGGTCATCCCATCGATGCGCGCGGCCGGGTTCGGCCGGATCGTGCAGAACAGCTCGGTGTTGGGGGTAAGCGCTCTAGCGTTTCGCGGCGCGTATGTCGCCTCCAAATTCGCGCTCGAGGGCCTCAGCGACACCATGCGGCTGGAGCTGGTCGGCAGCGGCATCGACGT
>JBHEOB010000084.1:0-5737 GCA_046261775.1 Guyparkeria sp.
CGTGCCGAATGCTCCCCAGGCCGAAACCCCCGTGGCCCGGGCCTGACAAAGGGCACGGCCCTGTGCCGCGAAATCGCCCGGCGACACGCCCACCGCAACGATACCGGTCACCCCGTTGTCGCGTGCATGCGCGAGCACGGTGTCGAGGTCCTCATCAAAGGCGGTCGCCTCGAGATGGCAGTGGGTGTCGATCAGGTCCAGAACGGGCCTCCTTTCGGGTTGCCGGGGCGAATGCACATTGAATCGAACCCGCTCGGCCCTCAAGAATAGGCCCTGACGGTCGATAACGAGAAAGGCGAACGTGGCACTCCACGCCATCGCCGAACAGGCCCAAATGCTATCGTTGGCAGTAATTTGAACGGCGGTGCAACGTCCAGTGACACGCACCGCCGGCCGGAGCGACGATTGTCCGCCGGCCAGTCATTGATTCTGGCATCGGCGCTGGCGCTCGCCATCTGCTGTCAGCACGAAACACCCTCGAGGAACGCGACTCTTGAATCCCAGCACGCTACTCGGCATGTTCATCGGGCTGGCCATCATGGTCGCCGCGATCGGCTTGTCCGCCGAGGATCCGACCAACTTTCTCAACCTGCCGGGCCTGTTGCTGGTCGTCGGCGGCACCGTGGCGGCCACCCTGGTCAGCTACCCGCTGCACGAATTGCTGCAAGTCTTTCGCGTGTTCGGCATTGTCCTGAAGAATGAGCGGCTCTACGCCGAGCGCGACATCAACGAATTGGTCGAGGTCGCCAAACTCAAGTTCCAGGGCCAGATCGGTCGGGCCGACGAGAAACTCAGCCGCATCAAGAATCCCTTCCTGCGCTCGGGCATGCAAATGGTGCTCGATGGCGCCTCGTCCGAGGATCTCATCACGCTGATGCAATGGCGCATTGCGCGGATGCGCGCCCGTGAGCGTGCCGAGGCCCAGATCTTTCGCACCATGGCCACCTTCGCCCCGGCCTTCGGCATGCTGGGCACCCTGCTCGGCCTGGTCAACATGCTCTCGGCCATGGATGCCGATCAGTTCGGCGCGATCGGCACCAACATGGCACTCGCCCTCATTACCACGCTCTACGGCATCCTGCTGTCGAACATGTTCTTCAAGCCGATCGCGCTGAAGCTCGAACGCCGTACCGAGCAACGGGTGATGCTGATGAACATGATGGTCGAGGGCGTCCTCTTGATGCAGGAAGAGCGGTCACCGGCCTTCATCCGCGAGACACTCGGCTCCTTCCTCGCCCAGAGCGAGGACGAACTGCGTGACGGCGAGCACCAGAAACAATCGAAGGGTCGACGAGAGAGCTCACGGCGCCGGTCAGGTAAGGCAAGCGAGTGACCGGTGTGAGCGCCGACCCCTCCAAGCACGACATCGAACTCCAGGAGGCGCAGATGGCGGCGGCCGCCCGTAATTCGGGCCGCCCCTGGAGCGAGGGCTGGGAACCGGACGCCAGTCAGGTCGAGGACGATCAGAACTACTGGCTGCTGACCATGGTCGACCTGATGACCCTGCTCCTGACCCTGTTCGTCCTGCTGGCCGCGTATGCCTACCAGCACAAGGCGGAACATCCGATCGAACCGGGCAGCGGGGCTCAGACCGACCAGCCGGCCAATACCGATCGTCCCGCCGCCAGTGACGCCACCGGGGAAACCGACCCGCCCGAGGCGGTGATCGGCGGAGACAAGCCTTATCCGGATGCACGCACTGCCAGCGGTGACGCCCTGATCGGGCAGCGCCATGAACACCTGCTCGCCGAGCCGGGCGAGGCCCCGGCCCGCGAGCAGAAAGAGAAACCGACGGACGCGACCACCGCGGAGGGTGATACCACCGATCCGGACGCACAGGCACGGGCACTGGCGGGGCAGTTCGATGACATGGGCGACGACGTCGAGGTCTCCGCGATTGCCGACCGGGTGCAACTGCGCGTCAAGGACAACATCCTGTTCCCCACCGCCGAGGCGGGCCTGTCGAATGACGGCAGCGCCCTGCTCTCCCGCCTGGCCAGCCGACTCGGCGAGAGCGATTACCAAATTACCGTCGAGGGGCATACCGACAACCGCCCCATCCAGACCTGGCGCTATCCGTCGAACTGGGAACTCTCGGCGGCGCGGGCCGCGGCGGTGGTACGCGAGCTGATCGACGCGGGCATCCGACCGAACCGCCTGCACGCGGTGGGCCTGGCCGACACCCAGCCGATCGCGGCCAATGACAGCGCCACCGGGCGCGCCGAGAACCGTCGAGTCGACCTGGTGCTGGAAATCCCCGCCGCCGAGGACAATGGCCCCAGGGAGCAGGGGCGCAGGGAGGACGGAGAATGACTGATTCCGGGCCGCAACTGGGTCAATGGACGCTGCATCCACGACTGATGGCCGACAGCATGCCGCTGATCAATCACGGCCGCCTGCAATTCCGCCTGATCAACGATCGGCGCTTTGTCTGGGCCCTGCTCGTGCCGATGTGTCCCGACGCCGAACAACTGCACCAACTGCCGCCGGAGTGGCGCGCGGAGACCCTCGAGGGTCTCCAGGTACTGAGCGAGACACTCGAACGTCTCTACCGGCCGGACCGGCTGAACGTCGGCGCGATCGGCAACCTGGTCGACCAGCTCCATCTGCACTGCGTGGTTCGCGACCAGCGGGATCCCGCCTGGCCAGGAGTCGTCTGGGGCGCCGGGGCACGCGAACCGATGCAACCGATCGAACTGCTGGCCCGAGTCCAGTCGATCGCGGCTGGACTCCGGGAGGACCTTGCGCGAAACTCTGAACGCTACTTGTAGTTCGACAGCGGCTACGTGCCGCCCCGCCCCGGTGGCGGCTCAACGGAATGCGATTGAACACGGAATCAGGACGACCCGAATGCGACTGCTCCCCCTGCCGCTGCAATTTTTGCTGTTCATCCTCGTCCAGCTCGCCCTGAGTGCCGGTCTGGTTTTCTATGTCAGCAACCTCGCCCAGTCGAACGTGGAGACCTTCGCCGAGGCCAGCCGTGGTTTCGTCGAGACGCAGAAGTCGATCGAACAGATCCGCAACGAATACGCCAGCATAGCGGCCAAGGTCGAACGCGACGTTGACGCCTTCACCCCGGGCGCCCGACGCGACGTGTCCGACCTGCGCACGGAACTCAACCAGATCGCCTCGGCGATTCGCGGCAGCGTGGCGCTGACCCCGCTACGAGACAGCCATCCTGGCGCGATCAACCGACTCGCCGATTCGATCGAGGCGCAGGCCCGCCGCCTGGTCGAGTCCAGCCAGAATGTCTCCTCGGCATCGGCCGACCAGGTCACCCGCATTCAGTCCCGCCTGGCCGAACAGCGCGCCGACATCATGACCGACGGCTTCGGCGGTCTGATCGACGCGGCAAACGACGATCTCGAACACACCATGCGGGCCATCCGCAGCGCCAACGCGGCGGTTACGGAAAACTACCAGTTGGTGCTGATCGTCTTCGTCGTCCTGCAGGGCCTGCTCCTCGTACTGATGCTCTGGCTGACCAACCACCAGATCCGTCAACTCGCCGAGATCACCGAGGCGATCGTCGCTGGCAAGGAGGCCAGTGCCGGGGTACAACAGAAACGCCGAGACCAGCTCGGGCGAATCGCCCGGGCGGTGCAGCAGTTCCGTAGTTCCCTGGTCAGCCTGTCAAACTCCCGCGAACAGCTCCAGGCGATGCTCAAGAAGCACGACAAGGAATCCCTGAGCCGTCGTCGTGCCGAGGACTCGCTTGCACTGACCGCTTCGGTCTTCGACGAGGTACAGGAGGCCGTATTAATCACCGATATCCAGGGGATGGTCAGCCGCGCCAACCCGGCGGCCGAGACCCTGCTCGCCATGAGCACCACAAAGCTCGGCGAACGCCCGCTGCTGGAGTTCCTCCTCGATCAGCCTAACCGTGTGGTAGCGCCGATCTGGAAGCATGTACTGGAACAAGGCGAGTGGCGCAGCGAGATCGAGTTCACCCGGCCGGATGACGAGATGACGTTGACCGCGCTGGTCTCGATCCGGTTGGTGGGCGAACCGCGCGAGAAACGGGGCCACGTGATCGTGGTGATCAACGATCACACCGACATCCGCGCCCGCGAGAACCAGATACTCGCCCTGGCACGACAGGACCCGGTCACCGACAGACTCAATCGTGGTTACTTCGTCCAGCAGGTCGACGGCCAGATCCAGGCCCATCCGGATCGACCGTTCGCGCTGGTTGCCCTGGGTCTCGACGGCTTTACTGCCTTCAACGAGGCCCTGGGCCGACGCTTCGGTGATCGCATTCTGCGCATCATCGGCGACCGGCTCGCCGAGATGACTGACGAGCAATCGCTGCTGGCCCGCATCGACGGGGACGAATTCGCCTTCCTGGTAACCGCCGACGAGGCCCAAACGCTTCAGGCCCGAGTCGACGAGACCATGCACCGAGCCCACGACCAGGTCACGCAACGCGTGGAGTTGGCCGGCTACCGCCTCGATATTCAGGCCAGCGTCTCCTCGGCCCAGTTCCCCGCCGAGGGACAGACCGCCGAGGATCTGCTCCGGATTACCGACAACGGCCTCTCCCAGGCCAAGACCGAAGGCGGCAATCGCATCATCGGCCACGCCGAGGGCCATACCCATGCCGCGCAACGGCGCTTCGAGCTTACCCAAGCGCTCGGAAAGGCACTCGGCAATCGCGAGATGCGCGTGCACTATCAGCCGCAGGTTTCACTCGCCAGCGGCACGCTGATCGGCTTTGAGGCCCTGATGCGTTGGCGCTTCCGGGGCGACTGGATCTCGCCTGCCGAGTTCATCCCGCTGGCCGAGGAGCACAACCTGATCGGCGAGTTTACCGAGTGGGCCCTCGACAATGCCTGCCGGCGCGTCGCCGACTGGCAACGGCAGGCCGGCCAGGAACTGACCATCTCCATAAACGTTCCACCCCAGCTCCTACTGCTCGACAAGATCGACGAACGGCTGATCCAACTGGCGAAGAGCGCCGGCCTGCCGACGTCCTCGATCGTGCTCGAGATCACCGAGAGCGACTTCGGCTCCGACCCGAGCCTGCTCTCCGAGCGACTCCACCAGCTCGCCATGCACGGCTTTTCAATCGCCATCGACGACTTCGGCACCGGACACTCCTCGCTGGCCTATCTCAACAACCTGCCAATCTCGAAGCTCAAGATCGACAAGCAGTTCGTCGACGACATCGTGCGCAGCGAAGACGCTCGCAAACTGCTCGAATCGATCCTCGCGATGGCCGAAAAGCTCGAGTTCGAGGTGGTCGTCGAGGGCGTCGAGACCCCGCAGCAACTGGTCGAGTTACGCAAGTTCGGCAGCCGCCTGCAGATCCAGGGCTTCGTCTTCTCGCGCGCCTTCGACGAGGACTACTGGGACGGCGAGTTCATGCACGGCAACATACCAAACTATCCGGTCCCCGAGGTCCAGCCCAGCCGGCGTATCGACTGACGGCCCATAAAACGAAAAGCCCGCTGCCGAACAAATATGGCAACGGGCTTTTCCAGACCGGTCTGCGGCGACCCGGCCAACCGGGTTCAGGCTCGCCTGGAGCCGCCCGAAGACGCGCCGCGTCAGTGCGCCTCGTCCCAGCTTGTGCCGATACCGATGCCGACCTCCAAAGGCACTCGCAGGTCGCCGGCCGCGATCATGGTCCGCTCGATCTCCTCGGCCAGCGACTCGGCCTGATCGGCGGGTACCTCGAAGATCAGCTCGTCGTGCACCTGGAGGATCATCCGGGCACGGCCGGGCAGCACCACCT
>JBHEOB010000085.1:0-5525 GCA_046261775.1 Guyparkeria sp.
GAACAAAGGTTATATTGCACTGCTGGGTTGGAGTGTCAATGCAATCAAGGCGGCGCAAAAATTCGATCGCCGTTATATCGTTGTCGCGCCGGAGTGGGCCGAGGACTTTTGCACGGCAAACAATATTCCCTTCATGGCATGGGATTTCATTCGATTGAATGATCGGTCCATGGAGATTGCGGAAAAGCTGAAAGCTGAAGGCGTGGATGTCGCCATTCCTTTGTTCGAGGAAACCGTGGAATGGTCCGGGGCGGTTAACTCGGTTCTTCTCGATAATCCCCGCATGTTCGGGCAATCAATCCTGTTCCGCGACAAGGCATTGATGAAGCGCCGTGCTCAGCTTGGCGGTATTCGTGTCGGTATCTTTGAAGAAGCGCACGAGAAGGAAGATGTCGTGCGCTTCATGAAGCGCGTCAACCAGACATTGCTCAAGCTTGATGGTGACGTGGACGACCCGATCCACGTCAAGGCGTTCGACAAGGCCGGCTGCCTCGGCCATCGGATGATCCGCACGGTGGAGGAAATCGACCTAATCCCCGATGAGGAATACCCACTGCTGATGGAGAGTCACCTCGACGGCTGGGAATTTGCGGTAGAGGCCTGGATCCACGATGGCAAGATCCAGTTCCTCAATATCTCCGAGTACGTGACACTGGGGTACTCGGTATTCGTGCCGGCGACCAAGGAACTCGAGAGCTGGCGCAACGCGATCACCCAGCAGATCGAGAAGCTGATCAAGACCTTCGATATCCAGTTCGGCTTGATTCACCCCGAGTACTTCGTCACCGCGGATGGTGAGATGTACTTCGGCGAGGTCGCGTACCGCCCACCCGGGTTCAAGGCCTTCGAGCTGATCGAAATGGCGTATGGCTTCAATGCCTACCAGGCATCCATGCTGGTGTTCGATCCCAAGAGCACCAAGGAAGAGGTAGAAGCGTTCTTCCCCCGCGAAGTGGAGGATGCGAAAAGCTATGCCGGTTGCTTCGGTGTCTATCCACGTCGCCGAGTGGTCAGCAAGCTGGAAATGCCCAAGGAGTGTGTCGAACACCCGTATTTCGTGTCACACGAATTGGTCGCACCCACAGAAGAGACGGTTCCCGATCGGTCGGCCTTCGGGACGCATTGGGGTTTGGTCTTCTTCGCTGGCGACGATCCCATCAAGATGCGGGATCTCCTCAAGGCCCAGGAAGACCTCGACTTCTACGTGTAGCGGGGACGCTCCGGAAAGGGTCGGCATCCTTCGGTTCCGGCCCAAACCGGTATTTTCCAGCCGTCTTGATGGTGAGGCGGGCCAAGAGCGATGCCTTTGGTCTGCCGCTACCATCAAAAACAAATCCCCCGGCAAGGTCGCCCTTGCCGGGGGATTTTTTGGTCAGCAAAACAGCAAAAGGGGTCAGAACAGTTTTCTTGTCAAGCCCGAGAGGGCGGAACAAGCCGTTGTCGTTCCAAGCGCGGAAACGGATTCTTCGTGACAATCTGTTTGTATGTGATGTACTACGTTGTAGTCATCCGCTTTGAGGTTACAGGCATGAGCGTCACCACCGTCCGCCTTCAGGCAGAGGTCGAGCAGCACCTGGAAGCAATCGCCACCAAGCTCCACCGGAGCAAGAGTTGGGTGATCAACCAAGCGCTTTCTGAGTACATCGAGAAACAGCACCTCGAGCAGGAACGTTGGCAACAGACGCTGGAGGCGATGGAGTCCGCCGCTCAGGGCAAGGTGGTCGATGCCAGTGAGGTCCATGAGTGGCTCAAGAGTTGGGGAACCCAGAACGAGCGGGATGCGCCGAGGTGATCGTCATTGAGACTGGTTTACACGGACGAAGCCGTTGATGATTTGAAACGTCTCAGGGGCTTCATTGCGGTCCATGACCCGTCGGCGGCAGGGAGGATTGCCACTGATCTGATTGACAAGATCGCGCTGCTTCCCGACTTCCCGAAAATGGGCAGGCCGGCCGAGCTGGCACCAGTTCCCGAGTCGGTGCGCGATATGGTCTTCGGCAGGTATGTCGTCCGGTACTCGGTTCATGCCAGCGCCATCATCATTCTTCGGCTCTGGCATGGACTTGAAGAGAGATGATGACAGTCCTGCGAAGGCGGCGATCTTATGCCGCTGTGTCCGACTTTCTGAACGCTCACTGAAGAAAAAACCCCCGGCAAGGGTGACCTTGGCGGGGGTTGTTCGTTGGTCTTGCGTTTGCCGGGCGGCTCGATCAGAAGTCGAACTGGGCCCCGACCATCAGGGTGCGCGGCTTGCCGACGCGCAGGCCGGCCGGGCGGATGGCGGCGACGTAGGTCTCGTCGGTGAGGTTCTCCACCTCGGCGAACAGTTTGGCGTTCTTGGTCAGGCGGTAGTTGGCCGACAGGTCGAAGATGGTGCGAGAGTCGACCTTCTCGCCTGCCGGGATGGAACCGCGGCCGGCCACGGCGCGGGTTTCGCCGACGTAGTTGGCCGTGGCATGCACGCCGAGCCGCTCGCCGACCACGCCCGCTGACACGGAGAACTGGTGCTCGGGCGTGCTGGGCAGTTCGTCGCCCTTTTGCACGTCGCCCCAGGCGCCGTAGTTCGAGTCGAAGCTGTTCTGGAACTCGGTGTCGGTCCAGGTGTAGGCCACGCGCAGCGGCACGTTCACGGCCCAGTCGCGTCCCGCGGACAGGTCGTACACCGCCAGCGCCTCCAGCCCACGGACTTGCACCTCGCCACCGTCGAAGGTGTCGCCGATGTTGCAGCCGGCGCCGGTGGAGGCCGTGCATACGCCGGTCAGGTTCTCGTAGTCGTTGAGAAATCCGATCACCTCGGATTGGAATGCGCCGTCCTGGTAGCGAACGCCGGCCTCCCAGTTGACCGCCTCTTCCGCGTCGGCGTCGCCCACGCCGGTTGGCGCGAAGCCCTTGTAGACGCCGGCGAGCAGCTGCCAGTTCTCGGTCACGTCGTAGGTCGCGCCCAGCCCCGGGATCAGCTCGTTGTAGTCGGCCGATTCGTCATCGCGCTTGACGGTGCTGCGGTCGGCATCGGCGTAGCGGGTGCGGTCGATGGAGATCGACTCGAAGCGCAGGCCCGGGGTGACGGCCAGCCGGCCGAAGTCCATGCGGTCCTGGACGAAGGCGGCGACGGTCTTGGCCTCGGTGACGCGGTTGCCGGCCCCGCCGAGCTCACCGCGGTCGGTGAGTACCAGCGAGCCGTCGACCATGTCGTATTCGTCCTGCCACTGAAAGCGGTCGATCTCGTCTTCGTGGTAGCGCAGGCCGAATTTCAGGTGATGGTCGATGTCGCCGGTGGTTAGGTGCCAGTTGGCGCGCGACTCGATGCCCTGCGAGACGTATTCGCGGTTGTTGGCCTTGATGCCGCCGCGCAGGTCGCCGCTGTTGGCGCCGGTAATCCAGCTCATCTCGTCGGCATTGCCGTCCGGGTCGGCCAGTATGCCCGTGATGCCGGTGCCGTCGACGTCGTTGAGCTTGTACCAGTTGCGGTGAAACTCGTTGCGATACAGGGTCGTGGTGACGTCCAGGTCCGGGTTGACCTCGATGAAGTGACGCAGCTGGTATTGCGTATGCTCGGTGTTCATCTCGTCGATGGCCGAACCGGCGTAGCGGCGGTACGGCGTGGCCTCGTAGTCCTCACGGGTCAGGCCCAGATAGGTCTCGTCGATGGTCTTCTCGTCACGGGCGAGCTTGAGTTCCAGTTCCTGGTAGCGCTCGGCGCTGGCCGGGGTGTTGATGCGGAACTTGCCCAGGTAGTTCTGGACCTCGTAGCCGGGTTGTTCTGTACCACGCTGGGGGGTGTCCAGATCACGGAAGCCGTCGGTGACGTCCTGGTAGGTCTCGAGCAGGTAGCCGTAGGTCTCCTCGCTGTCGCCGTACCAGGCGTGCAGGCGCCGACCGTCGCGCTCGCCGGCGGTCACGCGCACACGGCCCTGCGCCTCGCCCGGGATGGGGGTGGAGGTCATGTTCAGTGCGCCGCCGATGGTGTAGGGGCCGTACTCGATCGACGAGGAACCCTTGCGCACCTCAACCGAGTCCATGCGGGCGATGTTGGGGAAGTAGTAGGCGGCCGGGGCGGCGTAGGGCGCCGGGGCGATCATCACGCCGTCTTCCATCACCGTGATGCGGCTGTTGCGGTCCTGGTTCGCGCCGCGAATCGAGATGTTCGGGAACAGGCCGTGGCCTTCCTCCTCGGTGACGTAGACGCCGGGTACCTGGCGCAGCGCCTTCATCGGGTTTGTGCCGGGGATGGTTTCCAGTCTCTCGTGGTCGAGCACGTGCGCCGAGCCGGCCACGTCGCGGATGGCATCGGCGCCGCCCACGATCGAGATGCGGTCGAGCACCGGGCTGGCCGAGCTGGGCACGACGGCCGTGGTGGTCTCCTGGGCGAATGCCGGGGTGCTCAGTGCGGTGGCAATGGCAGCAGCCAGCGCGCCGCGTCGGGCGATTCGTATGGTCATGTCAGCTCTCCTGTCGAGTCGTTTTCGTGCCGGTGGAACCGGCCGATTGGCAGTGCTGGCTGGCTTGACCCTGGGTCCTGTGGACCGCTGGTCTGGCTGGCTTGCGTGGGTGTCGGTTGTCGCCGCTTTGTGGCGGCATTACTTGGTCAGAATCAGTTTGTTGGCGGCGGTCACGCGCAGTTGGTAGCGCTGGCCGTCGTGGCAGATCCAGCATTGCCCCTCGGGGGACATCAGGTGCTGGCTGTCGATGCAGCGTTCACAGTCCGGGGGCTGGCCGTTGCCAGTCGACGCGGACGCTTGTCGTTGGGTTTGTCGCTTGCTGTCGTTCATGGCGTCTCCGGTTCCGAGACAAAGCCGAGGCGTTCGATGCCGGCGGTCTTGACAGTCGCCATGGCGCGGGCGACCAGCCGGTAGGGCACCGACTCGTCGGCGCGCAGGTAGACGACCAGTTCGTCGCTGTCGCGACGGGCCTGGATCAGGACGCTCTCCAGCCGCGACTCGGAGACCGGCTCGTCGTCCAAGTAGAGCCGGCCTTCGCCGTCCAACGACAGGGTGACCGACTCGGGGTCCTCCGTCTGCCGGTCGCTACTCGCCTTGGGCAGGTCCAGGGTGACCGAGTGGGTGATCACCGGCGCGGCGACGATGAACACCACCAGCAGCACCAGCATGACGTCGACGAGCGGGATGACGTTCATCTCCGCCATCGGCTCGTCGTGATCGTCGAGTCGACCGAACGCCATGGATCAGGCCTCCACCGCGCGGGTCGTGGACGGAGTCGGTGCCTGCCGGGTAGCCGTCTTGCCACCGCGTTGTGCCCAGCCGGCCAACTGGTCGTCGTGCATCAGCAGCGAATGGATATCGTGGGCGGCGGCATCGAGCGTCTGGCGATACAGGCGATGGCTGCGGTTAAACAGGTTGAAGAACAGCACGGCCGGAATGGCGGCGGCCAGACCCGCGGCGGTGGCCACCAGCGCCTCGCCCAGCGGGCCGGCGACCAGGCCCATCGAGACGCTCTCGGCCGCGGACAGGTCGATCAGCGCGCCGTAGATCCCCCAGACGGTGCCGAACAGGCCGACGAAAGGGGCG
>JBHEOB010000086.1:0-5427 GCA_046261775.1 Guyparkeria sp.
GTCGAGTACATGGCGGGCATTGCCCGGGTCGAGTCGGCCGGCCCTGACCGGCTTCGGTGCGGGCAGATGGAGAAAGCGAAAGCCGGGCTCGGTCGTTGCGGGCCCGTCGGCCCTGGGCCAGTCGAAAGGCAGGCCCAGGGCCGCGGCCCGTGCCGCGAAGACGTCGTGGTCGCCAAGGACCACCAGCTCGCCCGGCGGCGTGAAGGCCGGATCGGCGCCCAGCGCGAGCAGCAGGTCTGGCCCGATTCCGGCGGGTTCGCCGCTACTGACTGCCAAGCGCACGCTGGCCACTGGCGTCGTTGACGGTCCCCGTCAGGCGGTTCTCGATGTAGGCCTCGGCGCGCAGGCGGCGGATGAACTTGGTCAGTTCCTCGTCGGCACGACGCTCGCCGATGGCGTTGCGTGCCTGCTCGCGCAGATCCTCGCCGGAGACTTCGCGTTTGCGCTGGTCGTTTACCCGCAGGAAGTGGAAGCCGAACTGGCTCTCGAATACTGGGCTCAACTCACCGGTCTCGACCGATGCGAGCGTTTCGGCGAAGGCCGGCACCATGTCGTCGGGATTGACCCAGCCGAGATCGCCGCCACGCTGAGCGGACCCCTGGTCGTCGGAAAACTCGCCCGCGATGTCGGCCAGCGATGCCTCGCCCTGGGCGACCTGTTCGCGCAGTTGCTCGGCGAGTTCCCGGGTGGCCGCCGGCTCCCGGTCCCCGCTCGCACGCAGCAAGACGTGCTCGGCGCGATACTGGGTCACCGCGGCGCTGCTGGTGGCCGTGCGGGTGTCGCGCACCTTGACGAGATGAAAACCGTTCGGGCTGCGAATGATCTCGCTGACCTCGCCGGCCTGCATGTCCTGAACGACCGGCAGGAAGAGTGAAGGAATGCGTGCCGGATCACGCCAACCAAGGTCACCGCCCTCGTCGGCGTTGAGTGCGTCGGATCGCTCGGCCGACACGCGGGCGAAATCGGCGCCATCGTCGAGTTCCTGCCGGATCTCCCGGGCTCGTGCCTCGGCCCGTTCGACGGCCTCGGGCGAGGCGTTCTCCGGCACGGCGACCAGTATCTGGGCGAGGCGGTATTCGGTCTGCTCGGCCGCGCTGCCGGTGCGTTGCTCGATGTAGCCGTCGATATCGCGATCGGAGACGTTGATCTGGCTATAGACCTCCCGCTTTTGCAATTCCTCGAGCATCATCTGCTCGCGGATGCCGTCGCGGAAATCGGCCCAGTCCTGTCCCTGACCGACCACGGCGTCGCGCAGCTGAGAGAGGTTCATGCCGTTGCGCTGGGCGATACCGTTCAATGCCTGATTGAGGCGCGTGTCATCGATTTGGATGCCGATCTTGTCGGCCCGTTCGAGCATGGTCGCCTCGGTGATCATCCGATCGAGGACCCGCTCGCCAAGCCGTTGCTGGTCGGCCGGGCTCATGCTGGCCAGGTCGACCTGGCCACCCAGCTCACCCACCTCGGCCTGCAGCTCCCGCTGCGTGATCACCCGGTCATCGACCACGGCCACGATGCGATCCATTGGCTGAAAGCCGCTCATGCCAGGATTTTGCGATGTCGCCGGGGCGCCGTTTGCCTGGGCGGCAACCGGCCCGGTTGTCAGGGCAAGGGGCGTGGCAGTCAGCAGCAGGGTGGCCAGCACGGCCAGCGGTCGACGCGCGTGGCGGTGTGTCGGGGCGTGCGAAACAGGCATGGATCTACTCGTGGTTGCGGCGTTGAAAATCAGTGTTCGTTCCGGCGTGGCAAGGGCCGGACTCCGGAGATCATAACGCATCCGGCCGAGTCGGGCCGATGGCCCTCCCTGACGATTCGATCAGGGATCGAAGCCGAGGATTTCGTCACGGAACTGGTTGCCGCCGATACCGCCCAGACCCTTGAGCTCGACCTGGAAGACCACTGCGTTGGTGTATTCCGCGTTATCTGAGGTCGGGTCAGCTATGTCTGGGCGGACAATGTAGCGCTTGAAGGCCAGTCGCGCCGACCAGCAGCAGGACTCGTACCCCACGCCGAGCAGGGACTGGACTACCTGCTCTGATTCGAAGTCGTAGCCGACCCGGCCGAGCATCGACCAGCGTCGCGACAGCGGCCAGGCAAACGAAACGTCGCCCTGACGGTAGTCGTCATCATTCTCGCTAAAGCCCGCGCGGGTGAACCAGGAAAAATTCAGGACGCGGTTGTCCTCGCCGCGATAGCCCAGGCGGGTCTGCGTGCGGGCGAGTTCTTCCCGGTCGGTGTCGTATTCGGCTGTGAACGAGCCGTTCCAGTTCTGGGTGACGTCGCTGTACACCTCGGCGAGCACGGTCGAGCCGCCTTTCTCCTCGTAGGAGGCGCCGTGGTTCGGGCTCAGGGTGGTCTCGGAATCCTCGAAGCGGTATCGCTGGGCGACGCGCAGGGAGAGCGGCACGGTGCCCCGATGGCTGTCGATCAGCGACCAGGACAGCCCGTAGGTCAGCGCGTTCTCGTCGGCGACGCGGTCGCCGCCGGAATAGCGGTTGGCGCGGAACAGTTCGCTGTAGCTCAGCGTCGTGGGGCCGGTGTCGAACCGCGGGATGTCGTCCTGGTCGCGATACGGCACGTACAGGTAGTAGAGCCGCGGTTCGAGCAGGGCCCGGTAGCGCCCGGTCTCGCCGTAGGCGCGCTCGAAGAACAGGCTGCCGTCGACGCTCGAGAGGGGCACGGTGCGCGTGGCGCTGGTGTCGAACTGGCGGTTGGCATCACGGCTTCCCGGATCGGCGTCATCGAGCTGGTAGCTGGTGGTGTCGAGCATCACCTCGGGGCGCAGTTGGTACCAGGTATCCGAGAAGGTCTGGCCGATGCCGATGGCGGCATGCGCCCGATCGCCGGCGATGCGCTCGCTCGACGGGTGCGCGAAGCGGGTGACGTCCGCCCGCACCCCGAGTCGCGGTGCGATGTGTTCGCCCCATTCGCCCAGAGAGAATTGGTTGCGCGCGGTCAGCCGCGGCATGATCCGATAGGGGTGGCCGGCCTCGTCGATCTCGGCGTCGATAGTCTGGTAGCGCCGCGCCTCCAGGCCGAGGTTCCAGCCGCCGGGGGCGCGGGCGTCGATCTGTAGGTCGCTCTTTAAGTGGCGGGTGGTCGACTGTTCCAGGTTGGTGGAGAAATCCTGGAAAAACTGATCGTCCGAAACCCGGTTGATGTCGACGCGGTAGTCGAGGTCCGGGTTGATTCGTCCGCTGCTGTCCAGTCCCAGCGACCAGCGTGACCCGCCGTCGACGCGATCGTCCGGCAGGTAGAAGAAATCGAGCTGGTCGCGCCCCAGGTCCTGCTCGCCGAAGCGGTGCAGCCAGCGCGCCTGCCCGCCGAGGCCGAGCCCCCGCTTGGTCAGCAGGGTCGGGGTGAGGGTGGCATCGAGGTTGGGCGCGATGTTCCAGTAATAGGGTTGGGCGTATTCGAAGCCGCCCTCGGTGCTGTTGCCGAAGGTCGGGTAGAGGAAGCCCGACTGGCGGCGATCGTCGATCGGGAAGCTGAGGTAGGGGGCGTAGAACACCGGCACGCCGCCGGCGCGCAGGGTGGTGTGCCACGCCTCGCCTCGGCCGGTCTCGCGGTTGAGGTTGATCTCGCGTGCCCCGAACTCCCAGTCGCGTTTTTCGGTCGGGCAGGTCGAGAAAGTGGCCCGTTCGAGCCGGTAGTGCTGGCGGTCGCGCTGGACGATGGTCTCGGCTACGCCCGACAGGTGCTGGCTTTCCAGCCAGTAATGGGCACGCTCGAGACGACCGGCATCGGTATCGAGATTGAGTTCGCCGCGCTCGGCCTGCACCGCCATGTCGCCGGTCTGCAGCCAGAGATTGCCCTCGGCGGAGACGCTGGCCTCCGGGCCCTGCCGGTAGATCAGCCGCTCGCCGCGAACCCGCCGCCCGGGTTCGTCGACGACGGCATCACCGATAAGGGTGACGACGCCATCGCTGCCGTATTCGGCCCGGTCGGCCGACGCCTTGCCCGGCTCGCCCTCGGCCAGCGGCTGATAGGCGGGGCGTTCCGGTCCGAATGCCGGGCACAAACCGAATTTACCGCCGTTGGCGGCCTGGGTCGGTTGCAGTGCCTGGATGCCGACCAGCCCGCCGGTGCCGAGGGCAGCGGCGATGGCTATGGCCAGATTGCGCGTCTTCCCTGACTCCATGAGTGGGGCTCAGTTGTCGGAAGACGGGGCGATGGGATCGAGGATCTCGCGGAAGTCGGCGGCGATCTGGTCGATTTCCCGTTCGCCGTCGACGCGGGCCAGTCGGCCGTCACGCTCGTAGTACTCGACCAGCGGCGCGGTCTGCTCCTGGAACACCTCCAGGCGACGACCCACGGTCTCCTCGTTGTCGTCGTCGCGCTGAACCAGCTTGTGCTCGCAGTTGTCACACATGGTGTCGGCGGTCGGTGGGTTGGTGTAACGGTTGAACACCGCACCGCATTCCTCGCAGGTCATCCGCCCGGTCAGGCGTTTCATCAGCTTGTCGAGCGGCACGTCGATCAGGATGCCGAGCTCCAGGGGGCGCTCGAGGCCCTTGAGCATCTCGTCGAGTGCCTCTGCCTGCGCGATGTTGCGCGGGAAGCCGTCGAGGATGAAGCCGCGATCGGTGTCCGGCTGGCCCAGTCGCTCGCGGATCATGCCGAGCACGATGTCGTCGCTGACCAGTTGGCCCTCGTCCATCGCGGCCTTTGCCTTTAGTCCGAGCTCGGTGCCCTCTGCCACGGCGGCGCGGAGCAGATCGCCAGTCGAGATCTGCGGGACCTTGTAATGTTCCACCAGGCGTGCTGCCTGCGTGCCCTTGCCCGACCCCGGGGCGCCCAAAAGTACGATTCGCATGGTTTTCCAGATCTTGATGGCCGTGGATTTTGCCGACCGGATTCGAGACCAAGGCTCCGGTCGACCGGCGAAAAACGGTATCATAACGAAAACGCCGTGGCTTGCGGCGATACCGCTTCCCAAGCATTCGACCTTCACTCAAATCAACCGAGGCTGATCCCTATGGACCTGTCTAAGATCCCCGCCGGCAAGAACCCGCCGGAAGACATCAACGTCGTCATCGAAATCCCGGTGCAGGGCGTTCCGGTCAAGTACGAACTGGACAAGGATTCCGGCGCCCTGATGGTCGACCGCTTCATGGCGACCTCGATGTACTACCCGACCAACTACGGCTTCATCCCGCAGACGCTCTCCGACGACGGCGATCCGGTCGACGTGATGCTGGTCGCGCCGCTGCCGTTGCAGCCGGGGGCGGTGATCCGGGCCCGCCCGGTCGGCATGCTCCAGATGACCGACGAGTCGGGCATCGATGCCAAGATCATCGCCGTGCCGCACGACAAGCTCACCCCGCACTATCACGACGTCAAGAAGGTCGAGGACCTACCGGGCTTCCTGCTCGAGCAGATCCAGCACTTCTTCGAGCAGTACAAGGCGCTCGAGCCGGGCAAGTGGGT
>JBHEOB010000087.1:0-5164 GCA_046261775.1 Guyparkeria sp.
ACTGGGTTCGGGGTTCATCATCAGCGAAGACGGCTACGTGATCACCAACGCCCACGTGGTCGGCGGGGCGGACGAGATCAGTGTTCGTCTCAACAGCCAGAAGGAGTACCGCGCCGAGTTGATCGGCGAGGATCCGCGCACCGATATCGCGCTGCTCAAGATCGATGCCGAGGACCTGCCGACGGTGCGTATCGGTGATTCCGACGAGGTCGACGTGGGCGAATGGGTGCTGGCCATCGGCGCCCCGTTCGGCCTGGATCAGTCGGCCACGCACGGCATCGTCTCGGCAATCGGCCGTGATCTGCCCAACGAGACCTACGTGCCGGTCAACCCGGGCAACTCCGGCGGGCCGTTGATCAACGTCGATGGCGAGGTAATCGGTGTCAACTCGCAGATCTACACCAATTCGGGCGGCTACATGGGCATTTCGTTCGCCATCCCCGTGAACGTGGCCATGAACATCGCCGACCAGCTCAAGGATACCGGCGAGGTACGGCGGGGTTATCTGGGTGTGATCATCCAGCCTGTCACCGACGAACTGGCTCGGTCGTTCGGCCTGGACGACACCCGGGGGGCCCTGGTCGCACAGGTCCAGCCGGATACCCCGGCGGCGGAAGCGGGCATCGAATCCGGCGATATCATCACCGAGTTCAACGGCAAGCCGGTCAAGCGCTCCGGCCAGTTGCCGCGACTGGTGGGCAACGCGCCGGTGGGCGAGCCGGCCGAGGTGACCGTCATCCGTGAGGGCGAAGAGATGCAGTTCGACGTCGTTCTCTCCGAGCTCGATGGCGCCACGCTGGCCGGTGGCAGTGCCCTGTCGTCCTACGGCCTTTCCGTTGCGCCGCTGGAGAAGGACGAGCGCGGCAGCCTCGGTGTGCGCTACGGCATCCAGATCGAATCGGTCGCCGGTGATTCGCCATTCGCGGGGGCGCTCGAGTCGGGCGACGTGCTGCTGGAGGTCAACCGCAAGCCGATGCGCAGCGAGCAGGATCTCGCCGAGGCATTGGCCTCGGCCCCGGATAATCGCCCGGTCGCGATTCGGCTGTTGCGCCGTGGTCAGCCCCTGTTCTTGGCGGTCGATCTGGACTGAAAGACGTCACCAGCGGGGAACTTGTCGCCGGTTAATCAATCCCAGTGACTGGCTCCTCAAGGATGAACCGCTGCCCCGGCCCGATGGTCGGGGTTTTTTTGTGCGCGCATTCACCAAGGTAACCTCTGCGCGATTCGATAGTGCCTTGGCGGCCCGCCCGGAAGGGGCTCGCGGGTTTGCCCGCACTCGGCGTTGCCGTCCCTCGCCGGGCCCGAGTAATAGCCTTGGGCCCGCCTTCGGCACGGCGCCTTGATTGCGAACAAACCCGCGAGCCAGAGGCGCCATCGAATCGCGCAGAGGTTTCCAGGCCGCACGAAGCGCCTTGCTACAATCCACACATTTGGGCGAACAGATGCGGGTAATCAGTTTCAATGCCAACGGCATTCGTGCCGCGGCGCGCAAGGGGTTCTTCGACTGGCTTTCCACGGCGAATGCGGATCTCGTCTGCATCCAGGAGACCAAGGCGCAGGCCTGGCAACTGGAGAAGGATCCAACCTTCTGGCCGGAGGGTTACCACTGCCGCTACGTCGATGCCGAGCGCAAGGGTTACAGCGGGGTGGCCATCTACAGCCGCCACGAACCAAGGGCCCTCACCACCGAGATGGGGCTGGCGGAATTCGACGCCGAGGGTCGCTACTGTGCCTTCGACCTGGGTGACCTGACCGTGGCTTCCCTCTATCTGCCGTCGGGATCGGCCGGCGATCATCGGCAGGCCTCCAAGGACCGGTTTCTCGAGGCCTTCCTGCCCCAGCTGCAGGCATTCCGCGAGCAGGGCCGCTCGCTGATCCTCTGCGGTGACTGGAATATCGCCCATCGCGAGATCGACCTGAAGAACTGGCGCGCCAACCGCAACAAGTCAGGCTTTTTGCCCTACGAGCGCGCCTGGCTCGACCGGGTGTTCGACGAGTTGGGTTTTGTCGACGCCCATCGGGCCCTCAAGCCCGACGTGGCCGAGTACACTTGGTGGTCCAATCGGGCGAATGCCTGGAACAACAACGTCGGCTGGCGTATCGACTACCAGATCGTCACCCCGGACATGCGTGACAGGCTGGCCGACGTGCAGGTCTATCGCGACGAGAAATTCTCCGACCACGCCCCCCTGATAATCGACTATCGCTGATGCCGCCGCTCGTTGTGCAATCCTGCGCGGCCCGGAGGAACCCTGGGGCGTCGCGGTGATCTGACTTATACTTTTCAAAGGCCCGTTGGCCCCTGCGGAGGTTCCACATGAAACATTGGATGACCATGGTGCTGGCGGTTGCCGGCCTGGCCTTTCTTTCCGGCTGCGCCAGCAGCCTCTCGAGTGATGCCTACTCGCGCGATTCGGCCCGCCAGATGCAGACCGTCTACTACGGCACGGTCGAGAGCATCCGCACGGTGCAGATCGAGGGCACCAAGACACCGATCGGCACCGGTGCCGGTGCGATTACCGGCGGCATCTTGGGCAACCAGGTCGGCGGTGGTACCGGTCGCGCGCTGGCGACCGTCGGCGGCGCGTTGCTGGGTGGGGTGGCCGGGTCGGCGGCCGAGGAAGGCATCACTCGGCAGGCGGGTTACGAGATCAGCGTCCGACTCGACAGCGGCCGGATCGTCAGCGTCGTGCAGGCCGCCGATGTATCCTTCCAGCCCGGCGAGCGCGTACGGGTGATCGAGGCGCGCGACGGCACCTCTCGCGTGACTCGCTGAGCCAGGGAGCCTCTGCACGAATGCCATGCCGCTCTGCGCGTCTTGAGCCGGGCAGATGCAAGGCGTTCGTCCGCTGCGGAAGGGTCCGTTCCCTTTCCAAGGGCGACAACACAGCAGATGCCCGGCTCAAGACGCGCCCTGCGGGGGCTGACGAGCCGCCCGTGCTCGGTGTTGCGTCGTCTTGACGTGACCACCGGCACGCCGGCGACGACGCGCCTTGATCACGAACGGCTCGACAGGCCAGAGTGGCATGGCATTCGTGCAGAGGTTCCCTAGAGGAACGCAGGATAGACGGAGAGACAATGACGGCAACGCCGCGTGGACAGTTATTCGTGATTTCGGCGCCCTCCGGGGCGGGCAAGACCAGTCTGATCAAGGCGTTGCGGGAGCGTCGGCCGGAGTTGGCGCTGTCGGTTTCTCACACTACCCGCCCTCGCCGTGATGGTGAGGTCAACGGCGAGCACTACCACTTCGTGGATATCTCGCAGTTCGAGGTGATGCTGGCCCAAGAGGCCTTCGTCGAGCACGCCAAGGTGTTCGACAACTATTACGGCACCAGCAAGGCGGCGATTAGCGAGGAGCTCGATGGCGGCCGCGACCTGATCCTCGAGATCGACTGGCAGGGCGCGGCGCAGGTGAAGAAGCTGTTCCCCGAGGCCATCTTCATCTTCATTCTGCCGCCGAGCAGTGCCGAACTGGAAAAGCGCCTGCGCAACCGCGCCTCGGACGACCACGAGGTGATTGCGCGGCGCCTGGCCGAGGCCCGCCGCGAGATGCGCGAGTGCCACTGGTACGACTACCTGGTGATCAATGACGCCTTCGAGCAGGCGCTCGACGAGCTGGATGCCCTGTTCATCGCCGCGACCCTGGAGGCGGACCGGCAGCGCGAACGGCGCCCCGAACTGATCGCCGATTTGCTGGGCGGGGTCGACTGAACGTAAACTAGTGCTCAGAAACGTCTTTTCGGTAGAGAAGACATCCAACTGCGATACGGCCCGGTCGTCCTCAGGATGACCGGGCCGTCCAACCTGTATACCGAGGCTAAGACAGCAAAATGGCACGTGTAACCGTAGAAGATTGCCTGGACAAGATACCCAACCGCTTCGAGCTGGTGCTGACCGCGGCCAAGCGCGCCCGCCAGATCGAGCACGGTGCCGAGCCGCTGGTACCGATGGGCAAGGAAAAGCCGACCGTCATTGCCCTGCGCGAGCTGGGCGAGGGCAAGATCGATCGCGCTCGCATCGACGAGATCGAGAACCAGATCACCATGTCGCGTTCCGAGATCACCGAGCAGGAGATCCGTGCCGAGCTGGCCCAGTTCGCCGACGAGAGCGCCGAAGGGACTCGTCCGGCCGCGCCCGCGACCAGCGACGAGGCCTGAGCCACGGGCGGGGGCGGGACGTCGATGCAGAGCGGGCAGACAGGAACGCCGGTCGTGGCCGGGACCGCCGAGTCGCACCTTACCGACGTCTTTTTCGCCCCGCTCGCCCAGCATCTCGCCGAGTACCTCGATCCGCCGGACATCGCCCGCATCCGGACCGCCTTCGAGTTCGGAGCGCAGGCTCACGCCGGTCAGACCCGCAAGAGCGGCGAGCCCTACATCAGCCACCCCATCGCGGTGGCACACATCCTCGCGGATTTGCGCATGGACGAGGGCACCGTGGTCGCGGCCATCCTGCATGACGTCATCGAGGACACCGACATCGCCCACGACGAAATCGTCGCTCAGTTCGGCGAGGAAGTCGCCCACCTGGTCGATGGCGTCTCCAAGCTCGCCCAGATCCGTTTCAAGTCGAAGGCCGAGGCGCAGGCAGCAAACTTCCGCAAGATGATGATGGCGATGGTCGAGGATGTTCGGGTCATCCTGATCAAGCTCGCCGACCGCCTGCACAACATGCGCACGCTCGGTGTGATGCGCCCGGACAAGCGCCGGCGCATCGCGCGCGAGACGCTCGACATCTATACCCCGATCGCCAACCGGCTCGGCCTCAACGCGATCCGACACGAGCTCGAGGACCTGGGCTTCGCCTCGCTCTATCCGGCACGCCATCGTGTCCTGAGCGAGGCGGTACGCCGCGCGCGCGGCAACCGCAAGGAGATCGTTGCCGGCATCCAGGAACGCTTCGAGCAGCGCTTCGCCCACGAGCAGCTGGCCGCCGACTCGCTCGCTCGCGAGAAACGCCCCTATTCGATCTACCGCAAGATGCAGTCCAAGCACCTGACCTTCAAGGAGGTGTTCGACGTCTTCGCGGTGCGCGTGCTGGTGGATTCGGTCGACGACTGCTATCGGGCGCTGGGTATCGTTCACAACCTCTACAAGCCGCTGCCGGGGCGCTTCAAGGACTACATCGCGATCCCGAAGGCAAACGGCTACCAGTCGCTACACAC
>JBHEOB010000088.1:0-5130 GCA_046261775.1 Guyparkeria sp.
CGACGTACGCCGCGCGCAGGGCCGCGACGTCGGCCATGCGCCCCTGAGCCGACTCGATGGTCTGCGGCGCCTGTTGCAGGTACGCCCCCGATGTCACCACGCCGACGGTGAGTAGGTTGGCGAGGAAGAAGAACAGCGGGCCGCTACGTCGTTTGTGTCCTTTCGCTGAGGGAGCAAAGCGCCTGTCAGGTGATCGACTCGATACCAGCCAGTTGAGTAGCAGGAAAAGGATCAGTCCCGTGACGGCAACGAATGCCAGCCCCTTGACCACGCCGGCGCGCGCGAGCTGCTCGGCTGGCACGAACAGGCCGAGCAGCCAGTCGGAGGTCAGGATCCACAGGCTGGCATAGACGACATACGAGATCGCCAGCACCAGGGGCGAGAAGGACCGGGGCTGTGATGCGGGATCGTTTTGGTTGTCTCGCGACATCATGTGGTCCGGAAGATCCCTGCACTCATTTGGGGCGAGTGTTCGATGTGATCAAGACGGCGGCACATTCAGTGCGCCGTTGTCATAAGCCCAAGAATGGCCCACTGCCGTAACCAAGTCCAGCTTGCCAAGGCTCGTTGGGGCTACGGGTTGCCCAGCAGCAGTGGATCGAGGAGCAGTTCGCGGGCGTTTTCGCGGGCCAGGCGTCGGGCGACCGAATCGGGCAGCTGGTCGAGCCATTGGCGAATGGTGTCGGCGGCCTCGCCGAAGCGTTGCCAGCGGGCGAGGCTGTAGGTATCAACGCCGACAACGAAGCGGTTGGGGTGATCGACGAACAGCGCGCGCCACTCGTCCAGCAGTTGGCCCTCGCTGTCCAGAAAGCGCTCGTCGCGCACCGAGGTGTCGATGAACAGGTGCTCGGGATGGCGGGCCAGCGCGGCGCGGAGGATGGTGGGGTCCGGCTGGTCGCCCAGGTGCGCCCAGAGCACGTCGACCTGCGGGGAGATCCCGAAAATGCGGTCGATGATGGCCAGATCGCCGTGGATCATCAGCACCAGCTCGCGCTCGGCGGCGATTTCCACCAGTCGTTCGAGTACCGGGCTGTCGCGGTCCCCACCGAAGATGTGCAGTTCGCCCAGGCCCCGATAGTCGCCCTCGTCCAGCCAGGTCTCCACTCGGGCGGGCAGGTCCTGACGGTGCATCCAGGTCTCCTTGTCCGCCTTGGCGCGATAGACGCCCAGGAACGGCACGATGCGATCCGGGGCCATTTCGGCCAGCAGGCGGGCGTTCTCCGGCGGGCGGCTGGTGACCAGGGCATGCTCGATGCCGTTGGCCTCCAGTGTCTCGAGGATGGTCTGGGGGTCGATGGCGGCGCGCTGTTCGGCGTTGTAGTGCAGGTGGGCGTCGAACAGGGGTGTGGCCGACAGGCCGGGGGCGGCCCACAGGGTGGCCAGACAAGCCATCAGCCCCGCGGACAGGCTGGCAGAAAGCCCGGGCGAAAGTCTGGCCAAAAGTGTGGCCTTACTCGTCGTCGCTATCGGCATGGCGGGAACCTCCTCCGCGCGGGAACAGGACCAGGTGGGTGAAGGCCGGGCGCAGGTTGATCCGCACGCCCGGTGCGTAGTGGTCGTGGCTGGGCGCCAGGGTCAGCAGCCGGGTGCCTTGGGGCAGGGCGAGGGTGTAGAGGAAGTTCGCGCCGCGAAAGACGCGCTCCTCGATCACGGCCACGCCGGGCCCGTCGGCATCGATTATCACGTCGTCGGGGCGCACCAGCACGTCGACCTCAGTGCCCGGCGGGTACTCGTGCGAGACCTGGCCCTCGAGCAGGCCCAGTTCGGTCTTGACCCGCCCGGGGCCGACCATGGTGCCGGCGATGCGCGTGCCCTGGCCGATGAAGTCGGCGACGAACGGCGTCTCCGGGCGATGATAGAGGTTATAGGCCGTGTCCCACTGGTGCAGCCGCCCGGCCTGCATCACGCCGACGATGTCGGCCATGGCGAAGGCCTCGGCCTGGTCGTGGGTGACCAGCAGCGCGGTGGTATCCGCCTCGCGCAGGATGTCGCGCAGCTCACGCGGCAGGGTGTCGCGTAGCTCGACGTCGAGGCTGGAGAACGGCTCGTCGAGCAGCAGGATTTCCGGGCGGGGGGCCAGGGCGCGGGCAATCGCCACGCGCTGTTGCTGGCCGCCGGACATGTGGTGCGGGTAGCGCCGGCCCATGCCCGGCAGGCCGACGAGATCCAGCAGTTCGTCGATGCGCTTCTGCCGGTTTTCGGCGGGTTTCTTCGGCAGGCCGAAGCCGATGTTGTCGGCCACGGTCAGGTGCGGGAACAGGGCGAGGTCCTGAAAGATCATGCCCACCCGGCGCTGCTCGGGTGGGTGGCCCCAGCCGGCCCCGGCGACCGTGTTGCCATGCAGGCGGACCACGCCGGCCGATGGCGATTCGAAACCGGCCACCGTGCGCAGGATCGAGGTCTTGCCGCAGCCCGACGGGCCCAGCAGGCAGCCGATCACGCCGGTGGGCAACTTGAGGTTGACGCCCTCGACGGCCGTGGTGTTGCCGAAGCGGACCGTCAGATCGACCAGGCTGAGTCGTTCACTTGCCGTCACCGCGGCCTCCGGGTTGGCTATTCATCGACCAGGTCACGGCTGGGTGTGTCCTCATGTCCTCTCGCGCGGGTGATCGAGCGACTGACCAGTATCACCGGGATCAGCCCGGCGGCCACGATGGCCAGCGCCGGCAGCGCGGCGTCGCGTAGTCGCTCGTCCGAGGCCAGTTCGAACGCCCTGACCGCCAGCGTGTTGAAGTCGAACGGCCGCAGCACCAGCGTCGCCGGCAGCTCCTTGAGCACGTCGACGAACACTAGCAGCGCGGCGGTGAGCAGACTGCCACGAATCAGCGGGATATGCACCCGCCAGAGGGTCCGGCCGGCGTTCGCGCCCATCGAGCGCGCCGCATCGTCCATGCTCGGTCGGACCCGCCCGAGACCGGCCTCGACGGTGTTGAGGCTCACGGCGAGAAAGCGCACCAGGTAGGCGAACACCAGCGCGGCGACCGTGCCCGACAGCAGCAGGCCGGTGGAGAGGCCGAACTGCTCGCGCATCCAACTGTCCAGCGTGTTGTCGAAGGCGGCGAACGGGATGATCACGCCTACGGCGATCACCGTGCCCGGCACCGCGTAGCCCATGCCTGCGATGCGGTTGATGATGAAGGTCAGTCGGCCCGGCATCAGCCGGTGGCCGTAGGCGAGAAACAGCGCCAGCAGCAGGGCGAGTGCCGCGGTCAGCCCGGCCAGGCCCATCGAGCGGCTCACCAGCACGGCGAACTCGGCCAGGTTGCGTGTGGGTGCTACCTCCAGGCTCCAGGCCAGCAACTGGGCCGAGGGCACCAGAAAGCCCAGCGCCAGCGGCAGGGCGCAGGCGAAGAATGCCAGCGCCGCCGTTCCCCGCCGCAGCTGGAACGACGGTCGGGCCTGCCAGTTGCCGTGATGGTGGTAACGGGCCTGGCGCCGGGACAATCGCTCGATGATGATCACCGTGAAAATGAACGTCAGCAGCAGCGCCGAGAGCTGCGCGGCGGCGATGGTGTCGTCCAGGCCGAACCAGGTGCGGAAGATGCCGGTGGTCAGCGTCGGGACGCCGAAGTACTGCACCGTGCCGTAGTCGGCCAGTGTCTCCATGATCGCCAGCGACAGGCCGGCGACGATCGACGGGCGCGCCAGAGGCAGCGCCACGCGGCGGAACATCTGCCAGGGGTTCAGGCCCAGCGAGCGGGCCACGTTCAATGCACTGGCCGACTGCTCGAGAAAGGCCGCCCGCGTGAGCATATAGACGTAGGGGTAGAGCACCAGCGTGAGCATCACGATGGCACCGCCCAGCGAGCGGATCTCCGGAAATGGATAATCGCCCACCGACCAGCCGGTCAGTGCGCGCAGGCCCGATTGGACCGGCCCGGCGACGTCCAGCAGGCCGGTGTAGGTGTAGGCGATGATGTAGGCCGGCATCGCCAGGGGCAGCAGCAGCGCCCACTCGAAGATCCGCCGGCCGGGGAATTCGCACACCGACAACAGCCAGGCGGTACCGGTGCCGAGGATGAAGGTGCCGAAACCGACACCAATCGCCAGCAGGGCGGAATTGATGACGTAGTCTGCGAGCACCGTGTCGGCCAGGTGCGACCAGGTCGACTTGTCCGGCCAGAACACGGACGCGACGATCACCGCGAGCGGCACGGCCAGCAGCGCGGTAATCAGAATCATGGCCCCCTTCCACGCAGACAAGCCGCCCGCCCCTTTCGGGACGGCCGGCTTGTCGATCAGGACGTGGGGCTGTGCGTCCTGGCTTACTGCCATCCGGCCCGGTCCATGAGCTTGACGGCGGCCGGGTTGAGCTCACCCAGTTTCGACAGGTTGAGCTCGTCGGCCTTGAACTCGCCCCACTGGGCCAGCGTTTCGGAGGATGGCACGCCCGGGCGGACCGGGAACTCGTTGTTCACCTGGGCGTACCACTCCTGTGATTTCTCGGTGGTCAGGAACTCGAGCAGTTGCGTGACCGCTTGCGTCTTGTCGCTGGCCGCGACCATGCCGGCGCCGGAGACGTTGACGTGCGCGCCGCGGTCGTCCTGGTTCGGCCAGACAAGGCGGACGGCGTTGGCCGCTTCCCGCTCGCTGTCGCTGCCGTTCTGCATGGCGCCATAGTAGTAGGTGTTAGCCACGGCGATGTCGCACTCGCCGGCACCCACGGCACTGACCTGGTCACGATCGCCGCCCTGCGGCTTGCGCGCCATGTTCTCGACCAGGCCCTTGGCCCATTCCTCGGTCCACTCCTCGCCGTGCTCGGCGATCAGGGAGGCGACCAGCGACTGGTTGTAGACGTTGTCCGAAGAGCGGATGCAGACCTTGCCCTTGAACTTCGGGTCGGCCAGGTCGGCGTAGCTGCTGATTGCGCCTTCCTCGACGCGTTCCTTGTGCGTGAAGATCACGCGCGCACGCTGCGATAGCCCGAACCACTGGTCGTCGACATCGCGCAGGTTGCTTGGGATGTTCTCGCTCAAGGTCTGGGAATCGATCGCCTGGAACACGCCCGACTCCTTGGCCCGCTGCAGGTTGCCGGCATCGACCGTGATCAGCACGTCGGCCGGGGTGTTGCGGCCTTCACTCTCCAGACGGGAGAGCAGGGCGCCGGCCTTGGCGGTCAGCAATTGCACC
>JBHEOB010000089.1:0-4851 GCA_046261775.1 Guyparkeria sp.
ATCTTCGCCCAGCGGGCCCGCTCCCACGAGGGCAAGCTGCAGGTCGAGCTGGCCCAGCTGAACCACCTCGCGACCCGGCTGGTGCGAGGCTGGACCCACCTCGAACGCCAGCGCGGCGGCTCGATCGGCCTGCGTGGGCCGGGTGAGACCCAGCTCGAGATGGACCGCCGGCTGCTGGGTGGCCGCATCAAGCAGCTCAAGGAGCGCATCGCCCGCGTGCGCCGGCAACGCGCCGAGGGCCGCAAGGGGCGCCAGCAGTCCGACGTGCCCACTGTGGCCCTGGTGGGCTATACCAACGCCGGCAAGTCGACCCTGTTCAACGCGATGACCGTGGCGGAGTCCTTCGCCGCTGACCAACTGTTTGCCACGCTCGATACCACACTGCGACGCGTCGAGATGACGCCACAGCTGACCGTGGTGTTCGCCGACACGGTCGGGTTCATCCGTCACCTGCCGCACGAACTGGTCTCGGCGTTCCGCTCCACCCTCGAGGAGACGCTTGAGGCGGACTTGCTGCTGCACGTGGTGGATGCCGCCTCGCCCGAGCGCGACCGGCAGATCGAGGATGTCGAGGTCGTGCTCGAGGAAATCGGCGCGGGCAAGATGCCGCGGCTGACCGTCATGAACAAGATCGACCAGCTCGAGGACGGTGTGGTGCATATCGATCGCGATGCCAGCGACTTGCCTGCCCGCGTATGGGTCTCGGCGAAGGATGGCGAAGGGCTGGGCGAGCTGCGCGAGGCGCTCGGCGAACGCTTGGAGCCGAGTAGCCTCACGCGCCGACTGTTCATTCCCATGGCCGATGGGCGACTCTACGCCCAGTTGCAGGGCGAGGGCGCCGTGCTGGAGGAAGAGGTCGACGAGCGCGGTTGGCAACTTTTGATCAATCTGCCGGTGGCCCGATGGGGGCAGCTTCTGAAGAATGAGCCGACCCTGGCCGACATGGTGCTCGACGCCCCTGCGGCAGAATCGCCCGAGCCCTTCGAAGTGATCCTTGCCGCCCGCGACACCGATCATCACTGATTGCACCGTCGCGGCGGTTGCCACGTCCGGCTACGGCCACTACACTTTGTCGCTGCTTTTCGCCCGCCGGGCGGCAAGCGCGTCCCTGACGACACGAATACCCATGCCCGCCGGATTCGCCGGCGGCAAACACTGGAGAAGCCCATGGCCTGGAACGAGCCGGGTGGCGGTAAAGATCCCTGGTCGAATCCCCGCGGCCGGGGCGGCAAGCCGCCCAACATCGACGATGCCCTTGGACGCCTGAAGGACCGCTTCGGCGGCGGTGGCGGAATGGGCAACGCCGGCGGATCCAAGGGGATCCTCGCGATCATCGGTATCGTGCTGATCGGCTGGCTGATCTCCGGTATCTACATCGTTGACGAAGGTCAGCGCGGCGTGGTGCTGACCTTCGGCAAGTACACCAGTACCGCCGGCCCCGGCCCGCACTGGCATCCGCCGTATCCGATCTCGGACGTGATCACGGTCAACGTCGATGAATACCGCGACCGTGAGCTCAGCATGACCGTCCTGACCAACGACGAAAACATCGTCGAGGTCGACCTGTCGAGCCAGTTCACCGTCCGTGATCCGGTCGAGTTCCTGTTCAACGTGCGTGACCCGAACGGCACGCTCAGCGACGTCATGCAGAGTGCGATCCGCGAGGTGGTCGGTTCGAGCCGCATGGACTACGTGTTGACCGACGGGCGGGTCGAGGTCGTGGACGCGGTGCGTACCCGCATGCAGGAATTGCTCGAGTCCTACAACACCGGCCTGAACGTGCGTTCGGTCAACCTGCAGGACGTGCAGCCACCCGAGGCGGTGCAGCCGGCGTTCGAGGATGCCATCCGGGCCCGCGAGGACGAGCAGCGCTACATCAACGAGGCACTGGCCTACGCCAACCAGGTCGTGCCGCGCGCCCGTGGTGACGCCGCCCAGATCCTTGAGCAGGCCAAGGGGTATCAGTCCCAGGTGATCAATCAGGCCCAGGGTGAGGTCGCGCGTTTCAATGCGCTGCTGGCTTCCTACCAGATCGCGCCGTCGATCATCCGAGAACGGATCTACATCGACACGCTCGGCGAGATCTACGCGAGGGGCAACAAGATCGTGGTCGATCCGGACAATGCCAGCAACATCCTGAACCTGCCGTCCGGCGTGAGGGGTGACAACCTGCAGGATTCCGATCTGCGCAGTGGCGCGCCGCTGGCGGTGCCGTCGCTGTCGACGGGCATACCGCCTGCCAGCGAGTCGGGCAGTTCCAACAACAACCGTTCCGGTCTGCGTACCAGGGGGTCCGAATGAATTGGGTGACGCGCCTGCTGCTGCCGATCATCGTCGTGGTCGTGTTTCTCTACGCGACCGCGACCTTTCAGGTGGCCGAGTACCAGGAGGGGGTGAAGTTCCGTCTGGGTGAAATCGTCGAGACCGATTTCGAGCCCGGCCTGCACTTCAAGCTGCCATTCGTGAACTCCGTGCGTCTCTTTGACACGCGCATCCTCTCGCTTTCGACCCCGCCCGAGCGGTTTCTGACCAGCGAGAAGAAGAACCTGATCGTCGATTACTACATCAAGTGGCGCATCACGAATCCGGCGGACTTCTACCGGGCGACCCGCGGCCGAGAGGAAGTGGCCGAGAGCCGCCTGAACCAGATCGTGAAAGACAGCATGAAGAGCCAGATCTCGAGTCGGACTATCGCCGAGGTGGTGTCCGGGGATCGTGATCTGTTCATGCGCAACGTCATCGACACCACCAACGAGGATATCTCTGGGTTGGGTCTGGAGATCGTCGACGTGCGCATCATGCGCATCGAGTTGCCGCAGGAAGTGCGCGAATCCGTCTACTCCCGGATGGAGAAGGAGCGTTCGACGGTCGCCAAGGCGATCCGGTCGCGGGGTGAGGAGCAGGCCAAGCGCATTTCGTCGGATGCCGATCGCCAGCGAGTCGTTATCGTCTCCGAGGCTGGGCGCGAGGCCGACGAGATTCGTGGTGAAGGCGATGCCGAGGCGGCGAAGCTCTATGCCGAGTCCTTCGGCCAGGACGAGGAGTTCTTCTCCTTCTATCGTAGTATCCAGGCTTACCAGAAGGCCTTCGCCAACGGCAACGATACCTTCGTGCTCAGCCCGGACAGCCCGTTCTTCCGCTACTTCGAGTCGCCGGACGGCAAGGGTGATTCGTCAGATGCCTCGGCAGGTGGCGACACGCTGCCGGCGCGATAGGGCCCACTCGGCATGATGGACGACCTGCTGCGGGTGCTTGGCCTGGTGCTGATCATCGAGGCGCTGCTACCGTTCATCAGTCCACGCACCTATCGGCAGGCGGTCGCGCAGATCGCCCTGACGCCGGACTCGCGCATGCGGGTCATCGCGCTGGTGGTGTTGTTGATCGGCCTGGCGCTGTGGGTCTGGGGATAGCCCCGGATACAGCCCCGAGAGTCATCTCGAATGCAGAACCCCAGCCCGGGCTGGGGTTTTTTGTGTGCCGCGTTTACACTACGCGGGTTTTGCCCCATGCCGTGGTCCGCCGCGGCCCTCCGCCCACGCTTCACTCGTAACCAGCAACCGCATGAGCAATCAGTCCCCCTGGATTCTTCCGGCCGGCATCGACGAGGTGCTGCCGTTGCAGGCACGCCGCATCGAGCGCGTCCGCACCCGCATGCTCGAAACCTTCGACCGCTGGGGGTACGAGCTGGTGGTGCCGCCGATGGTCGAGTTCATCGACACCCTGCTGGTCGGCACCGGCGAGGATCTCGACCTAGAGACCCTCAAGGTCACCGACGGCCTCTCGGGTCGCCAGTTGGGCGTGCGTGCCGATATGACGCCGCAGGTCGCGCGCATGGACGCGCATAGCCTGCCGCCGGTCGACGAGCGCCGGCTGTGCTACATCGGCACGGTCATTCGTGCCAAGACGGACGGGCTGGGCGGTTCGCGGGCGCCGATGCAGGTGGGTGCCGAGCTGTTCGGGGCCGACGGGCCGGAGGCGGATGTCGAGGTGATCTCGCTGATGACCGAGGCGCTGGCGGTCGGCGGTTGCCGGGCGATCACGCTCGATCTCGGTCACGTCGGCGTCTTCCGCGCGCTGGTGCGCGCCGCTGGACTCGACGAGGCCCGCGAGGATCAGCTGCGTGATGCCCTGACCCGCAAGGCCGTCCCCGAGATCCGCGAGACGCTGGCCGACTGGTCGCTTGACGCGCTGCTCGCCGAGGCGATCGAGGCGCTGTGCGACCTGCACGGTCCATGGCAGGCGACGGTCGATGCCGCTAGGCAGCGCCTTAATGACCTGCTGGACGTTGAGGGGCGTGCGGCGCTCGATCGTCTGGCCACGGTCGCCGAGGCGATCCAGGCGCGGGCCGCCGGCGAGGTGCTGGTCGACCTCTCAGAACTGCATGGATATCACTACCAGACCGGGCTGGTCTATGCGGCCTACTCGCCGCGCATGGGACGCGAAATTGCCCGCGGCGGTCGCTACGACGACATCGGTCAGGTGTTCGGCCGCTCGCGACCGGCGCTGGGCTTCTCGCTCGATCTGCGCGACCTGCTGGGCCGGGATCAGGACGAAGCGGTTGCCGCGCCGACGGTCTTTGCACCGGCCCGCTTGAATGACGCGGCACTCGATCGGGCGGTGGGCGAGCTGCGTGAGCAGGGCTATCGCGTGATCACGACGAAATCGATTCCCGACGGGGCGCCGAAACTGGTCGCCGTCGAGGAAGGGCAGACACAAACTTGGCAGCTAACGGGTGAATTGGACCATGGGTAAGAGTGTGGTCGTCCTCGGGTCCCAGTGGGGCGACGAGGGCAAGGGCAAGGTCGTCGACCTGCTGACGGAGAACGTCGGCGCGGTCGTGCGCTTCCAGGG
>JBHEOB010000089.1:4867-5108 GCA_046261775.1 Guyparkeria sp.
CATCCTGCGCGACGGCGTCAAGTGCCTGATCGGCAATGGCGTGGTGCTGGCCCCGGACGCGCTGATCGAGGAGATCGAGCAGCTGGAGTCCCGCGGGGTGCCCGCTTCCGATCGGCTGATGCTGTCCGAGGCCTGCCCGCTGATCCTGCCGCACCACGTCGCGCTGGACAAGGCGCGTGAGCACGCCCGCGGCGAGCAGAAGATCGGCACCACCGGCCGTGGCATCGGCCCGGCCTACGAG
>JBHEOB010000090.1:0-5046 GCA_046261775.1 Guyparkeria sp.
GCCCGTGACGGGCCATGTCGAGCAGGGCGTCGCGGGCCCAGTCGGGGGAAGCCTCGGCCTTCTCGCGCCGTGGCCGCTTTCCCTCGCCATTCGGATCGCCGGGATGATAGTCCGGGCCACCGGGCGGTTCGATGCGCACGTCGTCTGGCGGGGTGTTCTGGCTCATGGTGATCTCGGTCCGGTGTTGTGCGGCCTCCGTCGTGCGGCGGCGTGGTCGAGGGGCGGCCTGTCAGATGGCCGGACGCTGGCTGGATTCGGCCGGCTGCCATGCCCCGTCGTGCAGCTGGGCGAGGCGGTCGATCAGCCAGTCCGGGCGGGCCGCGGCCAGCCGCTCGATCGGGTGCGCGCCGTGCGTGATGCCGATCGCGTGGGTGCCGGCGTTGCGGGCCATCAGGAGGTCGAAGTCGGTATCGCCCACCATCCAGGCCTCGGTCGGCTGGCTGCCGGTGTAGTCGAGGATGCCCTCGAGCATTTCCGGGTGTGGTTTCGAGCGAGTCTCCTCGGCGGTTAGCGTGTGGTGAAAATAGTCCGCTGTCCCCGTCTGCGCAAGGGCGCGATCCAGTCCACGGCGCGACTTGCCGGTGGCCACGGCGATCAGGCAGCCGGTTTCCGCCAGTGCCTTGAGCAACGCATCGGCCTCCGGATATAGCGCCACCGGCTCCTCGTTGGCGAAGTAGCAGCGATGGTAGGCCTGCGCGAGTGCCTCGCGAAAGCGGTCCTCGCCCTCGGGGAATAACTCGGCAATGGCGTTGGCCAGGGACAGCCCGATGATGCCGCGAATCGCCTCGTCGGGTAGCGGCGGGTGATTTACCGATTCCAGCGCCTCCTGGAAGGCCGTGACGATTCGGCCGGTGGAATCGGCCAGGGTGCCATCCCAGTCGAACACCACCAGCCGGGGCGGAACGGCGAGGTGATCCGGGCGGGGCAGGAGAGTGCTGATGTCGGTCATGGGGGCGGTTATCGGGTCGCTTGGGTGGTTTTCAAGGCCAGCTCGGCCCCATCCAGCAGCGGTTGCCAGTCGTCCGGCGGGTTGCTGGTGATGGTCAGTCGGCCGCCGTGATTCGGGTGGGCTAGGGTGAGTCGATAGGCGTGCAGCATCAGGCGGGGGCGGTTGCTTGCCAGGGGGCGATCGAGGCCGCGGTCGCCGTACTTGCTGTCGCCGATGATCGGATGGCCGGCGTGTCGGCAGTGCGCGCGGATCTGGTGCGTGCGCCCGGTGTGCAGGGTCGCTGCCATCAGGCTGAGCGCCGTGCCGCGATGACTGAGGCCCAGACGCTCGAACTCCGTGCGTGCCGACTTGCCGTTGCGTGGGTCGACCACGACGCGGTGCGCGCGTCCGTCGCCCTGGTCCTTGCGCAAGGGCGCGGTGATGCTCTGGTGTGCATCGCGCCAATGCCCGTGGCAGAGCGCCAGGTAGCGTTTTTTCGCCGCGCCCTCGGGGCGGAATTGGGCCTGCAGGGCGAGCAGCGTGGCGCGTGATTTTGCCACCACGATCAGGCCGCTGGTCTCGCGGTCGATGCGGTGGGCCAGTTCAAGCGTCGCGCCTTCACCACGCGCGGCGCGCAATAACTCGATCAGGCCGAAGTCGAAGCCGCTGCCGGCGTGCGCGGCCAGTCCGGCCGGCTTGTCGACCACCAGCAGCGCCTCGTCCTCGTGGCGGACCAGCGTCTCGATGCGCTCGAGCCAGCCGGCGGGGATCCGGGCCGGCTGGCGTGCCGCCTCAGGGTCGCCGCGCAGGTCGCGTACCGGCGGGATGCGGACGATGTCGCCGCCGTGCAGGCGCTGCATGGGCTTGGCGCGCTTCTTGTTCACACGCACCTGGCCCTTGCGGATCAGGCGATAGACTAACGCGCGCGGCTGTTTGTCATGCTGGGCACCCAGCTCGCGCAGCAGGAAATTGTCGAGACGCTGACCATCGCTGCGCGCGTCAACGGTTTCGTGCCGGACACGCGGGCGATCGCTGGCCGGACGATCGGCGGCAGATTGGAGATTGTGTTGATTCTGGGCTGTCATCGACTCGGGTTCGCTGGCGGCGCAATTGAGACCGTGCGCTGGCGGGGTTGTGATAGTATCAGCGCACTGTGGCGAAAGTCAGGTGGTGCGGCATGTGCCGGCCACCCGCGGCAGCCAGCGAGCGCTCGGGTTATGAAAGCCGGCGCCACGCGCCAGACCACCCCGCTTGCCCACGTCGTGGTCCTGCCAACACCCTTGGCCTGGTCTCGACGGGCACGACCCGCCTCGGGTTGCCGTCCGCACACGGTTTTCAAGAACGATCAACGGTTTTACGTCCTGTACTCAATGCGCCTTTCCCGGTTCCTTTTCCTGCCGCTGTCCGTCCTATACCGCCTGGTGGCGATCGGACGGCAAACCTCGTGGTTGCGCTGTCGCGCACCAGGGCGACTGGCTGGAATGGCGTCTGGCGCGCGTCGGGACGTCCATCTGAAGTCAAGTCACCTGTCGCGCGCGGCCCGTTGCCTGCCGCGACTCGTGCAGAAACGTCGAGATTTTTTCCATGAAACGAATGCTGATCAACGCAACGCACTCCGAGGAGATCCGCGTTGCGCTAGTAGACGGGCAACGCCTCTATGACATTGACATAGAGACCCCGTCCCGGGAGCAGAAGAAGGCCAATATCTACAAGGCGACCATCACGCGCATCGAGCCCAGCCTCGAGGCCGTGTTCGTCAACTACGGCGCCAATCGCCACGGTTTCCTGCCCTTCAAGGAGATCTCGCCCGAGTACTTCGACCCCAAGGCGGTCGATGACAAGGGTCGTCCGATCATCAAGGACGCGCTCAAGGAAGGCCAGGAACTGATCGTTCAGGTCGAGAAGGAGGAGCGTGGCAACAAGGGCGCGGCCCTGACCACGTTGGTCAGCCTGGCCGGGCGCTACCTTGTGGTCATGCCCAACAACCCCAAGGCCGGCGGTGTATCGCGCCGCATCGAAGGCGATGACCGCGCCGAGATCAAGAGCGCCCTGGCGCAGCTCAACGTGCCGGCGGGCATGGGCCTGATCGTGCGCACCGCCGGTGTCGGTCGCGACGTCGAGGAACTCCAGTGGGACCTCGATTATCTCGTTCAGGTCTGGACCGCGATCCACGAGGCTGCCGAGAACCGCCCGGGACCGTTCCTGATCTATCAGGAAAGCAATCTCATCATCCGGGCACTGCGCGACTACATGCGCAACGACATCGGCGAGATCCTGATCGACGAGCCGACGATCTACCAGCAGGCGATGGATTTCGTCCAGATGGTCACGCCCAAGGTGGCCGAAAAGATCAAGCTTTACGACGATC
This sequence comes from Guyparkeria sp., assembly GCA_046261775.1. Classification (GTDB taxonomy): domain Bacteria; phylum Pseudomonadota; class Gammaproteobacteria; order Halothiobacillales; family Halothiobacillaceae; genus Guyparkeria. Next base: position 3,297 of record JBHEOB010000090.1, read on the forward strand.
CGACCCCGCTGTTTTCGCGCTACCAGATAGAGTCGCAGATCGAGTCGGCCTACCAGCGCAACGTCACGCTGCCTTCGGGCGGCGAGCTGGTGTTCGACGTCGCCGAGGCCATGACCGCGGTCGACATCAACTCCGGGCGCAACACCAAGGGCCAGGACATCGAGGACACCGCCTTCAACACCAACCTGGAGGCGGCCGAGGAAATTGCGCGGCAATTGCGACTGCGGGACCTGGGTGGCCTGATCGTGATCGATTTCATCGACATGGGGGCTTCCAAGCACCAGCGTGAGGTCGAAAATCGCCTGCGGGACTCGCTCAAGTACGATCGCGCCCGCGTTCAGACCAGCCGCATTTCGCGCTTCGGCCTGCTGGAGATGTCGCGTCAACGCCTGCGCGCCTCGCTGGAGGAGTCCAGCCAGCACATGTGCCCGCGCTGCAACGGCCAGGGCGTGATCCGCTCGGTCGAGTCGCTGTCGCTGGCGATCCTGCGTCTGCTGGTCGACGAGGCGATGAAGGACAACACCGGTCGGGTGCTCGCCCAGGTGCCGATCGATGTGGCCACCTATCTTCTCAACGAGAAGCGTGACCAGATCAACGAGATCGAGCAGACCAACAACGTCGATCTGCTCTTGATCCCGAACATCAACCTTGAGACGCCGCACTACCAGATCGAGCGCGTACGAGCCGATGACAGCGATGGTCAGGCCCGAGACGTGCAGCAGATGATCGAGCCGCTGAACGTCGAGACCCCGTCACCGGAGCCGCGTCATCGCCAAGCCGAGAAGGCCGCTGTCCAGACGATCCCGCGTCGGGCTCAGCCGGAACCGGAAAAGCCGGTGCCGGCCGCGGCCGCCCCGGAGGCGCCGGCAGAACCGGCGAGCGAACAGGGCGTACCGCTGCGACCGATGGCCAATGGTGCGGTCTCGCTGCTGCGTCGTGTCGTGGGCCAGCTTTTCGGTGCCCGCGCCGACGAGGACGAGAGAACCGAAAGCACCCCGCGCAGTGGCAAGGGTTCCGGCAAGAGTGCTGGCAAGGACGACCAGAAATCCTCAGATCGTTCCGATCGCAAGGGCGGCGGTCGACGTCAGTCGGCCGCGCAAGGCGGCGAGAAGGCCAAATCCGGTCGTGACGATGGCGAGGAGAAGGATCAGGACAAGGGCCAGGGCAAGGGCAAGTCGGGTAACCGGCGCCGCCGTGGGCGCGGTCGTCGCGGGAGTGGCGGCAATCAGTCCCAGCAGGGCGGTGGCCAGAAGGGCGAGCAGAAACCCGAGCAGAAGCAGGATCAGCCCGCCGAGGCCAAGGCCGAGTCGCCTCGTGGCAAATCCCCGGGCGCGGGTGACAGCAAGGACGCCGGCCAGTCCGGTCGCGGTGGTAATGGTGGCCAGAGCGGCAACCAGACGGGTAACAAGGGTCGGCCGCGCGGTGATCGTGGACCGAAGAGCGAGCCGCGCACGCCGCCACCGCTGGGTGAGCGTGAGCGCCAGCTGGTCGAGCAGCAATTGGCCGCCCCGATCAGCGAGGGCAAGAGCCTGCCGCTGGATGTCTCGAAGAAGAAGGGCGTTGCCGAGGAACTGCCGCCGAACGCCGCCGTAAGGCTGGAGAGCAGCGACCGATTGGTCAGGGCAAGTGATGCCGGGGCCAGCAAGGCGGCTCCCAAGACCGTGGCGGCAGAGGCGGCCCCGTTAGCAGAGGCCGCTGTGGCGAGCGGTTCCGACACGCCGGATCAGGCGCAAGCCACCGCGGCGGAGCC
>JBHEOB010000091.1:0-4965 GCA_046261775.1 Guyparkeria sp.
GATCCAGGTAACCCGCTTCAAGGGCTTGGGCGAGATGAATCCGATCCAGCTGCGTGAATCGACGCTCGCCCCGGCCACGCGCCGCCTGGTCCAACTGAAGGTAGAGGGCGACGACACCATTGAGGTGTTCGACATGCTGCTCGCCAAGAAGCGGGCCGCCGATCGGCGCGCGTGGCTGGAGCGTAACGGCGATCTCGCCGAGGTGGTGTAGTTGATCATGCCGCGTCAAGGCGCGGCCTGGCCTGCCACGGTCGTGGCGGCTGTGGCGATGCCGGTCATGGCGGCACTGCTCGGGGCGATGCCGGCCGCGGCCGCGCCCACCCCGCAGTTGCAACTGACCGGTCTTTCGGAGACCCGCCTGATCACCAATGTCGGCCTTTCGGTGCCGCGGGTGGGCTTTTCCTGCCAGGCGAGTACGGCCCATATCCGTCGTTACCTGGACGCAGCCCGCGAGGCGGCCGAGGAGGCCCTGCAGGCCTACGGGCACTTCAATACCAGCATCCGCCCCTCCATCCAGCAACGTGAAGGCTGCCGCGATCCAGCGCTCGAGATTGATGCCGGGCCGGTCACCACCATCGAGGCGGTGACCATCGATCTGCCCGATTCGATTCGCGAGATCGAATCGATACGCGCGTTTGTCGCCGAGCAACGCCCGGAGACCGGTGATCCGCTCGACCAGGCCGCCTATGATGCGTTGCGCGATGGGTTGCTGACGCGCGTGCAGAAGCTGGGCTACCTCGATGCGCGTTTCACCCGCCGCGAACTGGTGGTCGATCCGAGTACGCAATCGGCCCGCATCGCGCTGGTGCTCGAGTCGGGGTCGCGCTATCGATTCGGCGAGGTGGTGATTGAGCAGTCCATCCTCGAGCCGGAACTCGCCCGGCGCCTGACCGGCGTGCCGGAGGGTGCGCCCTACACCAGCCGCGACCTTCTGGCGATGAACCAGAACCTCACCGGAACCGAGTACTTCGAGTCGGTCTCGGTACGGCCGAAACTCGATCAGCGCGAGAACCTTGAGGTGCCGGTCGAAATCTCCACCTACCGCAACCCGCGCACTTCCTACGAATTCCGGGCTGGCTATGCCACCGATGTCGGGCCGCGCGTGGGGGTGAAGGTCAAGCGTCGCTTCGTCAACAAGCGGGGGCACCAGTGGTCGGCCCGCACCCGGCTCTCGATGATAGAGCAGCGTCTGGACACCAGTTACACCATCCCGCGCGCGGCCGACCCGCTGCGCGAACGCTACGACATCTACGCCCGGCTCACACGCGAGGACAACAACGACATCGTCACCACAGCCGCCACCAGCGGCGTGCAATGGGTGCGCGAGACCGACCCGTGGACACGTTCGCTGTTCGCCGAGTACCTGCTCGACCGCACCCGCTACGGCGACGAGCAGGCCCAATCCAACGGCTTTGCCATCGTCGGTGGTCGGCTGGGTTACCAGGGGCTCGATGATCCGCTGTTTCCCACTGAAGGCGTCGTATTCGATGTCTCCCTACAGGGCGCCGCCGAGCCGATTGCCTCGGCGGCGAGCTTCGTCCGCGGTCGGGCCTTCGCCGGCGGCTACCTGCCCGTGGGGCGCTGGATCTTCGCCGGGCGGGCCGAGGCGGGCGTGATCCTGACCGATGAGTTCGACAAGATGCCGCGCTCGCTGCGGTTTTTCACCGGTGGTGATCGCTCGGTTCGCGGCTACGAGTACGAGTCCTTGTCCCCTCGGGACGAGAGCGGCACGCGGACCGGTGGCAAGTACCTGCTGGCGGGCAGTCTCGAGGCGATGGTTCCCGTGGTCGGTGATGACTGGTATGTCGCCGGCTTCGTCGACAGCGGCAACGCCTATACCGACCCCGAGGCCGAGCTCAAGACCGGTGCCGGGGTGGGCGTACGCTGGCGCTCGCCGATAGGCATACTGCGTGTCGACGTGGCCCAGCCACTCGATGGCAGCGACGGCCTGCCGATGCTGCATCTCGGGCTGGGGGCCTCGTTTTGAAGACGGCGCACGTGCTTTTGACGGCCCTGGTCTGGCTGCGGCGACTGGTGTTGACCGCGGGCTGGGTGGCGGTGCTGGCGTTCCTTATTGCCGTCGGCGCCGCGTGGTGGCTCACGGCGACCCCGACCGGGGTGCAGTGGACACTCGCCCAGGCCGAACAGCGAGTGTCGGGGCTGTCGATCGGCGAGTCCCGCGGCACCCTCTGGCGCGGACTGGTGCTTGAGCAGGTTGCCTGGAGCCCGGAACAGGGGGCGAGCGCCGCGATTGGCGAGGCCCGATTGCAGATCGATGCGGCCTCGTTGTTGCGTGGTCGGCTGCGCGTGCCCGAACTGGTAGTGCGCGATGGCACGGTCGACCTGCCCGCTGCCGACCCGACCGACTCGGGTGAACAAGTGGGCGAGCCGTTCGATCCCGACGACCTCGCGCTGCCGCCCCTGTCGCTGGACATAGAGCAGTTGCTGGTCGAGCGACTCGTGATCCGACAGCAGGGCCGAGCGTTCGAGCTGTCGCAGGCGCGGCTGGCGGCGTTGCTCGATGCCCGCGTCGATCGTCCCCGCCTGGAATTGGACCTCGACGAACTGGACCTGCTGCTTCCGGATGGCTTGCGGCTGAATGCCCGGGCGGCCGTCGCGCTGGAGCCCGTGGGCGACATGCCCCTGATCGGCCATGCCGACATTCTGCTCGACCACCCGCAGGGCTGGCTCTCCGGCCAGGTTGAGGCCGACGGCGACCTGCTCGGCGAACTGGGCCTGCGACCCCGGCTGGCCTGGATGGGTGCCGACGGCCTGCCGGCCGCCCTCTGTGGCCGCCTGCGGCTTGAGCAACAGGCCTTGACCGTCGAGCAGCTGGTCGCCGACCTGCTGGGTGGCCGTCTCGAGCTGGCCGGCATGGCGGTGTTCTCGCCGACCACGCGGGTCGAGCTGAAGGGTCGAGGGGAATCGTTGAACCCTGCCTGGGCATCACCAGGAACCCCGGGGTCGCTCTCGTTCGGCTTCGACACGACCGTCGCGGCTGCCGACGGCTGGTTGCCGGCCGAGGGACGGGTGTCGGTGGCCGGGTTGACCGGCGAGTTGGCCGGAGAGTCGATCGAGGACGTCGACATTGACCTTCGTGTCGATGCCACCCGGGCCGAGGTGCGGGTGGCCGGTCAGGCAGGCGGTGGCGAACTGCGACTGGACGGACAGCTCGACGCCGAGCGTCACCTGCAGGCCGAGTGGCAGATCGATGCGTTGCCACTCGGTCGCGGGGCGCAGGGGCACCCCGTGCACCTGGCCAGTCGTGGGCGGCTCGATGCCCGGCTGCCGAATGGGAACCGGCCGCTGGTCGCGGACGAATGGTTGTCAGCCCTGGAGGCGCAACTTGCCGATGCGCGACTGGAGCTGGTCGAGCGCGGTGCCGATGCGCAGCAGCGGGCCGTGACCCTCGAGATGGCGGGTGGCCTGGCAGGAGGGCGGCTCACGGTCGAACGTCTCGGCTTGGACGCACCGGGCGCCGGTTTGAATGTCGCGGGTGGTCTCGAACTAGCCTCAGACTGGGCCCAATGGCGCCTGGATGACGTGCAGGGCAATCTCGCGATACCGGACCTGGCGGCATTGCCCTGGGATCTCGCCGAACGGCTGCCCGGTGTCGACCTGGCCCCCCTGCGGCCCAAAACGGCACGAGGGAGCATACGGATCGACATGGATGCCTCGGGGCCGATACTCGCGCCGCAGGGGCAGCTTGATGCACGTATCGACGGGCTGCGTCTGGCCGGGTATTCGCTCGAACGGGCACGCGCCCTGGCGACGATCGATCCGGCCGACGCGCAAACGGCCCTGATGGAGCGGGACATGGCGGTTTCGGTCGATGCCGATGCTCTGGTGCCGGACGCGGGCGAGGCATTGTTCGAACGGCTGGCATTCGCGGCAGAGGGGCGGCCGTCTTCCCATCAAGCCACGCTCGAGATCGACGGGCCGGTCGATGTGGGGATGGCGGCAGACGGTGGCTGGAGCCTCGATGAGGCGGCTGGCTGGCAGGGGCGGCTGACCCGATTGGCGCTCGACCTGCCGGCGGGTCAGTCGTGGCGTCTGCGCGAGCCGGCTGGCGTCTCGGTTCGGCCCGAGTCGCAGCAGATCGATTCACTGTGCCTGCAACCCGTGGCCGCGGAGCTGGCCGCCGATCAAGCCGGCTCGCTCTGCCTGTCGGGCGAGCGTGCGGGGAGCCTGATTGCCGCGGAACTGGACGGTGATCTGGCGCTGGAGGCGCTCTGGCGACAGTTGCCGGCGGCCGGGCCCGATGGCGTCGAATGGCCGGGACGGCTGTCGTTGGCCGCCGAGGCGCGTCTTGACGAGGCCTCCCGCTCGGCGAGCCTTGAGCTGCGCCTGCCGGCCAGCGAGATCCGGTTTGCCGGACGGGGCGATGATCTCGAGGGCGATACGGCAAGCCGTGGTCCGGATGCCGGGGTGGTGGCCTATCCCGAGGCTCGCCTGTCGGCTCGCCTGGCCGACGAGAGGGTAGAGGCCTCCCTGCAGGGCGGAATCGAGGATTGGCTGGCTGTCGACGGACAAGGTCAGGCCGAACTCGATGATGGCGCGCTAGATGGAGCGCTGTCGTTGCAGGAGGCCGAGCTTGCCCGACTGTTCGACCTGGTCGACCGCTTGTTCGGCCCACTGGGCCTCCCGATCACCGATTTGGCCGGATCATTGAGCGGCCGGATTGCGGCCTCCGGGCGGCTCGATGCGCCGCGGCTGTCGGGCCAGCTGCTGGGCGAAGACTTGTCCTTCGCCTCCCTGCCCACCGGGACGCAATATCGTGACGGCCGGGTGGACCTGGCCGTCGAGCCGGACGGGGCGCTGCGCCTGACGGGCGAGTTGTTGGGCGAGGCCGAACCCCCGCCGCGGCCTGTGTTCTCGGCCCGTCGTGTCGACGAGACCGAATCGCCCAAGAGCCGGGGGCGGATCACCCTGGATGGCAGTGGTCAGGTGATGGGGCCGGATGAC
>JBHEOB010000092.1:0-4808 GCA_046261775.1 Guyparkeria sp.
GGATATCGAAACGCACTGGGAGGTGGCCGAGTGTTTCGGCACGACGACCGACTGCCCGCTCGCCAATGGCTGCAAGCTGGCACCCATCCTCCGCCAGGCGCTCGAGGCGTTCTGGGCCGAACTCGACAAGTACACGCTCGCCGACATCGCCGAGTTGCCACCCGGCGCCGCACCGCTGATCTTCCATCGCCACCCGCCCCACCGCACTCAATAGGTCTCGCCGGTCCCGCGGCCAGATCCCCGCGATGATCACCACACAACGCCATCAAGGGATCGATCCGATCGAATCCGGCGTGGTGACCTCACCCCGCTTTTCCAATGTGCCATTGTGATGATCCGTGGGGTCGGCAACCGGCAGGAATCGCATGACAGCGCCATTACAGCGCGGCCGGCAGGTCGACACGGCCGGGGTGGGCGGTTGAGCTTTGCGGCTCATGCCCTATAATGGCCACTCACTTATACGGACCTGATCGCGGCTGGAAACTGAACGCGGACAGGCAAAAAAGCATGACGATTCATTTTCGTGAACCGCGCCTCGAAGACGGGGGTCGGATTCACCAACTGATCCAGCGAGCGGGTACGCTCGACCTCAACTCGGCCTATCTCTACTTCCTGCTTGCGGATCATTTCCGCTCGACCTGCGCCATCGCGGAAGACGGTGACGATCTGGTGGGCTTCGTCACGGCCTACCGACTGCCGGACAACCCCGACTCCCTGTTCGTCTGGCAGATCGGCGTGGATGCCTCGGCGCGCGGCCAGGGCGTCGCCTCCCGCCTGCTCAGCGCCCTTCAGGAGCGTGACTGGTTCAGCGAGATCAACCGGATCGAGCTGACCATCGCCCCGGACAACCCCGCGTCCAAGACGTTGTTCACCCGCTGGGCCGAAAAGATGGACTGCACCATCCGCAGCGAGCCCTACCTCTCCAGCGAGCTTCTGGGCGATGGCCATCAGCCGGAAGATCTCTACGTCATCGATCTCTGATCACCGACCGCCCCGCCCGGTGCGAAATGCGCCGGTGGTGCTATTTTCCTTTCGATCCCGATCCCTTTTTCAAGCTCAAGACGAGGACCTCCAATGGACATCGACCTGTTCGAGAAATACGAGTCCAACGTTCGCGGTTACATCCGCTCGTTCCCGACCATTTTCGTCAAGTCCAAGAACGCCACGATGTGGGACCAGGACGGCAAGGCGTTCATCGACTTCTTCGGCGGCGCCGGCTCCCTGAACTACGGCCACAACGACCCGGCGATCAACCGCGCCATGATCGACTTCCTCGAGCGCGACGGCGTGACCAACGCACTCGACAAGGCGACCGACGCCAAGTACCTGTTCATCAAGAAGCTGCAGGAAACCATCCTTCAGCCGCGTGACCTGGACTACAAGATCCAGTTCGTTGGCCCGACTGGCACCAACGCGGTCGAGACGGCGTTGAAGCTGGCGCGCAAGGTCAAGGAACGCTCCAAGATCGTCTCCTTCACTAACGCCTACCACGGTCACACCCTAGGTGCGCTCGCGGTGACCGGCAACGAGTTCTACCACGACGACTTCTACGGCGTACCGCTGAACGTCACCAAGATGCCCTACGACCGCTACTTCGCCGATACCGGCGCAGGCCAGATGGACAGCATCGACATGATGCGCCAGTACTACGAGGACAACAGCTCGGGCTACGAGCTGCCGGCCGCCGTGCTGGTGGAGACCATCCAGGGCGAAGGTGGCATCAACGTCGCCTCGGTCGAGTGGCTGCAGAAGCTCGACAAGATGTGCAAGGACCTCGACATCCTGTTGATCGTCGACGACATCCAGGTCGGAAACGGCCGCACCGGCAACTTCTTCAGCTTCGAGCGCGCCGGCATCAAGCCGGACATCGTCACCATCTCCAAGTCGATCGGTACCGGCCTGCCGATGGCGATCGTCCTGATGCGTCCGGAAATCGACGAATGGTCACCGGGCGAGCACACCGGCACCTTCCGCGGCAACTCGCTGGCCTTCATCGCCGGCGCTACCGCGCTCGAGCGCTGGGACACCGACGAGTTCTCCAAGGAGATCGTCGAGAAGGGCAAGAAGGTCGAGGCTCGCTTCCGCGCCATCGGTGAGCGTCATTCGGAACTGGTATCCGACGTGCGCGGCCTGGGCATGATCTGGGGTATCCAGTCGGATGCCGAGGATTTCTGCAACGAGGTATCTGCCGAGGCATTCAAGCGTGGTCTGCTGGCAGAGACCGCCGGGGCCGACGACCAGGTAATCAAGTTCCTGGGCGCGCTGACCATCAGCGAGGCGGAACTGGACCAGGGGCTCGACATTCTCGACGAGGCATTCGACGCGGCCGCTGCCGCTCGCAAGGGCTGATTCCCGACCCAATCGTTCAGCCAAGGGCCCCGCAAAGGCGGGGCTTTTTCAGCCCTACCCCTACCCGTCAACGGAGAACAACATGCTCGTACGTTATCTTGATCGAGACATTATCGGCACCGAGCGCGAAGTCGAAGCGCAAAGTGGCAACTGGGTCAGCCGCCGGCTGATCCTGGCCGACGACAAGGTCGGCTTCTCCTACAACGACACGATCATTCGTGCCGGCACGGAGACCTACATCCACTACCAGAACCACATCGAAGCGGTGTACTGCGTGGGTGGCAATGGCGAGATCCACGACATCACCAACGATGTCACCTACCCGATCCGCGACGGGATGATGTATCTCCTCAACGACCCGGCGGCCGACAAGCACTACCTGCGCGGTGGCAGCGAAGACATGCGCCTGATCTGCGTGTTCAACCCGCCGCTGACCGGTCGTGAAATCCACGACGAGAACGGCGTGTACCCGGCGCTCAGCCTGGAAGACTGATCCCTCGCCAACCCCGGGCGCATCGCCGCCTGTCGGAAAACAGCAAGCCCCGGCCCTTTCGCAGGCCGGGGCTTTTCTTTGCCGATTCACATAGATCGCATCCAATCAGACCGTATCCGATCCGGGAGTGAGGCCGGCACAAAGTCAGCCGATATTCTCGCCCGGCTCGAAATCACGCTGCCGATTGATCTGCATGATCAGCACGAGTGCCTGATTGGGGTCGTTGTCACGACGGGCCTCGGTGGTCTTGACCACCAGGCCCTCGACCACCTGACGGATCCCGAGCTGGGCGTCGGCAAAACGACGCATGATCACAAGACGGCCACCTTCCCTGGCCCAACTCAATGGCAACTGTCGCTGCCATTGCGGCACGATCATCGCGAGGCGCTCCTTGTCGAATAAATCGAAATAGACACCCTCGAGGATGCGAATGCCCCGCTCGTCCGGAGACAGGGCACGCACTGTCTCTGCCTGACCATTGCGGCCACTGCGATTGTCGAGGCTCATGTCCTCCGCGCCCACCTCCTTGAGGTACTGCTCGGCGGCGCGGATTTGTTCCTCGTAATAAAGGTTCGTCGATTTCATCAGGGACCGGTCTTGCCTCTCGGGTCGCGCATCCCTGCCCTTCATGCCAGTTCCGTGGCCGTATCCTTTGTTGTTGCGTGAGCGTTATCGCGGATGTGCCACGTCTGACCGTGCGTTGACAATCTCGAGGCAGGGGAGCTTAGCAGAAGCCGTGCCATCATCCGCCGCCGACATCGACATTCGTGAGCGCAAACGCCGCGTTGCCGAGGGTTCGAGCGGTTTGGTCGGGGAAGGTCTGCATTCCTATTCATGCAGAGGTTCCTCCGGCGAAAACGCTCCACCGGGAACGGCCGGACGCCGCCAGGCAAACGGCCATTGCGCGGAACGCGCGGTGTCCGCCCGGTCACCATCGAGGAACAACGCGCCGTGCTGGTCGGTTCGCCAGACCTGAGCGCCTGCCGCCTGCCAACGGGTCACCATCTCCTCGCGCGGATGCCCCCAGCGGTTGAGAAAACCGGCGCTGACCAAGGCCTGACGGGCACCGGTTGCCTCGACAAAGGCCGCGGTCGAGGAACCGGTCGAACCGTGATGCGGCACAAGTACGGTCGCGGCATCGACCCGGGCGTGGCGCGTCAGCCATCGCTCGGCCGCCGCCTCGATGTCACCGGTCAGCAACAACGTCGCCGAGCGCCCGGCCACCCGCAGCACGCAGGAGCGGTCATTGGCCGAGCCACACGGGGCACGCAGCAACGTTAACCGCACGCCATCCATGATCCATTCCCGACCATGCCGACACGACCGGGCCCCTTCGCCAGTCGCCGGGCGATCATCCGAAAGGCCGACCACAGGCGCGCCCGGGAAGGCCTGACGGATCGAGTCCAGTCCGCCGGCGTGGTCTGCCGCGTCGTGGCTGATCACGATCCGGTCGAGCTGGGACACGCCCAGTGCCCGCAATGCCGGCAACACGATGGCCTCGCCGGTATCGAAACGACCAAACCGAGGCCCGGCGTCGTACAGCAGTTCATGATCGGCCGTGCGCAGCACCACGGCCGCGCCCTGCCCGACGTCCAGCACCACCGCCTCGAACATGCCGAAATCCGGCCGCGACGAGCCCACCAGCAAGGCGGGCAGCAGCATGATCATCGCCACTCCCCGCCCCGGGAAACGCCGCGGCAATCCGAGCCACAGCACGCCAAGGGCGAACAGCACCAGGGCAAGTAGGCCCGGCGGGGCATGGTTGGAGTCCGGGAAGACCGCCACCAGCCACCCCAGAACCGCGAACAGCCCCTCGCCGAGTTCGTGGATCAGCCGGATCGGCCAGGCGGCGAGGGTCGGGCTCACGGTGGCAAGAAACAGGGTGAGCAACGCCAGTGGCGTGATCAGCATCGAGACCAGTGGCACGGCGAGCAGATTCGCCGGCAGCGAGGCAAAGGCTGCGCGG
>JBHEOB010000093.1:0-4786 GCA_046261775.1 Guyparkeria sp.
GGATCCGATGATGGCCGAGATGCGCGAGGTGTTTGCCGAGGAGATGGCCGAAACGGTGCCCGACATGAGCATCGCGGCGGACGCCTGGCTGACCCGGAAGGACACCGAGGCCCTCGTGACCCTGCGTCGCGGTTTTCACACCATCAAGGGCAGCGGCCGCATGGTCGGCCTGGACGTTATCGGCGAGTGGGCGTGGGGGTGGGAACGACTGCTCAACCAGGTGATCGATGGCAAGCTTGACGGCGGCGACACGACTCGTCATGGCGCGCTGGATGCCGTGGGCCTGATGCAGGCCGCCCTGCCCGATCTGGAGGCGGGTCGCGCCACGCCCGAATCACACTGGGTCGACTCGCTTCGTCTTGTCGAGCGTCTCGAGGCCGGTGAGTCGGTCGAAACGGACGAAAGCCTGATCGACGAGGCAGACGGCGACTCCCGCGAGGACGCTCCGGCCGAGGTCGAATCGTCAGGCGAGAGCCAGTCGCCGCAAGGCCCGGAGGTGGAACTCGATGCCGAGCCGGTCGCCCCGGTGATCGACGATCCGGTGCTTCGCGAGATCTTCGACCAGGAAATCGGCGGCTACATCGACGAGCTGCATCGAGAGATCGAGGCCGCGCGCGAACATGGTGTCGGTCTGACCTGCGACAACGACCTGGTGCGTTTGCTGCACACCACGCTCGGCTCGGCGCGGACGGCCGGCGTGGACACCATTGCCGCCCTGGCTCGTTACCTGGAAGACTGGACCCGCGTGCTCGCCGAGCACCAGGAGCGCCTTGGCGGCGAGGACCTGACCCTGTTTGCCGAAGGTGCCGATGCCATCGAGGCGTTGCGTCGCTGGGCGGTCGACCCGAGCCTGGAACAGCCCGACACCACTGATCTGGAACAACGCCTGAACACCCAGCTTCAGCAGGTCCTTGCCGATTATGGCGAGGTGACGGAAAGCGCCGAGGCCCGCGATTCCCATCAGACTCAGGAGCCGGAGTCGGAGCCGGAGCCGGCCGGCTCGGGCGAACTGGACAGGGACGAGGTCGATGCGGAGGCTGTGCCGGCCGAATCGGAGGTGCCGGTCGACGATGCCGACGTTGCCGATGAGGCCGACGAGTTGGATCAGCCCGGCGCGACCGCAGAGCCCGAGTTCGGCGAGGAAATTTCCTCGCCTGACGAGGGTCTCGAGCCTGCCGCCCAAGCGACTTTGGACCACGACGTGGTGGGCGTCGACGAATCAGATCAGTCCGACCGGGAGCCATCCGGGACCCAGGCAGATGATTCGTCCGAGGCGGATGTCGATGCCGGTCCGGCAAGCGACGACCAATCTGGGATCAAGCATCGCCCTGACGATCACCCGGCCGACCAGGACGAGGACATCCTGCAGATATTCCTCGACGAGGCGGACGAGCTGCTCGAGCAGGCCGATGCCTACCTGGCCCACTGGCGGGTTCACCCGCACGATCTCGAATCCATTCGCCTGCTGCATCGCAACCTGCACACGCTCAAGGGCGGCGCTCGGATGGCCGGCCTGCTTAATCTCGGGGACGTGGCGCACCATCTAGAGGGACGTCTGGACCTGGCGCGGCGCGAGGGGTCCACGGACAACGAACCCCTGGTCGCCCTGGTACAGCACAGTTACGACGTTATCGCGGGGCTGCTCGACCGGGTGCGCAATCAGCAGCCGATTGCCCAGCAGCGTGAGTTGATCGGCTGGATCCGCGATGCGGACGGCGCTCGCCGGTTCGCCGACCGCGTTCAGGGCGCCGACGTCGCCCGTCCGGATCAAGCTGGCGGGCCTGGTAAGCCATCGCCGCAAGCAGCCGAGTCGACCGATGAGCCGGCCGGCGTGCCCCCCGTCGAGTCGGCGGAAGCAAGCGCTGGCCAGGCGCCGGAGGTGGCCGCCGAGCGCCGCGACGAGCAGGTGCGCGTCGCCGCTGGCAGTATCGATGCCCTGGTCAACCAGATCGGTGAGTCGGTGTTGCTCCAGTCGCGAGTCGATCGCCAGGTCAATGGCTTCGAACGTCAGTTGTTCGAGCTGCAACAGACCGTCACCCGGCTGCGCAGCCAGCTGCGCCGGCTGGAGATCGAGACCGAGACCCAGATCAAGGCCGACCTGATGGAGGAGGCCGGGGTTACCGAAGAGCAGTTCGATCCGCTCGAATTCGATCGATTTACCCAGGTGCAGGAACTCTCTCGCGGCATCATGGAGTCGCTTGGAGATGTGGCCAACATCGAGGAGAGCCTGAGCTCGCTGACCGAGCAGTCGCAGTTGCTCCTGCTGCAACAGTCCCGCCTCGGTCGGAAGATGCAGGACGGCGTTCTCAACATGCGCCTGGTTCGCTTCAATGACGTGGCCGGGCGTCTGCGTCGCATCGTGCGTCAGGTCGGGGACGAGATGGGGCGTCAGGCCGAGCTGGTGATCGAGAACGGTGACGCGGAGATCGACCGGGTCACCCTGGTGGCCATGCAGCCGTCACTTGAGCATATGTTGCGCAATTCCATTGCCCACGGCATCGAGCTGCCCGAGGAGCGGCGCGCTCTCGGCAAGCCACCAGTCGGTCGGCTGCTGCTCAACATCGACAGTGGTGGTGGCAACATCACCGTGAGCTTGCGTGACGATGGTCGCGGGCTCGACCTAGACGCAATCCGTCGCAAGGCGGTCGAGCGCAGCCTGATGCCGGCGGACATCGACATCAGCGACGAGGAGGCCCGCTCCCTGATCTTCCTGCCGGGATTCTCGACTGCGGGCAGCGTTTCCCAGGTTGCCGGTCGCGGGGTGGGCATGGACGTGGTCGCCAGTGCGACGCGTGAACTGGGTGGCTTCGTCGACGTCGATTCCGAACTGGGGCGCTATACCGAGATTCGGCTCAACCTGCCGCTGACGCAGGCAATGACCCGCGGCATCCTCATCGCCAGCGGCGACGATCGCTACGCCATTCCCTACAAGGGGGTCGTCGCGGTTACCCGCATGACCGGCGTGGCGCTTGCCGAGCACTACCGGGAAGAAAAGCCGCAGATCGAGCACGACGGCGAGCATTTCCCCCTCTATTACCTCGGTGAACTGTTGTGGGGGCAGCCGCCGGCCGAGACCGCGCAAGACGTCGCGGCGATCCGACCGATCATGCTCTTCAAGCTGGGCGAGCGCCGTTTCGCCCTGCATGTCGATCATCAGCTCGGCGGTATCCAGCTGTTCGTCAAATCCATGGGGCCGCAACTGGGCCGGATCCCGGGGCTGTCGGGCGCCACTATTGCCGACGATGGCGACGTGATTCTCGTCCTGGAGTTGTTCGAGCTGGTTCAACAGTTCCAGCGGCGCGATTACCAGCGCCGCCTGGGTGCGCAGGTCACCGTCAAGCCAGCCCGCGCGCGGCCTTCGGTACTGGTTGTGGACGACTCGCTCACCGTGCGCAAAGTCACTGCTCGCACGCTGGAACGCAACAACTACGACGTGGTGCTGGCCCGTGATGGCGTTGAGGCATTGGGTCTGTTGCAGGACAGCTTGCCGGACCTCGTCCTTACCGATATCGAAATGCCGCGCATGGATGGTTTCGAGTTGCTCGGCGCGATCCGCAACGACCGGGCCGCATCGGAGACGCCGGTGATCATGATCTCCTCGCGAACGGGCCAGAAGCACCGTACACGTGCCGAGGGCCTGGGCGTTTCCGCCTACCTGGGCAAGCCATACACGGAGCTCGATCTGGTCGAGACCATCCAGCGCTTGCTGCCGACGAGTCCGGAAATCGATAACGAAGATACCGAAGATCTGACTGGGGCAGGCTGGGAACCGGGTGATGAGCATGCCGACTGAAGGACAGCAAGCAGCCATGGCAAACCAAGAAGAACGTCAGACCGGCGGGGCGTCGATGCGCACCGTGCGGCTTCCCACGCAGTTGATCGAACTCGAGCTTCTGATCCCCTATGCGTTGGTTGCCGAGATTACCGACGTCTCCCTCCCCGAGGGCAGTATTCATCTGGGGCGCAGCGAGGCGACCATGGTGAACTGGCGCGGCCAACGCGTGCCGTTGGTCAGTCTCGAGGCGATGAACGGCGAGTCCGCGCCCACGATCGGGCGGCGGGTGCGGTGCGCGGTGCTCTACGGCACCGACCCCGAACGGGCCCTGCCGTACTACGCGCTGCTGCTTTCCGGCGTGCCTCGCTCGGAGACGGTCGAGCGCGACCAGATCGAGCCGGCAGGGCCACAGGACAACCCGCTCTGGCATGCTGTCGTCCGTATCGGTGAACGCCTGACGGCGATTCCCGACATCCGCGTGATCGAAGAGCGTATCGACCAGATGCGCCTCGGCCAGGAGGAGGCCGCCGAGGAGCCGGCCGGCGACTAGCGATACCGATCTGCGCGCCCCGAGTCGGGCAGAGGCAAGGCGCTCGTCCGCCGCGGAAAGCCAGTCCTTCTCCGGTCTTATCTACGTGTCCCAAACGAAAAACCCGGCATTTCAGATGCCGGGTTTTTGCCTTTCAAAGCGTGGCTGACTTAGCCGTGTCGGTGTGCCCGCCTCCCCTCTCGCAGGGTGTTTACCAAGGCCATCCCCGCCAGCCCAATCACGCTGTAGGTGGCCGCGCTGGTCAGGTAGCCGCCCAGGTAGGGAAGCGTGCGCGTCATGTACTCGGATGCCGCCATCTCGCCGAACTGGCCGGAGAAGGCGTAGAACGTGACGTTCGATAGGCCGAAGGCTATCACGCTGCCGACGACCAACGCCCCGGCAATCCACGCCAATCCAGCCGGCAGGCTTGCCGACCGATCCGACACCTGCCTTCCTGCCAGACGCCCGGCGCCCCAGAGGGC
>JBHEOB010000094.1:0-4425 GCA_046261775.1 Guyparkeria sp.
GGTAGACAGCCCGGCTGCCCGCTGGCTCGACGAGCAGGAACTGGGCGAAGAACCGGAAGGCGAGACGCTGCCACTGATCGTCCGCCGGCTGCTGTCCCGCGATGGTCGCTCCAAGGCCTGGATCAACGGCCGCCCCGTGCCGGGGCAGACGCTCAAGGGCGTTGGCCGACACCTGATCGACATCCACGGCCAGCACCAGAATCAGCGCCTGATGCAGGCAAGGACCCAGCTTGCCCTGCTCGACCATTTCTGCGACCTGAAACGGTCGGTCGACGAACTCGGCCGCCTGAGCCGACAGATTCATGCCGATGAGGAGCGCCTGGCCAATCACCAGGCCGAACAGGCCTCACGCGCCGATCGACTCGCCTTCCTCGAATTCCAGCTCGAGGAAATCGAGCGCGTCGACCCGCAAGCAGACGAGTTCAATCAGTTGCATGCCGAGCTAAAGCGCCTGTCCAGGCTCGACGAGTGGCACCGGGTACTGGCCGGGCAGATGGATGCGCTGTTCGACGAGGAAGGCAATGCCCACGATCGCATCGGTGCCGCCGAGCAGGCACTGTCGCGGATCGCCGACCTCGACGAGGCCCTCGGTCCGGTGATCGAGACGTTGCAGTCGGCCGAGATCCAGATCGCCGAGGCCGTCGACACCCTGCGCCTGCGGCTCGAATCGGCCGAGGCCGACCCGGAACGCCAGGCGACGGTCGAAGCGCGCCTGGATGCGCTGCACGAGCTGGCGCGCAAGCACCGAATCGCCCCGGAGCTGTTCGAGCAGCACGTCGCGGATCTGCGCGACGAATACGAGCAACTCGAGCAGGCCGGCAGCACGTTGGGCGAGGTCGAAAACCGATTGGCGCAGGACCGCGCCGCCTACGACCGGCTTGCCGCCGAGGTCAGCAAGAAGCGCCGGGGTGGCGCCAGGAAGCTGGCCGAACGCCTGAAGACCTCCATACGCGAGTTGGGCATGCCAAACGGCGAATTCGAGGTAAAACTGTCCAGCCCCGAGACGCTGGCCGAACGGCGTGGCGAGCGCGGCATCGACGAGGTGGTTTTCCTGATCAGCGCCAACCGGGGCCAACCGGTCGCCCCGCTCGACCAGATCGCCTCGGGTGGTGAACTGGCCCGCGTGAGCCTGGCACTAAAGACCCTCACCGCCGGCGACGATCCGGTCAGCACCTTCATCTTCGACGAGGTCGACACCGGCATCGGCGGGGCCACCGCGGCGATCGTCGGTGCCCACTTGCGTGCGCTGGGCGACTCGCGCCAGGTACTGTGTGTCACCCACCTGCCGCAGGTCGCCGCCCATGGCCACCACCAGGCGCGCATCGAGAAGGACGAGCAGGCCGACTCCACCCGCACCTGGGTGCGCGGCCTGGGCGCCGACGAACGAGTCGAGGAACTGGCGCGCATGCTGGGTGGCCGCGAGGTCACCGACCAGACCCGAGCGCATGCCCGGGAACTGCTGCACAGTTCGGCCTGATCCGCTTTCGGCCCACACCAAGTTTCCGTCCACACAAAAGCAAGACGCCCGCCCGGCAGACCCGGGCGGGCGTCTTGCTTCTCGTTAGCCTGCGTTGACTATCTCCGGCCGGTCGCCTTGCGGCTGATGCCGTAGATCACCAGCGAGTAATCGGTCAGATCGAACTCGAATTCGTCGGCGATCATCGCGATCCGCTCCTGGATGATCGGATCGTGGAACTCCTCGACCTGGCCGGTCTTCACGCAGACCAGGTGATCGTGATCGCCCTTGGAGATCAGCTCGAACACGGCCTTGCCGCCCTCGAACTGGTGGCGCTTGAGTATGTCGGCCGTCTCGAACTGCGTCAGCACCCGGTAGACGGTCGCCAGACCGATCTCCTCGCCGCGAGCGAGCAATTCCTTGTAGACGTCCTCCGCACTCATGTGCCAGTCCTGGTTGGCCTCGATAATCTCCAGGATCTTCACTCGTGGCAACGTGACCTTCAGACCGGCCTTCTTGAGTTCGCTGGAATCCAAAACTTCTGCCCTCGATTGCGTTCACTTTCCGAAACTTTCCGGATTGTAACCGAAGATGCCGGCGAGACCGGTGCACCTCGTAGATATCGATGCCCAACGAGCCGCAGACTGGCATCAACGGACAGACGGCGTATCATTGTCTCGCAGTCGAATTGCCCATCCAGACCATCAGGAACAGGTTTCCCAGGATCATGCAGCGCCAACTCCTCACGCTTCCGCTCGTCGCCACCCTGTTAGCCGGCTGCTCGTCGGTCTACGTTCCCGGCTTCATCCAGGTCTATCAGCCGGATATCCAGCAGGGCAACATCTATGAAGAGGCGCAGGTCGAGCGGCTTCGCGAGGGCATGCCGCAGTCCCAGGTGCGCTCCATCCTGGGCACACCCAGCCTCAACGACATCTTCCATCAGGGCCAGCGCGACACCTATGTCTACTACGACAAACGCGGCAAGCAGGATGCATTCCGCCACACGCTCGTGATCGAATACGATACGACCGGTCGTGTCGACTCGATCCGGCGTGACGGCATGGACCTGGCCGAGGCACCGTCGATGAACAGCGCCGAGTTGCCCGAGGAGGCCGCGGCCGCTTCGCCGAGCAACGCGCCGGCGAGCCCGACCCCGGGCGCCGAGGGCGGCGAGAGCCCCTACGATCTGGGAGCGCCGGACGACGGCCAGCCCCTGCCGCAGACACCGCCGGCCCAGGATCCGCTCTGATCACGGACCGGTGAAAGGCCCTCCGCCCGCTTTACCGGGCACTGACGTACCGTTTCATGAACCGGCGAGAGACCTACTCCGCCGGTTTTTTCGTGTCCACAGCCTCTTGATCCGGCTTGGTCGGGGCCGTTTTTCGCCCGGGCCGGGCTTCATCTTGCCTGGCGTCATCTTTCCTGGCTTCATCTTTCCTGGCGGCGTCTTTCTTGGCGCCATCCTCTTGCGCACGCTGACGACGCGCGGCCTTGGGGTCGGCAATCAGGGGGCGATAGATCTCGATGCGATCCCACTCGCGCAACGCCTGCGAGAGTGGCGCGACCTTGGCGAACACACCCACCTTCTGTGTCGACAGGTCGATCTCGGGAAAGCGCTCGAGCACTCCGCTACGGCGGATTGCCTCCTCCACGGTGGCGCCCTCACCGACATCCACCTCGAGGATCACCTGCACGTCCGGGCGGGCGTAGGCCACTTCAACCTTCACGCCCCGTCGCCTCCACCCGCCTGATCACGCGGATACACCTGGAAGGCGCGTTTGCGGAATGCACCGACCAGGTTCTTGACGATCTCACGAAACACCGGCCCGATCGCACGCTCGAGAAATCGGTTGGAAAACTCGAACCGCATGTCCAGCGTGACGCGCGAGCCGCCGTCCGGCAAATCCTCGAAGCCCCAGTACCCGTCAAGGTGTCGGAATGGCCCGTCGACCAGCGTCACCACGATGCGCGAGCCCGGCTCGTTGTGATTGCGCGTGACGAAGGTCTTGCGGATCGCCCCCTTCCTCAGGGTGATGCTCGCCTCGATCTCGTCGCCCGAGGCATTGATGATGCGGGTCTGCTCACACCAGGGCAGAAAGTCGGGGTACGCGTCGACATCGTTGACCAGCGCGTACATCTGCAGCGCCGAAAACGGCACATCGACTTCTCGTTCGATGGTGGTACTCATGCGGGAACGGAAACACCCTTGCCGGTGGGCCTCCCATCGCGCTCAGGCGGTGGGCAATCAGTCGGAAGACAAAGTCTAGCAGAGGCACTCAACCAAACAGACCCAGCCCGTTGAGGAATACCAGCGCCACGCCCAGCGGGGCGACGATGGCCGCCGGCCACCACCACAGCCGATAACGCCAGCCGGTCAGCCCGAGTTCCTCGGCCGAATCGGCTCGCGGCATCCGCCAGGCGGCGAACAGCGCAATCAGCATGCCGCCGGCCGGCAGCAGAATATTGGCGGTGGTGAATTCCAGCAGGCCGAAGGCATTCTTGCCGAACAGGGTCACCTCGCCCAGCAGGTTGAACGACAAGGCCGCCAGCACCCCCAGCGACCAGGTCGCCACGCCCACGACGATCGCCGAATGCAGGCGCCGGATACCGAAGCGCTCCCAGAGATATGACACCGCCGGCTCGACCAGCGAGATGGCCGAGGTCCAGGCCGCGATCGACACCAGCACGAACAGCACGATGGCCAGCCAGTAGCCCCAGTCCATCTGGCCCAGCGCCAGCGGCAACGTCTGGAAGATCAGTCCGGCACCCTGCTCGGGGCTCATGCCGTTGGAGAACACGATCGGGAAGATCACCATGCCGGCCAGCAAGGCAATACCGGTATCCAGTACGATGATCCAGATGCCGGCACGTACGATCGATGTGCCCTTCGGCATATACGAGCCATAGACCATGATCGCGCCCATGCCGAGGCTCAAGGTGAAAAACGCGTGCCCGAGGGCGACCAGGAC
>JBHEOB010000094.1:4435-4774 GCA_046261775.1 Guyparkeria sp.
GTTACGCGGGAGAAATCCGGCGCGAACATGAACTCAAGCGCCGGGCCGAACCCCGGGGTGCCGATGTTATAGCCGAACAGCAGCACCAGGATCACGATCAGCAGCGGCATCATCACCCGGGTCGCCAGTTCCAGGCCGCCGCGCACGCCGCGGGCGACCACCGTGACGGTCATCACCATGGCGACCGTATGCCAGAACAGGAGAGTCGACGGACTGCCGACCAGGCCATCGAAGAGCCCCTTGATGGTGTCGGAGGAGGCCCCGACGAAGGCGCCGGTGGCGGCCTTCTCGATATAGGACAACGCCCAGCCCATCACCACCGAGTAGAAACTCAGGATC
>JBHEOB010000095.1:0-4767 GCA_046261775.1 Guyparkeria sp.
GCTTTGCCGACATGCCGGATGATCAGTACGCCCGCATGGTCTGCGTCGAGACGGCCAACGCACTGGACAATGCCTACCGGCTCAAGGCCGGCGAGGCGCATTCGATGACGATGTCCCTCTCGCAGATTCGATCGTCGTAACGAACGGGCGAGACGGCATCACGATCAATTGGAGTCCGGCGAGACGCCCCCGGTTGCCCGCCACCGTCGAAACCCGTAAATTACCGTGCGATCGTGGGGAGCCATCAGGCCCGCCCAGCGTGATGCGTCGACCGGGTGAAAGCATCGTCACCCCGAGCCGACGCCCCGATCCACTCACCGAAGAGCTGCATCATGCCCACCGACATCGAACTGGCCCGCTTCAACATGGTCGAGCAGCAGATCCGCCCATGGGACGTGCTCGACAAGCGCGTTCTGGAGGTGTTCTTCAACGTCCCGCGCGAGCGCTTCGTCCCGGCCGCCGAACGGGCACACGCGTTTTCGGACGTGGCCGTGCCGATCGGCCACGGGCAGACCATGCTGCCACCGGTGGTCGAGGGCCGGATCCTGCAGTACCTGCAGGTCCAGCCAAGCGAGCGCGTGCTCGAGATCGGCACCGGCACCGGTTTTTTCACCGCCGCGCTCGCCTCGCTGGGCAACAGCGTCCGTTCGGTGGACATCTTCCCCGAATTCACCGAGCGGGCAGGCGATCTGCTCGGTGAACTGGGCTTCGAGCGAGTCGTACTGGAAACCGGCGATGCCCACGACGGCTGGGCCAACGACGAGCGCTTCGACGTAATCGTCTTTACCGGCGCACGTACCGAGATGCCGGAAGCCAGCCTGCGCCAACTCAATATCGGCGGCCGCCTGCTGGCAATCACCGGCACCGGCCCGATCCAGACCGCCTCGATGGTCACCCGCGAGTCCGAGACACAATTCCACACCGAATCGCTGTTCGAGACCCGCACCGGTTACCTGATAGGCGCCGAGCCCAAGCCGACCTTTTCGCTTTAAGGACAATCGGCACGAAATCGTGCCAATCATCCGAAAGCGCGCTGGTGGCGATCTTCCCGTTTCCGGATAACCGGAGCCTTGGCACCGACCGTCCAGCGGCAAGCCCTTCCCGCTCCTGCCCACGCCTATCCAGGCGCAAACATCCAGACCCGACCCCACCCCAACCGGGGCGTTTGTGCGCTAAGCTCTTGTCCCGGGAACGCTTACCGTGGCCAGTGGGCAGTGACCATGCCGCAGACGGCCGAGCCGCAAACCGGGGGTTCGCGCCTTGCCCACCGAGGATCGGCTGGGGTATCGTGCAATCCGTTAGTTAACTAATCAATTCCCGACCAACCTTTCCGAGGTGTCCCGATCATGCCTGTCAGTCGCAACGCATCCACTCGCGGCGGGCCGATCGCCCCAAGACGTTCGCTGCGCCGCGCCGCCCTCTCCGTCGCCATCGGCATGGGCCTGGCCGTCGGCGGCTCACCGGCCTGGTCGGCGGACCTGCTCGACATCTACGCGCTGGCCGAGCAGAACGATCAGCAACTGCGCGCCGCCGAGCAGCAACGGCTCTCGGTCGAGCAGAACATCCCGATCGAGCGGGCCGACCTGTTGCCACAGATCAGCGCCCAGGCCGGCCTCAACTACGGCCGCAACGACACCACCATCGGCGAACCCGCCCAGGGGCCGGACAGCAGCGACGGGACCAGTGGCGACCTGTTCCTCCGCCTCGATCAGACCATTTTCAACCGCACCTCCCAGCTCGAGCTCGGCCGGGCGGAGCTGGAAGTCCGCCAGGCCGCGGTCGACTACGAGCAGGCGCGCCAGGACTTGATCCTGCGCACCGGCCAGGCCTACTTCCGCGTGTTGAATGCCGACGCCCAGTTGCAACTGGCCCAGGCCAACCGCACCGCACTGACGCGCCAGCTCGAACGCGCCCAGCGTCAGTACGAGGTGGGGCTGGTCGCAGTCACCGACGTGGCCGACGCCCAGTCCGAGTACGACCAGGCCAACGCGCAGATCATCGCCGCGCGCAACGAGCTCAACAACGCCGAGGCGGCGCTCGCCACCATCATCGGCCAGATGGTCACCGAACTTGACGACATCCGCACCAATCTCGACGTGGCCGCTCCACAGCCGGCCGATCCCGAACAGTGGATCGAGCTGGCGCTGGCCCAGAACCTGGGGCTGCAGAGTGCGGCCATCGGCACTCAGATCGCCCAGCAGGCGGTCGACATCAACCGCTCGGCGCGAGCGCCCACGGTGGGGCTGAACGCACAATACGGCTACGACAACAGCTACCAAGGCGGAGGCCTCGCCGGTCAGGATCGTCGCGGCTCGCTCAATGGCAGCGTCGGTGTGCAGGTCGAGCTGCCGATCTACACCGGCGGTCGCATCAACTCGCGTTCGCGCAAGGCGGCATTCGACTACCAGCGCAGCCAGTTCGACCTGGATGGCCAGCGTCGCCAGATCCGCCAGGAGACCTCCGACAGCTTCCGCGGGGTGCAGACCTCGATCAGCGAGATCACTGCCTTCCGCCAGGCAGTGGAGTCCGCACGCACCAGCCTGGTGGCCACCGAGGCGGGCTACGGCGTGGGCACGCGCACCATCGTCGACGTCCTCAATGCCGAGTTGCGCGTCTTCCAAGCCATGGCGGACTACCTCGATGCGCGCTACGGCTACCTCACCAACCTGCTGCAACTGAAGGCCGACACCGGCCAGTTGACCGTCGCCGACCTGGAGTCCATCAACCGTCAGCTCACCGAGCAGCAAACCAATGCCCTGATCGCCCCGCTGATGGAGCGGGGCGATGAAGACGGTGCGAGCACGGCCGATACCGAAATGATGCAGCGCGTGCTCGAGCGCGCTCGCCAGACGGTCGACGGCGAAGAATAGGCGACCGGTCAGTCGTCGGCCCGATCAGTCGTCGAGCCAGGGGGCCAGGCGGTCGAGCACCCGCCGGGTCGCCCCGCGGTGCTCGGCGATCACCTCTCGGGCCCGCATGCCGCGGGCAGTCCATTCCTCCACCTGCTCAAAGCCCCGGGCGACCTGATCCCCCAGCTCGCGGGCATCCTCGACGCGCCAGCAGGCATCGCGCTCGGCCAGTGCGGCAAAGACGGCGCGGAAGTTGTTGACGTGCGGGCCGTGCAGCACGGCACGCGCCACGGCGGCCGGCTCGATGGGATTGTGCCCGCCGATCGGCACCAGCGACCCGCCCATGAACACCACCGGCACCTCGGCGAACAGCCCGGCGAGCATGCCGGCACGGTCGACCACCTCGACCCGGGCATCCGTCCGCTCTCCCCAGCGCCCCACCGACAGGCCGCGCGACTCGACCAGCCGCATGACCTCCCCCGCCCGCTCCGGGTGACGCGGAACCAGTAGCAGACGGACCTCGGGGAAGGTCTGCTGCACCCGACGATGCGCATCGAGCACCTGCTCCTCCTCGCCCGGATGGGTGCTGGCCGCCAGCCAGGTGAGCCGGTTGGCTTCGGGGAGGGTCGGCGGGGTTTGAGCCAGCGGCAGATCGAACTTGAGGTTGCCGCAATGCGCCACCCGAGGTGCGCCGAGTTCCGCGAAACGGTCACGATCCTGCGGGGACTGAGCGCAGATCAGGTCGATGTCCGCCAGCACCTCGCGCAGGAGCGCCCCGCCCCAGCGACGATATCGGTCCATGGAACGGTCGGAAAGCCGCGCGTTGACCAAGGCGATCGGCACGTCGACGCGCCGGCATTCGGCCACGAGGTTCGGCCAGAGCTCGGTTTCCATGATCAAGAGCAGGCGGGGGCGCAGTTCCCGGAGCACGCGCCGCTGGACGCGGGCGTAATCGTAGGGGGCGTAGAAGTGCGGCACGCCCAGCGCGCGGGCCGCCTCGGCGCCCGTCTCGGTCGTGGTGCTCACCACGACCGCAAGCGAGGGATACCGCTCGCGCAGCGCGCGCAACAAGGTCGCGGCCGCCCGCACCTCGCCCAGCGAGACGGCGTGCAGCCAGACCCCACCGCTCGGCAGCCCAGCGCGCAGTCGGCCGAACTGCTCGAACAGGCGGCGATCCCCGCGACGGGCATGCCGGTGACGACGCCAGGCATCCCACAGGAGCCAAGGCGTAAGCACCCCGAGGAGCGACTGGTATTGCCAGCGCCTCACGCCCCACCCCACTGTCGACAAGAGGCTAGTAGAGCCATGTGGAGTGCGTCTTTCAGGGCGAACGGGAAAACAGGTGGCTTGAAGCGCATGGTCGCCATTATCGCTTAGAATACGCCCCCATGAGTGTCACCCTCCCACGACGACTGCGCGCGGCCCGCTTTCTCCTGTCGCTACTTCCGCGCCTGATCGGCGCCTTGCCGCAGGATGCCCGGCTCCGCCTCGGTCGAGGACTGGGCTGGGTGATGGCTCGTGTGCTCAAGAAGCGTCGGCACGTCATGCACGCGAACCTCGCGGTGGCCTTCCCGGAATGGTCGACAGCCATGCGATCGTCGCTGATCGACGAGCACTTCGCCCGGCTCGGGGCGGGCCTCTGCGAGGCATCCTGGGGCTGGTTCGGCAACCTGGATCGGGTGCCCGAGTACCGCATGATCGGCCTGGAGCACCTCGAGGCCGCGCGGGCCGAAGGCCGTGGCGTGATCCTCAACGCCGCCCACGTCAGCGACATGGAAATGGGCGTGCAGTTCGTCTCCCGGCATGCGCCGATTCACGCCGTCTACCGCCCCAACAACAACCCGGCACTCGTCGCGCTGATCGACCAGGGCCGGGAAAAACACGTCGCCAGCCTGATCCACCGCGAGGACACCCGCGC
>JBHEOB010000096.1:0-4752 GCA_046261775.1 Guyparkeria sp.
ACCTGTACACCTCGGTCGAACGCCAGTTCGAGCGGACACAGCACGACACCCAGCGCCCGTTGCTGCAGAATGGCGACCGACGCGCGACACTGCAACGCCTGACGGAGGAGCGCGACCCGCTCTACCGGGAAGCCGCCCACCTCGTACTGGAGACCGGTGGACAGACCCCGCGCTCGATGGCCGACCGCATCCTTGCCGCGAGCCGCCAGAGCGGGCTCGAGGCCGACGACAACCAATCCGGTTGATGTAGACTCCGCGCATGGCCTGCACGGCCATTGCCGGCGCCCCACGGGCCGCCGCAGACTGACGCATCGCATCTGACAGGGCCCCACCGATGAACGACCCCGCCGTTTCACCGACCCCGCAACCGACCACCGTTACCGTGGACCTGGGCGATCGCAGCTACCCGATCTTCATCGGTACCGGGCTGCTCGACGGCGACCAGCTCGCGCGGTTCATCCCATCGTCCCGAGCGGTGATCGTCAGCAACACCACCGTCGCACCGTTGTACGCCGAACGCCTGACCCAGGCACTCGAGGCCGCCGACAAGCGGGTCGATCTGATTGCGCTGCCCGACGGCGAGCAATACAAGAACCTCGAGACGCTAGAGCGCATCTACGACTTCCTGATGGAAAAACAGGTGGATCGCAAGACCACCCTGATCGCTCTGGGCGGCGGGGTGATCGGCGACATCACCGGCTTTGCCGCGGCGAGCTTCCAGCGCGGCGTGCCCTTCATCCAGGTGCCGACCACACTGCTCGCCCAGGTCGACAGCTCGGTGGGCGGCAAGACCGGCGTGAATCACCCGCTCGGCAAGAACATGATCGGCGCCTTCTATCAGCCGCGCTGCGTACTGGCGGACACCGGCAGCCTCGACACCCTGCCCGACCGCGAGCTCTCGGCCGGGCTGGCCGAGGTGATCAAGTACGGGCTGCTCTGGGACGAGGATTTCCTCGACTGGATCGAGGCCAACATCGATGCACTGCGTCAACGCGACAAGACCGCGTTGACCGAAGCGATCCGCCAGTCGTGCCTGATCAAGGCCGAGATCGTCCGCCAGGACGAGCGTGAAGGCGGCATTCGCGCCCTGCTCAACCTGGGCCACACCTTCGGCCACGCGATCGAGGCCGGCATGGGGTACGGGCGCTGGCTGCACGGCGAAGCTGTCGGCGCGGGCATGTGCATGGCGGCCGACCTGTCGCATCGACTCGGGCTCATCGATGCCGCCACGGTCCAACGGATTGAAACCTTGATAGTGGCAGCGGGTCTACCCACTCGGGCGCCAGCCGATATTTACGGCGAGCGCCTGCGCGAATTGATGGACAGCGACAAGAAGGTCGAGGATGGCCGGCTGCGACTGGTGCTCCTGGGCCGTCTAGGCCAGGCCCGCCTGGTCGACCGGGTAGCCGATGACAAGATCCGCGCCACCATCGAAGCCACCCGCTCCCAGTAATGATCGGCTATCAATTCCCTGAGCCAGAACACCCCGTGCACCGAAGGAAGCTGCCATGACCGAAGCGACGGAACACGCCCTGGAACAGGCCGAACGGATCGTTCAGTACGCCAAGTATTCCGACCGATTCATGGTCGTCGAAGGCGACTCGGCCGCCGAGCGTCGCGCCTTCGTCAAGCTCATCGGGCAGAAACTGCCGCGCCAGGTCCGCCCGGTCGTCCTGCGCGCCGACAGTGGCAATGGCTCGGCCGCCCTGATTGACCAGCTGAGCACCCTGCTGCAACTATCCGCGGGCATCGAGACGATCGAGCAGTTGATCGGCGCGACCACCGCCGCCCTCGACGGCCAGGAACGATTGCTGATCGTGGTGGAGAACGCCGACCAATGGCTGACCTCGGACACGGCTGACACCCTGTTCGACCTGATCACGCAATCCCACGAACTCGCCCGCGAGCGTATCCTGTTTCTCCTGGTGGGCGCCTCCGGCCTCTGTGAGCAGGCCGAAACGGCCCAGCCACTGGCCGGCCTGGTCGCCGACCTGCACTGCGCCCAGCTGCTCGGCGCCACGCAGCAGGCAACGACCGCACCCGCCTCCACTTCTGCCTCCGCCAAGGGTTCGCCCGGCCATCCCACCGAGTACGCGTCCGCAGCGGGCGCAACCGCCACCCCGTCATCGGCAGCCGCCCGGGCCGGCGAGGATACGCCCCGCTCGACCGCGACCAGCCGACCGCTTTGGGCCAGCCCGACCCTCGTGATCGCTGCCGTCATCAGCATCGCCGTTGTGGCCATCGGCGTGTTCGCCCTGCTCGGCCGTTCGGAAACCCCGCCACCTGAATCCAGCGTCGCGATGAGCGAATCGGACCAGCAGAGTGATCAGCAAACGGGCAAACCGACGGCGAACGAAACCGCCGCGGACGAGGAGCAGGCCAGCGACTCAGAGGCCAGTGACCAACAGGCGAGCGACAAGCAGGCAAATGCAGCAGACGCCGCTCCTACCGAAGAGGCCGATGGCAGCCCCGACGAATCCGCCGCGCTGGTCGAACACGGCGTCCCGCCGCATGTCCCGTTCCCTGAAGAGGACGGTGCAGCGACGACCGACGACTCTCCGGCCGAAACCGATACCAGCGAGTCGAGCGACGACCGCTCGGTGTCGGCCCCCGCCAGCGAAACGGGTGAAGCGGAAAAAGACGAGACGACCGTGGCACCCGTCACGGAAGACGCTCGCGGCGCGGCGGCCGCCACGCCGCCGACAGACGTCGACAACAACTGGTTCCGCGATCAGCCGCGTGCCCGGGCCGCCATCCAGATGGCTGCCTTCGGCAAGCTCGAAGGCGCCGAGGCGATGATCGACCGCTACGCGACCGACGAGCAGCCGCGAGACCAGTGGCGCATCTACACCCAGTCGGTCAACGGCCAACTGCTCTACACGGTGACCTTCGGCGACTTCGCCTCGGCCGAACGTGCCGAACACGCCATCGACTCCCTGCCGGCCTCGCTTCGTGGCCTGGAACCCTACCCGCGCACGGTCGGCGCGATCCAGGACCGCCTCGTCGACGCGTCCGATTGACACGACTCGATGACCTGTTAGCTCCTGCCGCAAGGCGGCGCGTGCCGGACCGGTATCAAGTGAGATGGCCAGCCGCCCCGAAGCGGGCGTGGATTTGCCTGATTCCCCGCGGGTCGGTAAAATTCTTGCCCATTTTGCCCAAATCCCCCGATGCGGGCACACATCGAACCACGGTCGGCACCTGGGCCATCGGCGCGCTGTCTTTGCGCACCGGTGGAATTGCCGGGCCGCCTGGCAGAGGGCGGGGTGAGCATCGCTCGCCCGGCAAGCCGGAAGAATCCAAGAGGATGCGCAACTCATGAGCCAAGCCCCCACCCAAGGTCTGTATCACCCGAGTTTCGAGAAAGAGAACTGCGGCTTCGGCCTGATCGCCCACATGGACGACCACGCCAGCCACGGCCTGGTGTCGACCGCGATCGGCGCGCTTGCCCGCATGACCCACCGCGGCGGCATTTCCGCCGACGGCAAGTCGGGCGATGGCTGCGGGCTGTTGCTGAAAAAACCCGACGGCTTCTTTCGCCAGGCGGCATCCGACCAGGGCATCGAACTGCCCGAGATCTACGCGGTCGGCGTGGTGTTCTTCTCCCGCGACGAAACCCGGCGCGAGCGGGCCCGCGAAGCCCTGATCGGCGCCATCGCCGAGCAGGGCCTCGACCTGGCCGGCTGGCGCGTCGTGCCGACCGACCCATCGGTACTCGGCGAGATGTCCGCCGACAAGCGCCCCGAGATCGAGCACCTGTTCATCACACCGGCCGAGGGCATGGACGAGGCGCAATTCAACGCTGCCCTGTTCGTCGCCCGCCGCGATGCCGAAAACCTGATCCACGACGACCCGGACTTCTACATCCCCTCGCTAGCCAGCCAGGTCATCTCCTACAAGGGCCTGCTGATGCCCGAGGACCTGCCGCGCTTTTACAAGGATCTCAACGATCCGGCGCTGGAATCTTCGCAGGCGGTGTTCCACCAGCGTTTCTCGACCAACACCTTCCCGGAATGGAAGCTGGCCCAGCCGTTCCGCTATCTCGCCCACAACGGTGAGATCAACACCATTCGCGGCAACCGCAACTGGGCGCTGGCGCGTGCGGCCAAGTTCTCCTCGCCGCTGATCCCGGACATGAACCGCATCCAGCCGCTGGTCAACACCACCGGCTCGGACTCGTCCTCGATGGACAACATGCTCGAGGTGCTAATCACCGGTGGGCTGGACATGATCCACGCCATGCGCCTGATCGTGCCGCCGGCTTGGCAGAACGTCGAGCACATGGACGCCGACCTTCGCGCCTTCTACGAATTCAACTCCCTGCACATGGAGCCGTGGGACGGCCCGGCCGGCATCGTCATGACCGACGGCCGCTTCGTCGCCTGCGCCATGGACCGCAACGGCCTGCGCCCGGCCCGCTGGGTAATCACCAAGGATCGCCACATTACGCTCGGCTCCGAGATCGGCGTCTGGGACTACGACCCAGCCGATGTAGTGAAGAAGGGTCGCGTGCGCCCGGGCCAAATGGTCGCGGTCGACACTGCCGAGGGCGCGCTGCTGCTGTCGCCCGAAATCGATGGGCAGCTCAAGACCCGCAAGCCCTATCGCAAATGGCTGCGTGAACAGTCCGTGAGATTGAAGAACTCGATCACCGACGAGGAAGTCCTGTCGAGCGAGCCGATGGACGACGACACGGTGCGCACCTACGAAAAGGCCTTCCTGCTTTCCTTCGAGGAGCGAGACGAGGTGATC
>JBHEOB010000097.1:0-4697 GCA_046261775.1 Guyparkeria sp.
GGGCCGATGCGATGCAGAACTCGGGGATTCGAGCTGCCGGGTCGATCTCGAAGCGCCTGTCTTCAAGGGCGCGGGCCTTGTTCTGGAGCCGCTGCGCGACCGCGTGTTGCGCGCCGGGGCGCTCGGGGCCTTTGACGCGGGTTGGTTTGCATCCGGCACGGTTGAATGGACCAGCGGCGCGAATGCCGGACGGCGGGCAGAGGTGCTGTCCCACGATGTCGACGACGGCATCGCCGTGCTGACGCTCCTCGAGCCACCGGTGCGCGCGATCGCCGAGGGCGACGCGTTTACCGTCCGCGCGGGCTGCGACAAGCGCATCGAAACCTGCGGCGCGAAGTTCGCCAACACCGCCAATTTCCGGGGGTTTCCGCATATCCCGGGCCAGGACACCATCCTGCGCTATGCCACGAAGGATGGCGGGCACGACGGGGGTGTGTTGTGACGCCCGCTGATCCGGAGAGGGTGGTCACCGCAGCGCGCGGCTGGCTCGGCACACCCTACCACGATCAGGCGAGCCTAAAGGGCGTGGGCTGCGATTGCCTCGGGCTGATCCGCGGCGTGTGGCGCGAGGTGGTCGGGCCAGAGACGTTCACCATCCCGCCCTATAGCCGGGACTGGGGCGAGATCGCAGCGCGCGAGCTCATCGCCGATGCCGCCCGCGCGGCGATGATCGAGATCGATACCGATCAAGCGCAACCCGGCGCCGTCGTGATGTTCCGCATGACGCCGCGCACCATCGCAAAGCATCTCGGCGTCATGACGGCACCGGGCAGCTTCGTGCACTCCTACGAGCGGCTCGGCGTGATCGAGGAGCCGCTCACGCAATCCTGGGCGCGCAAGATCGCCTTCGCTTTCCTGTTTCCCAAAGAGGTCTGATCCGTGGCCACTCTCGTTCTCGGCGCAGCTGGCGCTGCCATCGGCGGCAGCATCGGTGGTGCGATCCTCGGCGTCAGCGCCGCCACCATCGGTGGCTTTGTCGGCTCCACAATCGGCTCCGTTGTCGACAGCTGGATCGTCTCGTCGCTGGCGCCGACGCAGCGGATCGAAGGCCCGCGGCTCGATTCCTTGCGCATCACCTCGTCGACCGAGGGCGCGGTGATCCCGCGCGTCTTTGGGCGGATGCGCATGGGCGGCACTATCATCTGGGCGACGGATTTCCGCGAGGAGACCAGGACCACAACACAGGGCGGTGGCAAGGGCGGAGGGGGCGGCAAGGTCAAGACGACGGAATATCTGTATTTCGCGAGCTTCGCAGTGGCGCTCTGCAAAGGGCCCATTACTGGAATCGGGCGCATCTGGGCCGACGGCAAGCTGCTCGACACAGCCGGGATCACCTGGCGCTGGTATCCGGGCGACGAGATGCAGACCGCCGACCCGTTCATTGCAACAAAGATGGGCGCGGCCAACACGCCGGCCTATCGCGGCACCGCCTATGTGGTCTTCGAGGACCTGCCGCTTTCCAATTACGGCAACCGCCTGCCGCAGCTTTCCTTCGAGGTCTTCCGTCCGCTCGCAGACCCCGACACGGCCGAGGGGCTGACGCGGGCGGTCACCATGATCCCGGCCTCGGGCGAGTTCACCTATGCGAAGGAGGGCATTCGCAGGGGCGGCGGCGGGGCGCAGGTGCCCGAGAACCTGAACGCGCGCTCGGATACGGCTGACATGGTCGTGGCGCTCGACCGCCTGCAGGCCATGGCGCCGAAGGTCGAGAGCGTCAGCCTCTTGGTCGCTTGGTTTGGCGATGACCTGCGCGCGGGCAGTTGCGAGCTGCGGCCCGGCGTCGAGGTGTCGGCGAAGGTCACGACTCCGCAGACGTGGCGCGTGAACGGCGTCGGGCGTGTAAATGCACATCTCGTCAGCCGCGACGACCAAGGCCGACCGGTCTATGGCGGCACGCCGTCGGATTTCGCCGTCGTCCAGGCGATCCAGGAGATGAAGGCGCGCGGGCTGCGCGTGACGTTTTATCCGTTCATCCTGATGGACGTGCCGCCGGGCAACACGCTCCCGAACCCGTATTCCGACAACGCCGCCGAGACGGGCCAGCCCGCCTTCCCCTGGCGCGGTCGGATCACCTGTTCTCCGGCTGCTGGCTACGCTGGGACCGTGGACAAGACCGCCCCAGCGGCCACGCAGGTGGCGGCGCTGTTCGGCACGGCCACGCCCACCAGCTTCGGCGTGTCAAGTGAGGCGGTCAGCTTCACCGGCTCGCCCAGCGACTGGGGCCTGCGGCGGATGGTGCTGCACTATGCACATCTCTGTGCGGCCGCCGGCGGGGTCGACGCCTTCCTCATCGGCACAGAGATGCCGGGGCTGACCATGATCCGCTCGGGTGCGGCCACCTATCCAGCGGTGCAGGCGTATCGAGCTCTGGCGGCGGACGTGCGCTCGATTCTCGGAGCGGGGACCAAGATCAGCTATGCGGCGGATTGGAGCGAGTATTTCGGGCACCATCCGCAAGACGGCAGCGGCGACGTGTTCTTTCACCTTGATCCGCTCTGGGCCGATGCGAACACCGACTTCATCGGCATCGACAACTACATGCCGCTGTCGGACTGGCGCGACGGGTTCGAACATGCCGACGCCGTCGAAGGCTGGCCCGCGATCTACGACCGGGCCTATCTGCAGGCGAACATCGCGGGCGGGGAAGGTTTTGAGTGGTTCTATGCCAGTGGCACCGACCGGGCGGCGCAGGTCCGCACGCCAATCAGCGATGGCGCTGCCAGCAAGCCTTGGGTCTTCCGCACCAAGGATCTGCGCGCCTGGTGGTCGAACCCGCATTACAATCGCCCGGGCGGGGTGGAGAGCGGGACGCCGACGGTTTGGATGCCACAGTCCAAGCCGATCTGGTTCACCGAGCTGGGCTGTCCCGCCATCGACCGGGGCACCAACCAGCCCAACGTCTTTTTTGATCCGAAGTCGTCGGAGAGCGTCACGCCGCATTTCTCGCGCGGCTGGCGCGACGACGCGATCCAGCGCGCCTATCTCGAGGCGACCTATCTCTGGTGGGGCGAGGCCGCGAACAACCCGCTTTCCTCGGTCTACGGCGGTCGGATGGTGCATGTGCCGGAATGCGCCGCCTGGACCTGGGACGCGCGGCCCTATCCGTTCTTTCCGGCGTTGACCGAGGTCTGGACGGACGGGGCGAACTGGCGGCTCGGCCACTGGCTGACCGGGCGGCTTGGCGCTGTCTCTCTCGCCGCGCTTGTGCGCCACCTCTGCCTGCGCGCCGGCCTGCCCAAGAGCCGCATCGACGTCTCGGGGCTCTGGGGCGCAGTGGAGGGCTATGCGATCAGCGCACTCGAGAGCCCGCGCGCTTCGATCACTACGCTGTCGCGGCACTTCGGCTTCGACGCCGTCGAGACCGAAGGCGTGATCCGTTTCATCATGCGCGGCCGGGTTTCACTCGCCACCTTTGCGCCGGACGATCTGGTCACCACGCGCGAGGGGGACGTGTTCGAACTGACGCGCGGCCAGGAAACCGAATTGCCACAGGCACTGAAATGGCAGGTCGCTCGAGCCGACGAGGACTACGAGGCCGCGCAGGTCGAGGCCCGGCGGATCACTGTTGACACGACGCGGATCGCATCCGAGTCCTTCCCGATGGCAGTGCCGCCCGAGGAAGCCGAACGTCGATGCCGCCGCGCGCTGATGGAAGCCTGGACCGGTCGCGAGAGTGCTCTCTTCCGCCTGCCACCCTCGCGGCTGGCGCTTGATCCTGCCGATGCGATCCGGCTCGCGCATGACGGGCGGCTGGTCGATTTGCGGCTGATCTCCATCGCTGACGCCGAGGCTCGTGGTATCGAAGCCGTCCGCCAGGATCGCGAAGCATACGATCTCCCGCCCGGTGCGCCGCGGCCTTCGGGGCTGTCAAAAGCATTGGTGTTCGGCGCGCCCGAGGCGGTTCTGATGGACCTGCCGCAGCTCACGGAGGACCAGCCCGCACATCGGCCCTTTGCAGTGGCGCATGCCGTGCCATGGCCGGGCGAGATGGCGGTGTTTCGCAGTCCCTCGACCGACGGCTTTGAACTGCTGACGTCCTTCGGCAGCCGCGCTCGGGTCGGAGCACTGGTCTCCGACTTCTACGCCGGACCGACCTCTCGGTTCGACCTCGGGAACACGCTCGTGGTCGATCTGCTGAATGGCACGCTGGAAAACGTCACCGACCTGACGCTGTTCGGCGGAGCAAACGCGCTCGCCATCGAGAGCGCGCCCGGCGTTTGGGAGATCGTGCAGGCGGGTTCCGCTGAATTGCTGGCACCTAGCCGGTATCGGCTGACCCGGCTCCTGCGCGGTCAGCGCGGCACCGAGGGCACAATGGGCAATCCGGCACCTGCAGGCGCACGCGTCGTCATACTCGACGACAGCCTCGCATCGCTGCCCATCGCTGAGGCCGATCTTGGCATCCCATGGAACTGGCGCATCGGCCCGGCAAGCCGCCCCATCAGCGACGAGACCTATGTTGCGCAGGCCTTCACGCCCGAGGGCGTCGGACTGCAACCGTTGTCGGTGGCCCATGTCGCGCAACCATGGCGCACGCCGCGCACGCCCGGTGACCTGACGATCCGCTGGACGCGCCGGTCCCGAGCCCTCGCGGCTGATAGCTGGGGCGCAGTCGAGGTGCCGCTGGTCGAAGAGATCGAAGCCTACGAGGTCGAGATCCTCGACGGCGCTGCGGTGAAGCGGGTGCTGAGTGCGAC
>JBHEOB010000098.1:0-4697 GCA_046261775.1 Guyparkeria sp.
GCTTGAGCCCGCGCAGAGACCAGGCCCCTTCCAGTGCCACCGGTACCGGGTCGAGCGCCAATGGCGACGTCGGCACGGGCGGCAACGGGCCGAAGGTGGCCGTCACCGTCAGTTCCGGGTGAGCGGGACGGCGATAGCCACGCGGCCCCGTACCGGCCGTGACGATCAGCTTGCACACGCCGGTCACGCCCGGCTCGATCGCCCCATCCAAGGCCGCGAGCACACGCTCGCCGGACGGCTCGGGCAGATCCAGTCGCATCAGGCCGTAGCGCAGTCGCGTCAGGTGGTCGGCCAGACGGTGCACTTTCCCGGCGCGCACGAACAGTGTCTCGAACAGGCCGTCGCCAAAGGCGAGGCCCCGGTCGGTCACGGACAGGTCGACCGCGCTCATCCGACCGGGATCCCGGCGGCCAGTGCCGCCTCGCCACCGAGCGCGTCGAGCACGCCGCGGGCCTTCTGGTAGGTCTCGTCGAGCTCGCGCGCCGGATCGGAATCCGCCACGATCCCGCCACCGGTGCGGAATTCCCCGCGTCCATCAGGACTCAGGAAAAGGCTGCGGATCAGGATGTTGCTGTCCAGCCGGCCATGGTTGCTCAGGTAACCGAGACTGCCCGTGTAGGGTCCCCGCCCGGTCTGTTCGAGCTCGGCGAGGATCTCCATGCAACGCACCTTCGGGCAGCCGGTGATGGTGCCGCCAGGAAAGCAGGCGGCAAGGGCCGCGAGCGGCGAGGTGCCGGCAGGGAGCTTCCCGACGACGTTCGAGACCAGGTGGTGCACCTGCGCATAGGACTCGACCACCATCAGCTCGTCGACCCGCACCGAACCCGGTTCGCAGACCCGTCCCAGATCATTACGCTCCAGGTCGATGAGCATGACATGCTCGGCGCGTTCCTTGGGATGGGCCTGGAGTTGCTCGATCAGCTCCCGGTCGCGTTGCGGGTCCGGGTCGCGCCGGCGGGTACCGGCGATCGGTCGGGTCTCGGCTCGTCTCTCGGCCACGCGTATCAACCGCTCCGGCGAAGAGCTGACGATCTCGCCCTCTGGTTGGCGGTACCACGCGGCGAACGGGGCCGGGTTGCGCCGACATAGGGCGTCGTAGACCGCCCCGGACGAGACGCCAGGGGCAAGCCGGAAACGCCAGGCATGCGAGAGGTTCGCCTGAAAGATGTCGCCGGCAAACAGGTAGTCACGCACCCGCGCCACCCGCTCACGATGCGGCGCGCCCTCGGGTGGGACCAGTTCCGCCAACTCGACCGGCTCGTACCGACCGTCGGGGTCGATGGCACCCAGCGCCTGTGCGTGGGACGCGATCAGGGCCTCGGCCAGCTCGGCGCCGCGACGGCTGCCGTCATGCACCACGATGTCTTCATCGGCAAGGTGATCCCGCACCAGGGCGGCCGGATGATACTCGGCGACCGCGCGCGGAAAGCCGCTCGCCGCACCCAGGGAAAATGGCGGCAAGTCGAGCGTGGGCTCGATCTCGGCGGCCATCTCGTAGGCCAGAAAAAAGCTCCAGCCGCCCAGGAAGGGGAACTCGGACGGCAGGTCGTGGCGTGCCAGCCAGTCACGAGCATCGAAGGAGGCGGGCAGTGCCTTGCGGCTCGTCACGGCCTGCTGAAAGGCATCGAGAAAGCCCCTAGCATCGGCTGCTGGCGTGTCGGGCGCGGGCGTGGATGGCGCGGTCAGGCGCTCATCGGCGGCGGAGAACAGGATCGACCAGCGACTCAGGGGGCCGCCGGCGGTCACGCTCTCGAACAGGTGGCTGGCGTCCTCCCCGGCCGCGCGCAGCACCACGGCGAGCGACGGGAGCGACCGCTCCGGATGACGTTTCAGGCGATTGATGACGGGCGCGCTCACGGCCGGTTCACGCCCGGGTCGGGGAGTGACGACGATCCATTGGCGGCCCCTGACAGAGCAGCCGGCCGCACGGTGGTGTGCACGAGCGCCACACCACGCCCATCAGTCGATCGTGCGACCGAAAATCAGGGTGCCGTTGGTCCCGCCAAAGCCGAACGAGTTGGACATCGCCACCTCGAACCCTTCGACGCGCCGCGCTTCGTGCGGCACGAAGTCGAGATCGCAATCGTCGGAGGGGTTGTCGAGGTTGATGGTCGGCGGCAAGACCTGGTCACGCAGGGCAAGCACCGAGAACACCGCCTCGATGGCACCGGCCGCGCCGAGCAGGTGCCCGGTCATGGACTTCGTGGAACTGACCGGGCACTCGACCGGCTGGTCACCGAACAGCCTCTTGACGGCATGCACCTCGGTGCCGTCACCGGCAGGCGTGGACGTCCCGTGGGCGTTGATGTAGCCGATATCGCTCGGCTGCAGCGCGGCATCCTTGAGCGCCGCCTGCATGCAGCGATACGCACCGTCGCCGTCGGCGGCCGGCAGGGTCATGTGGTAGGCATCCGCACTCATGCCGAAGCCCTTGATCTCGCCATAGATGTGCGCCCCACGCGCCTGGGCATGCTCCAGCGACTCGAGCACGACCACGCCGGCACCCTCGCCCAGCACGAATCCGTCGCGATCCCGATCCCAGGGACGCGAGGCGCGCTCGGGATCGTCGTTTCGGGTCGACAGCGCGCGCGCCGAGGCGAATCCTGCCACGCCCAGCGGCGAGACAGCACCCTCGGTGCCTCCGGCGATCATCACGTCGGCATCGCCGTAGGAGATCATGCGGGCGGCCTGGCCGATACTGTGGGTGCCCGAGGTGCAGGCGGTGACCGTGGCGAGGTTCGGACCGCGGAAGCCATACCGGATCGAAAGCTGACCTGCAGCCATGTTGATGATCGCGCCAGGAATGAAGAACGGCGAGACACGACGCGGCCCCTGGTTTTCCAGGGTCAGCGTGTTGCGCTCGATGCCACCCAGCCCGCCGATGCCCGAACCGATGAACGTACCCACCCGATCGAGGTCCAGCGACTCGCTGATCAAGCCGGCATCCTCGATCGCCTCGATGGAAGCGCTCATCGCGTAGTGGATGAACGGCTCCATCTTCTTGACGTCCTTCGCCGGGACGATCGTCGCGGGATCGAAGTCCTTGACCATGGCGGCGAACTTGACCGCCATCTTCTCGGTATCGAAGCGATCGATGGGGGCCGCACCGGACCGGCCGGCCAGGATGCCGTCCCATGACTCCTTGACGTTGTTCCCCAGTGGGGTCACCAGCCCAAGGCCGGTAATCACGACGCGATGCTTGCTCATGATGCTCTTTTCCAGTTCGGTTGGTGACGACCACCAAGTAAAAAACCGCGATCGACCCTCCAGACAGAAGGCCGAAACACGGTTTTCAGTTCACAAGCTCGGGCAACAGCTCTGAGCCTGCAAAGCGCACGAGGACCGAATCAGGCGTCCTTGTGGTTGGTTACGTAGTCGATGGCCTGCTGAACGGTGGTGATCTTCTCGGCTTCCTCGTCCGGGATCTCGCACTCGAACTCTTCTTCCAGGGCCATGACCAACTCGACGGTGTCGAGGGAATCGGCGCCGAGATCGTCAACGAATGAAGCCTCGTTGGTGACTTCTTCTTCCTTTACGCCCAACTGCTCTACAACAATCTTCTTGACGCGTTCTTCAACGGTACTCATTCGTATCGAACCTCTTCTGGTACAAACACTTTTCAGTTAAACATTTTGACCCGGCTTCCCCGGGTCAACACTGCTCGGCATTCTAGTGAAAACCGACCAGCAGACCAAATAAAAATGCCCGAACAGGGGCCAGAACCGCCGCGGCAGCCCTCACCCCATGTACATGCCACCATTGACGTGGATGGTCTGGCCGTTGATATAGCCGGACTCCGGGGCGGCCAGGAAGCGCACCGCCGAGGCGATTTCCTCGGGCTGACCCAACCGGCCGTTGGGGATATTCCCCAGCAACGCGTCCTTCTGTTTTTCCGGCAGATCGCGCGTCATGTCGGTCTCGATGAATCCCGGTGCGACCACGTTGACGGTCACGCCGCGCGCACCGAGCTCACGCGCTAGCGACTTGGAAAAGCCCATGATGCCGGCCTTGGCGGCGGCATAGTTGGTTTGACCCGCATTGCCCATGGCACCAACCACCGAGGCAATCGAGATGATCCGTCCCCAACGCGCCTTGGCCATCGAACGCATGACCTTCTGCGACAGGCGGAAGACCGAGGTGAGGTTGGTGTCGATAATCGCGTCCCAGTCGTCTTCCTTCATCCGCATCAGCAGCGTGTCGCGGGTGATGCCGGCATTGTTGACCAGCACGCCGACCGGACCGAAACGCGACTCGATCTCCTTGATCACCGCATCCACCTGTTCGGCGTCGGTGACGTCCAGCGCCATGCCGGCACCCTTGTCACCGAGACGCTCGTCGATCGCCGCCGCGCCCTTCGCTGAAGTGGCCGTGCCGACCACCGTGGCACCGGCCTCGACCAGCGCATCGGCGATCGCGGCACCGATCCCGCGCGATGCACCGGTCACCAGCGCCACGCGGCCCTCGAGGTTGGCGAATCCAGCTGCTTGTTCTGACATGGGTAGTCCTCGTGATGTTCGTGTTCGGTATTACTCGGCGCCCAGCGCCTTTTCCAGCGTGGCCTGGTCGAAGACCGCCTTGGCACCCATCCCGCGATCGATGCGACGCGCCAGACCGGTGAGCACCTTGCGGGTCTGGGCGGCATCCAGGCCGCCGGGTCGCAGCCACTGCCAGGCCAGGCCGGCGCACACCAGCAGTGC
>JBHEOB010000099.1:0-4691 GCA_046261775.1 Guyparkeria sp.
GCATTTGCGTTGGGGTCGGGCGTTTGCGTCGGCCGGTCCCGAACTACCGAACAAACGACGGCGAGACCATGAAAGACGAACAACTGCTGCGCTATGGGCGCCACATCATGCTCGACGGCCTGGACTACGACGGCCAGCAGAGCCTGCTCGATGCCCGCGTGCTGATCGTCGGGCTGGGCGGGCTGGGCTCGCCGGTGGCGATGTACCTGGCCGCCAGCGGCGTTGGCGAACTGCACCTGGCCGACTTCGACCAGGTCGACCTGTCCAACCTCCAGCGCCAGATCATCCATGACCAGTCCCGGGTCGGGCAGAGCAAGGTGGCCTCGGCCGGCGCCCGGTTGGCCGAGATCAACCCCGAAGTGCGGTTGGTGCCGATCGAGGCGCGACTGGAGGGCGAACGACTCGACCAGGCGGTGGCGGACGTCGACCTAGTGGTCGACTGTTCGGACAATTTCGAGCTGCGCTTCGCCCTGAATGCTGCTTGTGCCGACCGTCGCGTGCCGCTGGTCTCCGGGGCGGCGATCCAGTGGGCGGGCCAGGTGACGGTGTTCGATCACCGCGACGCGGATGCGCCCTGTTACCGCTGCCTGTACCGGGAGGAGGGCGAGGACGAGCTGCGCTGTGCCGAGACCGGCGTGCTCTCGCCGTTGGTGGGCATGATCGGCAGCCTGCAGGCCGCCGAGGCGATCAAGGTGCTGGCCGGGGCCGGGCGGCCGTTGGTCGGTCGGCTGGCGCTGTTCGACCTGCGTGATGCCGAATGGCGCACCGTCAAGTATCGCCAGGACCCGGCCTGCCCGGTCTGTGCGTCGCGTCGCAGCGGCTGAGCGGATCGCCGCGTCGAACCTTAGTCTTCCGACTCGGCCAACGCACGGCCTACATCGCGGACCAGTTGCGGCCCGCGATAGATCAGCCCGGTGTACACCTGCACCAGGTCGGCCCCGGCGCGGATCTTCTCCAGTGCCGCCTCTCCCGAATCGATGCCACCGACACCGATGATCGGGAAGTCTTCCGGCAGGCGTTCGCGCAGGGCGGCGATCACGGCCGTGGAACACTCGCGCACCGGGCGACCACTCAGGCCCCCGGCCTCGTCCGCCTGGGGCAGTCCCGAGACCAGCGGTCGGCCGACGGTGGTGTTGGTGGCGATGACCGCGTCGATGTCGTGATCCACGAGGGCATCGACCAGCGCCGGGAGTTCCTCGTCCTCGATGTCCGGGGCGATCTTGATCGCCAGTGGCACGTAGCGGCCGTGGAGGTCGGCCAGCCGTTCACGTTCGTCGGTCAGGCCGGCGAGCAGGGCGGTAAAGGCCTCGCCGCCCTGCAGGTTGCGCAGGTTGGCGGTGTTGGGCGAGGAGATATTGATGGTGACGTAATCGGCGTGGGCGTAGACGGCCGCCAGTCCGTTGCGATAGTCATCCAGAGCGTTCTCGATCGGCGTGTCGAAGTTCTTGCCCAGGTTGATGCCCAGCGGTGCCGGGCGGGGGCCAGCGGCGATGTTTGCCAACGCGTCCTCGATGCCGTCGTTGTTGAAGCCCATCCGGTTGATCAGTGCCTCGGCGTCCGGCAAACGAAACAGGCGGGGGGCAGGATTGCCCGGCTGGGCCAGAGGCGTGAGCGTGCCCACCTCGATAAACCCGAAGCCAAGGCAGGACAGGCCGGCAATGTGCGCGGCGTTCTTGTCCAGTCCGGCGGCCAGACCGACACGGTTGGGAAATTCCAGGCCCATCACGGTGACCGGATCGTCGGGTACGCCACGGCGCTGCATCTTGCACCAGGGCGTACGAGCGGCGAGATCTAGCAGCCCGAGCGTGAGGCGGTGGGCGGTCTCGGCGTCGAGCCGGAACAGGAGCGGGCGAAGCAGCGGGTAGAGGTCCATGGGGGGCTCGCGATCTGGGGGCAAGACCCCATTGTAACGATATAGTGGCGCCCGTTGCGGTCGAACCCGCCGTCCCGATTGATATACTGCCGCGCCATCGCCAATGCCAGCGCCAATGACCACCCCTCCCTCTTGGGGGCCATTCGACCGTCACGAGACCGCCCTGCATGCTCGATTCCCGCCGTTTTCACCTGATCGTGCTCACTGTGGCCGTGGCGATCGGCTACGTCTGGGGTATTGCCAGCTTGCCGCTGTTCGACCTCGACGAGGGTGCTTTCACCGGCGCGACCTGGGCGATGTTCGAGCGCGGCGATTTCCTGACGCCGTATCTCAACGACGAGCCGCGCTTTGCCAAGCCGGTGCTGATCTACTGGCTGCAGGCCGCCTCCGTCGGGCTGTTCGGCTTTTCCGAGTGGGCCTTTCGCCTTCCTTCGGTGCTGGCCTCCGCGGCCTGGGTGGGCCTGATCTATGCCTTCGCCGACCGCTATCTCGGTGCGCGGCCGGCCTTCTTCGCCGGGCTGATCGCGGCTACCTCTCTGATGACCACGGTGGTCGGCAAGGCGGCGATCTCCGATGCCGTCTTGCTGCTGTTTCTCACCGCGGCGGTGTTCGCCACCTTCAATCACTGGGTAACCGGCGAACGCCGCTGGGTGCGCTGGGCCTACCTGGCGATGGGCTTGGGCTTTCTCACCAAGGGGCCGGTGGCGGTGGTCATCCCGGCCCTGGCCAGTTTTGCCTTCTATCTGGTCACGGCGCGCGGGCGCGACTGGTGGCGGGCGGTGTTCGACTGGCAAGGTATCGTCATTTTCCTGGTCGTCGCCGTGCCGTGGTACGTGGCCGTCTGGATCGAGCACGGGCAGCATTTCATCGACGAGTTTTTCCTCAAGAACAACGTCAGCCGCTTCGACGAGCCGATGGAAGGCCACTCCGGCGGGCTCTGGTACTACCCGGTGGTCACGCTGGTTGCCCTGCTGCCGTTTACCGGCGCGGTACTGACCTCGCTGCGCTACCTGCCTAGCGACTGGCGGGGCGCCTACGGCAAACCGGCGTCGTTGCCGCTGGCACTGCGCCGATTCGGCTGGATATGGTTCGGCCTGACGCTGCTCCTGTTCACGTTCTCCGGCACCAAGCTGCCGCATTACCTCAATTACGGGCTGGTGGGTCTGATGCTGGTGATGGCCTCCCACCTGCCGCATATCCGGCATCGCTGGTTTCACCTGGTTCCGCCGGCGGCCCTCCTGCTGTTCGTCCTGCTGCTGCCCTGGCTGGTCGAGATGAACTTTGACCGGATCAAGCCCGCCTACGTGCAGGACATGCTGGCCGAGCGCGATCGTTTCTTCGGCGCATCCTGGTACCTGATCTCGGGTGGCACCATGCTGCTGGTGATTGCCGCCGGGCTGGCGCGCAAGTGGTCGCTGCCGCGGGTGATGATCCCGGTGGCGCTGTCGGTTTCGCTGGTGGTCAATGCGCTGGTGCTCAACGCCGTCGGCCAGATGCAGCAGGGTCCGGTACGCGATGCCGGCCTGATTGCGCGTGATCTGCCGGGCCCGCTGGTGATGCGGGGCATGAACATGCCGAGCTTCGGTGTCTACGCACAGAAGAT
This sequence comes from Guyparkeria sp., assembly GCA_046261775.1. GTDB lineage: Bacteria > Pseudomonadota > Gammaproteobacteria > Halothiobacillales > Halothiobacillaceae > Guyparkeria. The sequence goes on from JBHEOB010000099.1 coordinate 3,477, forward strand.
CGTCGAGCGCCGCGAGGTGCGGGAAGGGGACCTGTTGCTGACTCGCAGCGAGCGTGCCGGGCGCACACCGGGCCAGGTGCTGTATGCGAGGGGCGGTTATGTGCTGATGCGGGGGGGCGAGATGGATTGAGCTACCGCCGGCAATCCCCCGATGCGCTACCATTGAAGGGAGTACTCCGCGGTTTGGCATGCGTGGCCACGACAGCGGGAAGACGAATGGTCCATATCCACGAGACAAGCCCCTGCGTTGTCGGGGGTAGCGGATGAGTGAGGTAGACACATGCAGGATTTTCTCAAGAATCGACGTCGTTTCATGACCGCCATGGCCGGGGCCGGGGCGGCATTCGGTCTGGGGCGTGCCCATGCGCAGGACGGGGGTGGCGACGAAGAGCTTTTCTTCCCGGGTGACGAGCCGGCGCACAAGGTCATCTATCAGCTCAACCATGGCGACGTGGACTACCAGACCCACGTGCTCAATTCGATGAATGCCATGATCGGCAAGTACGGCGGCAACGTGAAGATTGCCGTGGCCTGTTTTGCCAAGGGTATCCACATCCTGGCCAAGGAGCCGATGCGAGAGGTCGACGAGGATATCTACGCCCGGGCCGAGGGGTTCGCCAAGAACTACGACGTCGAGTGGATCGCCTGCGGCAACACCATGGATACCGTCGGCTACAGCGCAGACGACATGCGGGATTTTGCGCGCATCGAGCAGGTCGGTGCCGCGGCCCTGATGGAATACCAGGAAGACGGTTACGCCTACATCGCCTGGTAAAACCTATCAAGGTGCATTTGAAAGATAGCCGAATGCATTGATCCAACTAAGGATTTTACGTGGATGAACTGATTATTCGCCAGCCGGACGACTGGCACCTGCACCTGCGCGACGGCGGCATGCTCGAGGCGGTCGCCGGCTTCTCGGCCCGACAGTGCACTCGGGCGATCATCATGCCCAACCTGGTGCCGCCGGTGGCCAGCGTGACCGAGGCGCTGGCCTACCGGGATCGCATCCTCGCCGCCGTGGGTCCGGACAGTGTTTTCGAGCCGTTGATGACGCTCTATCTCACCGACCGCACCACGGCCGCCGAGATCGAGCAGGCCGCGGCCGATCCGCACATCCACGCCGTCAAGCTCTATCCGGCTGGTGCCACCACAAACTCCGAGAACGGGGTCACCGATCCGCTTGCGATCGAGTCGGTGCTCGCCGCCCTCGAG
>JBHEOB010000100.1:0-4119 GCA_046261775.1 Guyparkeria sp.
GTGCATCACCGCCTGCTCGACGAGATGCTCTACAGTGTGAGGGCATCGCGGCACCTGACGTTCTCGGGCCTCGATTGGGAAGGCCTGGAACGACCGGTGCACGGCCAGGTCAAGGACGGGCCGAGCGTGCACGACTTCAAGCTCGAGATTGATTCGGGCGCCCGCGACGACGTTGATTGGGAGGCGATGCCGAACGCCAACGGTCGTTCGGCATCGCCGCGACTCAACGAGCCGGCCACCTGGGACGTGGTCAACCTGTCCGAACGGGGGTTGCGGCTGCACTGGCGGCTGGCCGACAACAGCCGCGCCGCGGTCGACGAACTGATTTTGATCGAGCGTGACCCCGACGAGGAGGTGGGTGGTCTGGCGGCGGTGGTCGGCATCGGCATCATCCGCTGGGTGCGCCACCTCGACCAGGACAACCGCACCATCGACATGGGTGTCGAGCGATTGCCGGGCGACTGGATGGCCTATTTCGCCCATCCGCCCGAAGAGAGCCCGCACTCTGGCGGGACCTGGCCGGTACTCGCCCGGGTTGATGGCGAGCGCATCCACCAGTTGATCCTGCCGCCGGACCTCGCCGACCGCGGCCGGCGGGGGACGGTCATCCGGGAGCAGGGCGAGGACGTGCAGCTCGATCTCGAGCGCGTCGTGATGGTTGGCTCGCACCTGGTCGTGATTGAGACAAGCCCCGACAAGGGAGATAATCAGTGACGCCCACCCAGACCGTCGAGAACAGACCGTTTTCCATTCTGCACGTGATCGGGTCGGTCAACGACTCGATCGCCCTGCGAGGGGAGTTACGCAACGCTGGCCTACAGGCATCGGTGCACAACGCCGTCGATTTCGATGCGGCGCGCCACGAAATCGCGCGCAACCCGGTCGACGTGGTCTACATCGAGTTCGGCGCGAATGCGTTCGAAATGCTAACCGCGTTCCGCGAACTGGTCGCCCGCGAACCGGCACTGGCCGGCGTGCCGATGGTGGTCTACGACGACATGGCCGGTGTCGACGAGGTGGCGGCGTTTCTCGATATCGGGGCGTTTTCGGTCATCACCCACGAGTCACTGGTCGAGCCGCTGTTGATGCGCGCGGTGGCTTTCGCGCTGCTCTACCAGGACCGTGAGCGCAAGGACGCGCAGCTCTCCAAGTCCGAATTGCGTTGCCAGAAACTGATCGACGGTTCCTCCGAGGCCGTGGCCTACCTGCAGGACGGGCTGCACATCTACGCCAACCAGGTCTACCTCGACCTGCTCGGCTTTTCCGACATCGAGGAGTTGCGCGAGGAACCGATACTCGACCTGGCCGCCGGCGATTCGGCGCAGCGCCTCAAGGCCTTTCTCAAGACCGAGGACGCCGAGGACACCTTCACCCTCAAGACCAATGGCGGCCACGAGATCGAGGTGCGCATCCACAGTACGGCCGCCTCGTTCGACGGCGAGCCCTGCCTGCAGATCTTCGTGATGCAGGTCAAGGAAGACGTCGCCGACATCTCCGAGCAGCTCGAGTATTTCGCCCGCCGCGATTTGCTCACCGGCCTTTACAACCGCAACTACCTGTTCGAGCAGATCGAGACGCGTCGGGCGGAGATCGCCAAGGGTGACGATAGGGAAGAGAGCGGCGCCCTGTTGTTGCTCGAGATTCTCAACCACGACGAGATCAAGCGCCACATCGGCACCACGGGCATGGACAACCTGTTGACCGAATTCGGCAAGAAGGTCGAGGAACGGGTTGGCGGCCAGGGGCTCGTGGCAAGGCACGGCGCCTTTTCCTTCCTGATGCTTTTGGGTCGGCTAGACTGCGACCGCACCGCCGAGCTCGCCGATGCGCTCAACGGGCTCGCGCGCGACTACGTCTATTCCCAGGGCACCACCTCGGTCACCGTCTCCACCTCGGCCGGTTATCTGGTGCTCGACGAGAATTCGCCACCGAACGCCGCCGAACTGGTCGATCGGGTGGAGCGCGCCTCCAACCGGGCGGCCCAGGAAGGCAAGTTCCAGGCGCGCCGGTACGAGGCCGATCTCAAGACCGCCTCCGAGCGCGAGCAGGACGAGACTTGGGCGCGCAGGATCAAGACCGCCCTGCGCGAGAGCCGTTTCTCGCTGGTGTTCCAGCCGATCGTGTCGCTGACCGGCGATCGCGAGATCAGTCGTTACGAGGTGTTCGTGCGGATGCTCGACGAGGACGGCAGCCTGATCTCACCGGCCGAGTTTCTCTCGCAGGCCGAGCGCGGTGACCTGATCCAGTCGATCGACCGCTGGGTGGTGCTCTCGGCGGTCAAGCAGATCCACAACGGCGTCAGGAACGGCGAGAAGCCCAAGCTCTACATCCGCATCAGTGACGCCTCGCTCCACGATCCGGAGTTCACCAAGTGGCTTACCCAGCGCCTGCAGATGACGCGCCTGCCGGACACCTTGCTGGCCATCCAGGTCTCGGTCGACAAGGCCGGCCATGCCCTGCGGCATCTCAGGGACATGCAGGAAGCCTTGCACCCCTTGGGTGGCGAGCTGATTCTGGACGGCTTCGGATGCGGTGACGATAGCTTCCGCATCCTGGAGCACCTGCCGGTCTCGACCATCAAGATTGCCCGGTCACTGTTGGAGAACTTCGCCCAGGAGTCCACCAATCAGGAGCGCGTCGGCGAGGTGGTGCAGAAGGCCAAGCAGGACGACATGGCGGTGATCGTGCCCAACGTCGAGAACGCCGGCAGTCTGCAGTACCTCTGGCCGATGGGCGTCGACTTCGTCCAGGGTGATTTCATCCAGGCCCCGCAGGAAAGCCTCGAGTTCGATTTCGCGCAGTTCTGATCCGCAGCTAGGACCGTGCCTGGACGCTCGGACCGTCCAGCGTGATGATGGCGTCAAGCTGCAAACGTGGGAATACCCGGCTACCATCACGGCGCTCGGCGTCCGCCGGGCCATGTCCAACCTCGAGAGCCACCGCCGTGACCGACTCCGATCAGCCGCTTGCCCCGCCCCTGCCTACGAGCCAATCGACCGACCGCATCCTGGTGCAGGGTCTCGAATTCGAGACCATCGTCGGCATCCTGCCAGCCGAACGGGAAACCCCGCAGCCGGTTCGGATTGACCTGGTGCTCGAGGTCGAGTCGTTCCAGCTTGCGGTGGAGAGTGAGCATATCGATCAGACGGTCGATTACGCGGGCGTTTCGCAGCGTGTTATCGAGATCGTTCGGGAAGGGCGATTCCAGTTGGTCGAGACCATGGCCGAGCGCTGCTGCGAGGCCCTGCTGGCCGAATTTCCCGTCCATCGCGTCAGCATGCGCGTGATCAAGCCGCATGCGTTGGTCGAGGCCGCCGGCGTGGGTGTCGAAATCACCCGGGGGATCAATCGTGGTGTGCCGGGGGAGGCCAAGGCGGGGCAGGGCGAATGAGTCATCACGCCCGCCAGGAAGGCTTCGAACTGCCGGCCCCGGGCCCCGCGGACCAGGCCAAGAGCCTCGATCTGATCGAGAAACTTGTCGAACGCATGCGCGACGGGCCGATCCCGTTTGCCGACTACATGGCGACCGTCCTCTATCACCCCACGTTGGGTTACTACGGCAGCGGTCAGGTTGCCTTCGGGGCGGAGGGTGATTTCATCACCGCCCCGGAGCGCTCGCGCTTTTTCACCGCCGGGCTGGCCTACGAGTGGCGACAGGCGCGGGCCGCCGGCCTGAATGGTGAGATCCTCGAGGTTGGCGCCGGCTCCGGTCGCCTGGCGATCGATCTGCTCGGACAGCTCGCTGTCGACGACGCGCTGCCCCGGCGCTACACCATCCTCGAGATTTCCCCCGCGTTGGCCGCCCGTCAGGCGGCCAACCTGCGCGAGTCGCTGCCGCCGGCGGTGGTCGAGCGCGTGCGCTGGATCGATGACTGGGCGCCGCTGGACTGGTCGGGCGGCATCGTGATCGCCAACGAGGTGCTCGATGCCATGCCGGTGGAGCGTTTTCGCTGGTGGCCGGGCAAGCCCGAAACCGCCGAGCGCCTGCTGGTGGGGTTCGACGGTCAGCGTTTTGGTTGGGAAGCGCAGCCGGCCGATGCCTCACTAAAGGCGGCGGCCGAGGCGATCGCTGCCCGTATCGAGCGGCCGATCGTCACCCCGCGCGAGCAAGTGCTGGCC
>JBHEOB010000101.1:0-3944 GCA_046261775.1 Guyparkeria sp.
GTTCGACCAGGCCCGCCGGCGGCTCGCTGTCCGAGGGCGTGGGGCAATCGGTGGATGGCGATTGGGGTACCCTCTCGGTCATTCGGGCGTCTCCTCTTCAATGGCCGCCGTAGACGGCGTGCCGGCCAGGCGAAACAGGGTCACGGGCCCGAACGGGGCCGGTTGCGACCAGTCGAGCGCGTGGGTGCGCGAGAGTTCCAGCACCGCCACCGTGGTCACCGCGACGCCCATGCGCCCTTCCTCGGGACGAAATACCTCGGCCAGCTCGCAGCTCGACCGATCGGCCAGCGCGTCGAGGATATCGGTCATCCGCTGGCGAATGCTCAGGGCCTCGGCACGCACGTGATGGGCCCGGCGCACGCTCCCCTCGCGCAGCAATCCCTGCATCGCGGCGATCAGCCCGGCGAGATCGGCCGGAACCGGCGGCGACCCCGAGCCCTCACCTGACCGGGGCGGCTCGACCGAGAGATCGAACCAGTCACGCCCGCGCCTGGGCCGTTCATCGAGCAGACCGGCCGCCCGGGTGGTGCATTCGTATTCGAGCAACCGCTCGACCAGTTGAGCCCGCGGATCGAGGGGTTCCTCGTCGTCGTCCTCGCGCGGTTCGGGCGGCAAAAGCATGCGCGACTTGATCTCGGCCAGCCAGGCGGCCATCAACAGGTACTCGGCGGCCAGCTCGATCGCCATCGATTTCATCAGCGCCAGGTACTCGAGGTACTGCTCGGTGACCCGGGCGACCGGGATCTCGAGGATGTCGATGTTGTGCTTGCGGATCAGGTAGAGCAGCAGATCGAGCGGGCCCTCGAACTGTTCCAGCCAGATCGCCAGTGCATCGGCCGGGATGTAGAGATCCAGCGGTAACTGCTCCATCGGCTGACCGGAGACGCGCGGCGTGGCATCGACCCAGCGGCGTGAATCCGTCGCCTCCATGCGCGCCCCGGAAGATCTGGCCTCGGATGACATGGATTCAGAAGACATGCATCAGGGCGTTGAACCAGCCGAGCAGCGTGCCCATGATCGGCAGCAGGATCGCCGAGAGCACCCCGCTGACCAGCAGGACCACCACGATGGGCAGGCCCCACGGCTCGAGGCGTGACAACTGGTCGCCCCAGCTTGCCGGCAGGACGGCCACCAGCATCCGCCCGCCATCGAGCGGCAGGATGGGCAACAGGTTGAACACCGCCAGAATCAGGTTGATGAAGATGCCCACCTGCCCCATCAGGGCCAGTGCCTCGGCAAAGCGCATGCCGCCATCCAGTCCCTGCAATGCCAGCACGGTGACCAGCGCCCAGCCGAGCGCCATCAGGATATTGACGCCGGGACCGGCCGCGGCGACCAGGAACATCCCACGACGCGGGTCGCGCAACCGGGCCGCGTTGATCGGCACCGGCTTGGCCCAGCCGAAGACGAACGGGGTGAACAGGTACATCAGCAGCGGCACGACGAGCGTGCCCAGCCAGTCGATGTGGGCAATCGGGTTGAGCGTCAGCCGCCCGGCCCGCTTGGCGGTGGGGTCACCCAGGGCGTTGGCCACGTAGCCGTGAGCCGCCTCGTGCACGGTCACGGCCAGCAGGATCGGCAGGATGCCGATGGCGATCTTCTGCAGGAAAGAGAGCTCGAGCACGCCGGGCTCAGTCCGCCAGTTCGGGGGGCACGCCGCCCAGCCCTTCGCGCTGGACGTCGAAGTCCTCGCCGGTCAGGTCGAGCACGGTGCCCGGGATCTGTTCGAGAAAGCCCGCGCCGGCGACCAGGTCGACCTGGTTGGTGACCGCGGAGGGAAACAGCTCCGGGTCGTCCAGCGGCTCGTCCAGATCGGGGATCACCAGCGAGGCGCTAAGGATCGGCGCGTCCAGGGCCTCGAGAATGGCGCGCAAGACCACGTGGGACGGCACCCGCAGACCGATCGAGCGTTTCTTCTCGTGCTGCAATCGCCTTGGAACCTCGCGCGTCGCCGGCAGAATGAAGGTAAAGGGACCGGGGATGTGGCTCTTGAGAAAACGGAACTGGATATTATCCACCTTGGCGTAGACGCCCAGTTCGGATAGATCTCGCACCGAGAGGGTCATATGATGGACGCCATCGTCACGGCGGATGCGTCCGATGCGCTCGATCGCGTTCTTGTCTTCCAACCGGCAGGCGAGCGCGTAGCCCGAATCGGTCGGCACGACCACGATCTGTCCCCGCGCGATCGCCTCGGCGGCCTGCTTGACGAGTCGCGGCTGGGGTGTCTCGGGATGGATATCAAGCATTCTGGTCATGAAAGACCCTCGTGGCGTCGGGTGGTGGATGGCCCGGGGAAAGTTGAAACGGGGTCCGGGAGCGGACAACCGTTCAGGTCGCTCCCCGCGCCCTCAGGCCCATGTTAGTGTACTGCAAGCGGCGGCGAGCCACGCGGTAGCGGGCACGCCCTTGCGCCCCGAATCAACCATTACGGTTTCGCGATATACATGAAATTCCTGTTCGACTTCTTTCCGATCCTGCTGTTTTTCGGCGCCTATCACCTCGAGGGTATCTATGTCGCCACGGCCGTGGCCATGGTCGCCTCGGTGATCCAGATCGCCGCCGGCTGGCTGATGTGGCGCAAGGTCGAGCGGATGCACTGGGTCTCTGCCGGATTGATCGTCCTGTTCGGCGGCATGACGCTGATCCTGCACAACCCGCTGTTCATCATGTGGAAGCCCACCATACTCAACTGGCTGTTCGCGCTGGTGTTCCTGGGCAGCGCCTTCATCGGCAGCAAGCCGCTGGTCCAGCGCATGATGGAGCACATCATCCAGGTCCCCAAGACGATCTGGCATCGCGTCAACTGGGCATGGGTGGCGTTCTTCGTGGTGTCCGGGGTTGCCAACATCCTGATCGCCTACCAGTTTTCCGAGGCGTTCTGGGTCAACTTCAAGCTGTTCGGCTTGATGGGCATGACCTTCGTATTCATGATCCTGCAGGGTCTCTACCTCGGCGTCTACGCCGAACGGACCGAGGAAGTCGAGACCGACGCGGCCCCGCGGGATGGTGATGAGCGTCCCTGAGCCTCTTGTCTCCCCCTTTAATCGAGGAGAATGAACCACCGATGCAATGGTTTTTGATCGTGGCCAATGACGTGGCCGACAGCGGCCCGCTTCGAGCACAGCATCGCGAGGCCCATCGCGCGCGCCTGGAATCGATGATCGAGGAAGGCCGCATACTCACGGCCGGCCCGTTGCCGATCGATCACGGCGACCCGGACCGCGGGCTGTCGGGAAGCCTGATCGTTGCGTCCTTCGACCATCTCGATGCCGCCCGCACCTGGGCCGAGGCGGACCCGTTTCGGGTGGCCGGCGTTTACGAGTCCGTCGACGTGCGTCCCTACAAACCCCTCTTCGGCGCCACCGAGTGACGACAACTCGACCGCCCCCTGCTGCCGGCCGTCGAGGCAGGAGAGCGCAGACCGACAACAGAACAACCAGACATACCTGACGATCAAAGGATCCAACACCATGGAAAGCAGACTGACCACCGAAGGACGCCTCCCCCACCGTCGCCATCGCCTGGCGATCGCGCTGGGTGCGGGCCTGATGCTCAGCGCCGGGGCGATGACCGGTTGCAGTGACGACCGTCCGCAATCCGCCGAGAAGACCCCGTTGGGCCAGCAGGCAAGCCCGGCCGGATCGTTTGCCACCATTGAGGGGGGCGAGGTGATCGCTCGCATCAACGACTCGCCGCTCTACCGCGAGAACCTTGAAGTGGTGAAGGAGAATCTCGGTGCGGAGGTACCGGAAGAACGCCTGGTCAGTCGCATGGTCGAACTGCGCCTGCTTGCCGCCCGGGCCCGTGAAGAAGGCCTGGACAGCGACCCGCGCACCAAGGCACGAATCCAGAACGCGATCGACAACCAGCTCGCCAACGCCTATCTCGTCAACTACATGAGCGACATGGAAGTGGGGGAAGCCGATATCGAAGCCGCCTAC
>JBHEOB010000102.1:0-282 GCA_046261775.1 Guyparkeria sp.
GTAGCGCTGGCGCGAGACGCCCCAGTCGCGCAGGCGGTAGTTGATGGTCTCCTCGCCGCGACCGTCGGCAGCCAGCCTGGCGACGATGCGATCGAACGCCTCATCGGAAGACAAGCCGCTGAACTCGCCCGAATCGATCAGGCTGCCCTTTTCCGTCATCGCCCCGGCAGCGTAGTCGTGGTCGGGCTCGCTGCCCTGAATCACCGGCTTGACCGGGATATCGTGCCTGGTAGCAAACTCCCAGTCGCGCTCGTCGTGCGCCGGGACGGCCATCACCGCGCC
>JBHEOB010000102.1:292-3944 GCA_046261775.1 Guyparkeria sp.
CGAAGTTGGCCACCCAGACCGGCACCGGCTCGCCCGTCAGCGGATGCGTGGCGGTGATACCCAGCGGCAGGCCCTTCTTCTCCATGGTCGCCATGTCGACCTCGGAGACCTTGGTGTGGCGACATTCCTCGCGGAAGGCGGCCACCTGCTGATCACGCTCGGCGGCGGCCACCGCCAGCGGGTGGTCGGCGGCCACGGCCAGGTAGGTCACGCCGTACAGCGTGTCCGGGCGGGTGGTGAACACGCTCAGGGCCTCGCCGCCATCCACGTCGAAGCTCAGTTGCACGCCGCGCGAACGCCCGATCCAGTTGGCCTGCATGGTCCGTACCTGCTCGGGCCACTGGTCGAGGCGGTCCAGGTCGTCGAGCAGCTGGTCGGCGTAATCGGTGATTCGGATGAACCACTGCGGGATCTCGCGACGTTCGACCGGCGCGCCCGAGCGCCAGCCGCAACCGTCGATGACCTGCTCGTTAGCCAGCACCGTCTGGTCGACCGGGTCCCAGTTGACCACCGCGGTCTTCTTGTAGGCCAGCCCCTTCTTGACCAGGCGGGTGAACAGCCATTGCTCCCAGCGGTAGTAGTCCGGGTCGCAGGTGGCCAGCTCGCGGTTCCAGTCGTAGGCGAAGCCCAGGCGCTGGAGCTGGCCGCGCATGTAGTCGATGTTCTCGAAGGTCCAGCGCGCCGGGGCGGCCTTGTTCTTCAGCGCGGCGTTCTCCGCCGGCAGGCCGAAGGCGTCCCAGCCCATCGGCTGGAGGACGTTCTTGCCCAGCATGCGCTGGTAACGGCTGATGACGTCGCCGATGGTGTAGTTGCGCACATGCCCCATGTGCAGGCGGCCCGAAGGGTACGGGAACATCGACAGGCAATAGAACTTCTCGCGGGTGGGATCCTCGCGCACGTGGAAAGCGTTGGTCTCTTCCCAGAATCGTTGCGCCTCGTCCTCGATCTTCGCGGGATTGTATTGCTCGTGCATGGGTGATCGTTTCTACCTTGTGTTGGGCGGCTGGCCGGACGGGGAAACGCGGTCATGGCCGCGATCGTACTGTACAGCTTGCGTTGGCGACCGACATTCGGCCACGCTGGAGCGAATGCAATGCAACGCCCCCGGCGCGGCGTCGAGCTCGGCACGACAGCGCCACCGGGGGCGGAGCAGTACACTAGAATACCGAAAGGAGGCCACCCCTGCACGACTCGCCGAACACGAAAGCGAACGGGGCACGGCCGATCCAGACGACAAGACGGAGACCAGAACGCATGACCGACACCCGCCATGAGCACAGCGAGACCTACGACGCCCTGCGGCACGGCTACTACCAGTTGCTCGAGCGCATCTACGCCCGCCTGCTCGACGAGCCCGAGAGTCGTCCGGCCGACCGGGCCCGCATCGCAGAGCTGGCCGATGAGGAAGCGGCCGGGCTCGACACGCCTGATTTCCGTCACGAGATCGTCGAGGCGGTAAAGGACGACCTGGAACACACCCGCGAAAGCCTCGCCTCCGAGGGGGATAGCATCCGCGACACGCTGCGCGACTGGGCCGGCGACATCGGCGCCAAACTGCTCTCGATCGCCGACCACACCGACGTCACCCTGGAACAGATCCGCAACGAGGCCGAGCGCACCCGCCCGCGCGAGTGGGTCGCCGGGCATGCCACCAGTCCCAAGCGCCTCAAGTGCGTGGACTGCGGTGCGATCCTGCATCACGACACCTTCGGCCCACTCCCGGCCTGCCCGGAGTGTGGTGGCCAGTCCTTCCGTCGCGCCTGAACGCAAGCTCCCCACCGCTGGAAACGACAGTTCTCAGCGGCGTTTGAACAACCGCGGATTGGCTTCGAGAAAGGAGGCAATCCACTGCTCGAGGAACGAGCGGCCCGCCGCCACCTTGAGATAGCCGTAGCCCAGCACCGCGATCACCCCGGCGCCGACGGCGTCCACGATCAGGTCCCACATGGTGTCGGTCAGCCCGGACGGGTCGCCGAGCATGGGCTTTTGCATGGTTGCGCCGAACCATTGGTCCATCGAGAATTCGAAGATCTCCCACAGGGCACCGATCCCCAGCGCGAACATGAAGGCGAACAGCGCCACGAACCCCGGCGTCATGTGAAAACGGATGTTCTGCTTCTCGTTGAGGATGTAGACCAGCAGAAAGCCGACGATCCCCAGCAGAAAGCCCGAGGCGGCATGCAGCACCAGGTCCCACCACCAGAAACGCGTGTAGTAGCCCTGCACCTCACCCAGAAACAGCGCGGCAAAGATGAACAGGGTAGCCAGCAGCTTGAACTCCGAGGGGATGAACACCTCGAAACGCCTGAACATCAGCACCGGCGAAAGGGTCAGCAGCAGGATGAACACCGTCATCGCGGCCGTCAGCCACAATCCTTCCCACAGGGCGAAGGCGAGCTCGATCAACATGATCAACTGGATGAACAGGGTGACGCGTTGGTGGATGCGGCGTTGTTGCATACGCTCCTTGACAGGGTTGCGGACGGCTCTCAAAGGTTCTGCGGGGGAAACTCAGGCGCCCGGCCGTTGAGGGCGACACCCGTCGCGCCGAGATTCTATGGAAGGTCTGCACGGGCGTGGATCGAGGTGATCTCGAGACGAAACGCCCCGGCCTGACGATCGGCGAGCAGGAACCCCAATCGGTTGATCCGCCCCGGCGACAGGGGCGGCGCATCGGGCACGTCCCGTCCACGAAACACCGCCTCGAACCTTGGCCAGGGCAGGAAAACCTCCAGCCATTGACCGGCAACCGTGTCGAAGCCCGCCGCGTAGGAGATGCCGGGCGAGACCTCTTCCGAGCCGACACGACATTGGTAACGCCGTCCGTCACCACGGACCCGAAGTACGACACCCGCCGTGTCGACCAGCTCCCCCGGAGGCAACTCTCGTCGCACCGAGGCGAATCCGCCGCCATGCTCCAACGAGAGCTCGCCGCCGAACACACCGATCCCGTCTTCGACATGAAAGGCACCGGCGGATACCCCGCCCATCACCCCGTCGTTGACGTCGTGCCAACGGTGTTCCTCGTCGCGATCGGAAAACTCGATTACCTTTTGCATGCCGGAAGCATAGACACCCTGTGACGCACAGCGCAGAAAACGGCCGTTACCACTCAGGGAGAACTTGAAAGCGGCTCCCAGGGCAAGCAACATCCATCCTGTACCTGCGTCGCGCGATGAAAGAAAGGCTACGTGAGACCATGCAATGCCCACGAACGGACCGAAAGAAATCGCCCGGAACCTCGCAAGATTCGCCAGCCCCGGTGTCCTGATAAGCCTGTGGTTGGTCTATTCGCTGGCGTTGCTGGGCTATCTGGCTCATCTTGACGCCCAGCGCGGCATCTTCTGCATGAGTCTCTGACATCAAGCAAGGACCCGATGAACGCATCCTTCAACCAACGACTGCAGAACGAGACGGAATTCGATCAGTTGTTGCGCCCCTACCGGGAGCGCGCCGACCGCATCATGTTCGGCATGCTGCTGTTCCTGCTGGTCGTCTGCCTTTTCCTGGCGCCATTGCGCGACACGCTCTGGTCGGTGCTGCTGATAGGTCTGCCGACCCTGGCGCTGGGCCTGTGGCTTGTCCGGGCGCATAGCGGGGAGCTTGTCACCCGCCTGTTCATGGCCTCGGCCTTCATGGTGTTCACCGGCCT
>JBHEOB010000103.1:0-286 GCA_046261775.1 Guyparkeria sp.
GTGCTGACCTTCGTGTTCCTGGTATTCGCCGAGGTCGCGCCGAAGACCATCGCCGCGCACGCACCGGAGCGCATCGCGTTTCCCTCCTCGTACATCCTGACGCCGATGCTGCGGCTGCTGTACCCCGTGGTATGGGTGCTGAACGGCTGCGCCAATGCGATCGTCGCACCGTTCATGCGCGGAGCCACCTCCGGCGCCGCCGCCAAGCTCACCCCGGAGGAGCTGCGCACGCTGCTCTACGAGGGCGCGCACCTGCCGGTACAGCGCCAGGACATGCTGGTGTCGA
>JBHEOB010000103.1:347-3601 GCA_046261775.1 Guyparkeria sp.
GTACAGGGCATCGTCACCCTCGAGGACATCCTCGAGGAGATCGTCGGCGAGTTCACCACCGACATCGCCGCGAGCATCCCGGAGATCCATCCGCAGGACGACGGCTCGCAGATCATCGACGGCACGGCGCTGCTGCGCGACATCAACCGCGGCCTCGGCTGGCGCCTGCCGCAGGACGGCCCGCGCACGCTCAATGGCCTGATCGTCGAGCACCTCGAGTTCATTCCGGAAGCCAACTGCTGCCTGCAGATCGGCGACTACCGGATCGAGGTCGTGCAGATCAAGGACAACATGATCCGCACCGCACGCATGACCGCGCCGGAAATCGTCGAGGACGACACGGAGCGGCTGGACGACGGCTGAGACAACGCCCCAGGCGGACCGCAGCCGCGATCCGCCCGCAGGCTCTTGATCAGCCGCAGGCTCTTGATCAGCCGCAGGCGCTCAACCAGCCGCAGGCGCTCAATTGGCCGCAGGCGCTGGCCTGCGCTCGTGCTCTCCGGGCAGCGCGGGCCCCGCGCCCAGCAGCATCCGCCGCAGGGCGGCCGCGGCGGCGTCGATGATCAGATAGACGCAGGGCACGACGATCAGCGTCAGCAGCATCCCCCCGAGCAGTCCCCCGACCACCGTCAGCGCCAGCGGCCGCATGATCTCCGCGCCCTGGCCGAGGCCGAGCGCGAGCGGCAGCATGCCGAGCACCGTGGTCAGCGTGGTCATGAGGATCGGCCGCAAACGCACGCTGCCCGCCGCCACCACCGCGCGGCTCACGGACATCCCGCGCGCCCGCCCGAGCTCGATGTACTCGACGAGCAGGATCGCGTTGTTCACCACGATGCCGATCAGCAGGATGACGCCGATCAGCACCGGCGCCGACAATGGCGTCGACGTCAGCGCCAGTGCTGCGATCACCCCGATCAGCGCCAGCGGCGCGGCGATCAGGATCACGAGCGGATTGCTGAGGCGCTCGTACTGCACGGCGAGCACCACGAACACGAGGAACAGCGCCAGGGCGACCACGGTGCCGAGTTCGCGATTGGTCTCGTCGATGGTCTCCCACTGGCCGGCGAACACGAGGTTGTAGCCGTCCGGCAGATCGAGGTCCGCAAGGCGCGCCTGCGCCGCACCGAGCACCGTGCCCACGTCCGCGACAGCGGTGTTGACGTTGCCGGTGACCCGCTGGACGCGGCTCTGATTCTCGCGCTCGATGTGCGCGGGCCCCTCGCCGAGCTCGAAGTGCGCGACATCCCGCAGCAGCACGGGCGATCCGGCCGCAGCGCCGCGCCGAGCGCCAGCGCCAGCACTGTCACCAGCACTACCGCCAGCACTACCGCCCGCAGCGCCGACCCCACCGCGCCGGAGCACGAGGTTGCCCAGCGCCTGCGCGTCCGCCACCTGCTCCGGCGCCAGCCTCACGCGCACGTCGTATTCCTGTACGCCGGTCGCGAAGCGGGTCGGCACGACCCCATCCACCGCGTCGCGCACCGCCCGGCCCACCTCCGAGACGCGCAGCCCCAGGCTCGCAGCCCGGTCACGGTCGATGCGGATGCGGAACAACGGGCTCTGCTCGTCGCGGCCGACCTCCACGCCTTCGAGGCCCGGCACGTCGGCGAGCCGCGCGGTGATCTCCCGCGCCAGCGTCCGCAGCGTCACCAGATCGTCGCCACCGACCACCATCACCGAGAAGTCGTCACCGGAGGTCGTGAAACGCATGCCGCGGATGCTCGGTGGCCGGACGCTGATCCGCGCGCCGGGCAGGTCGAGACGATCGAGACGCGCCTGCGCCTCGGCCACCCACTCCCCCGCGCTCATGTCCGGCCGCTCGGCGCCGGGCACGAGCTGCACCTGCATGTTCATGGTTGCCGGCCGTTCGTTGACCACCCCGCCGCCGAGATGTCCGCCGACCAGCGTGAAGCGTGACGCCACGTACGGCATGGCGGCCACGACCGCCTCCACGGCCCGCGCCGCCGCGTCCGTCTCCTCCGGCGGCGCACCGCGCGGCAGCGCCATGCGCACCTGCACGCCGCCATCGTCCACCTGCGGCAGGAACTCGCTGCCGAGCGTCCCCGCCAGCTGCAGGGCGCCGTACAGCGCCAGCGCGGCGCCGGCGAGCACGAACCAGCGGCCGCGCAGGATCAGCGGGAGCAGGCGGCGGTAGCCGCGGCGGACCCGGTCGAGCCCCCGATTGAAGGCACGCAGCGGCGCGCTGCGCACGAGTCCGCTCTCGAAGCGCAGCTTGCCGAACAGGCCCGCAAGCATGGGCACGAGCGTCAGTGCCGCCAGCAGCGTGGCGATGATGGCGAAGGAGATCGTGTAGATCAGATCGCGGAAGATCAGCGCCGCGAGGCCGGAGATGAGCAGCAGCGGCAGCACCGCCGCCAGGTTGGTGAAGGTGCCCGCGGCGATGGCGGAGGCAACCTCCCGGGCGCCGTCCCGGGCCGCATCGTCCGGCGCCTTGCCGAGCTGCTCGCGGTGCCGATAGATGTTCTCGAGCATGACGATGGCGTTGTCGAGGAGCAGACCGACACCGAGCGCCAGACCGCCGAGACTGACGATGTTGAGCGTGAGGCCGCTGACGCCCATGAGCGCGAAGGTCGCCATGAGCGCGATGGGAATCGACAGGCCGATGATGAAGCTCTTGCGCAGGCTGCCGAGGAACAGCAGCACCAGCAGCATCGCCAGCGTCCCGCCGACCAGCGCGGCGCTCGCGACGCTCGCCAGCGCACCGCGGATGAAGAAGGACTGGTCGCTCAGCGCCTCGAAGCGGATGTCGGCGGGGATGAAGCCCGAGCGGTGAAGACGCTCGATCGTCGCGTTGATCTCGTCAGCGGCAGCAGCACGTCGGCGAAGGCTTCCGGCGAGCGCAGCAGGCCGTCGGTCTTGGCCATCACGTCGAAGGCGCTCGACGTCATCCAGCCGCCGGCGACGTCGACGTTCTCGGCCGCAAGGGCCGCGGCGAGGTCGCCGATGGTGAGGCCGTAGGAGCGCAGGCGGTCCTGGTCGGCGATCACCTCCATCTCCCGGACCATGCCGCCGGCGGCCTCGACGGAAGAAACGCCCTCGATGGCGATGATGTGCGGCGCCAGCTCGTTCTGCAGCCAGTCGTGGACCTCGACCTCGGAGCGCAGCGTCGACGTGAAGCCGGCGAGCCAGACTGGATCCTGCGCGGGATCGAACTTGTAGAGCCGCGGCGTATCGATGTCCGGCGGCAGCCGGGTGCGGGCAAGTTCGAGGTAGCGGGACGCGTCCTGCAGGGC
>JBHEOB010000104.1:0-3434 GCA_046261775.1 Guyparkeria sp.
GCCTCCGATTGCGCCACGTCGAGGACCTGGGTGTCCCGGACCGAGGACGACCGGAGGACGTCCGCGGCCGCGCGAGCCTGCTCATCGCCGATGTCGATGCGGGCCTGGGCCACGACGGCGTTCGCCCGCTCCCGCGCGTTGGCGAGTTCGCGCTCTGCCTCAAGGGTCGCGCGCTCGACGATGGTGCGGCACTCCTCCACCGTGCCGGCGAGGCCAGCGAACACCGGCAGGAGCTCGGTTGCCGGGTTGGGAGGGCTCAGTTGAGCTCCTCGCTGTTCCTTGCGCTGGCGAGCATCGAGAAGACGTGTTCGGCGTTGCCGAAGACGCGGGTGGCTTCGGCGAAGCGTGCGATCTTGACGGTCTCGAGGATCTTCGCCTCATCGAGATGCTGGGCCTGGGCCTTGTTCATCATGGCGTCGATGCACGCGTGGCTGCCGGTGGCCAGAGCCACACCGAGGTAGATCAGGGTGCGTGTCTCGTTGCTGAGTGCGCCACCCTCCTTGGGCATGGCGTATCCGCTGTCCTGTGCGTGGTGTAGGACGAGATCGGGCATCACGGTGGCGGCGAGCCGCACGGAGGGCGGCAGGGTTCCATTGAGTGAGGTGGACATGCCCTCGAGCACCTGGTCGAGGGTGGGTGGGGCGGTGTTGGTCGAGCTGGTCATGACGTTCCTTCTTCTAGGGGTGTGTGGTCTCCGGGTGTCTGCCCGGGCGAGGGTGGGTGGCTGCGGCCTTCGGGGTGAAGTAGGCACGGACTCGGTCGGCGCTCTTGAGGTAGCCGATGAGGAGCAGGACCTGGAAGATCGGCATGGTGGCAGCCGGGACCGCGACGAGGGGGGAGAACGCGGTGGCCGCGATGGCGATGGCGGTGCCGTTGTTCTTCCCGGTTGAGGCGAACACCACAGCCATGTGGTCGCCGTAGTGCAGATTGAGTCGGAGGTCGATCCAGGTCACTGCGGCCAGCGTGATCGCGATGAACAGCGCGTTGGGGACCAGCAGCAGCAGGACGGTGGACCACTTGTCGACGATCAGGTCAGCCTTGCCGAAGAAGATCAGGAAGATGATGGCGAACATGGCCAGCATCGAGGCGATCGGGAAGATCGGCTGGAGCGTGGCGAACCGGGTGGGGCCGATGGTGCTGGTCAGGAGCTTGCGGGTGGCGAACCCCAGGATCATGGGGGCGATGAGCACCGTCACGATCGAGGTGAGCATGTCGGTGATGGGGACCTGGACGTCGTAGCGCGAGGCGAAGACGAGCATCCACGCGGGCACCGCCACGATCGCGACGAGGAAGCTGAGGGCCACCGACATGGTGGCCAGCGCGACGTTGCCCTTGGCCAGCCCGGTGTAGGCGATGGTCATGCTCGAGCAGGGCACGACCATGACGAGCAGGAACCCGATGGACAGGAGCGGGTCGGGCAGGAAGATCCTGGCGAGAACCAGGCCCAGCAGGGGTGCCCAGACGAAGTTGAACGCCAGGGCGAGCGCGAGCCCCTTGAGGTGATGTCGGGCATGCAGTAGGGCTTCGAACTTGAGCCCGACCATCATCGGGTAGATCACCAGGAAGACCATGACCGTCGTCGCTGAGGCGACCAGCTGGTCATGGCCCGCCGTCCACGCCGACCAGAGCCGGCCGAGACCCAGACCCAGAGCCATGGCGGCCAGGGCGTACCCCATCAACCAGCGGCTCAGATGCTGCTGAAGTGCCTGCATGGCGACTGCTTCCTGAAACGCCCATGACTCGAGGTGATGTCGAGAACCAAGTTCGGGACCGTCGAGTCCGATCCGCTTGACCCGCGCTCATCGCAGCCTACGCTTCAAGCGTCGTTGTATCAAGAACTGTCGAAACAAGAAGAATCATCAGGTGTGTCCGATGCCACGCATCGCACGGTCGTCCGCGCTGTCCGTGGTGGCGGTGGGCGAGTAGCGTCGTTGGTGTCACGGGCGGAGCGCCCGACCTGTCCCGGCCGGTGCCGCCGCCCACGGAGTGGGAGGTCGTGCCATGTCGTCGTCGTCGAGGATTGTGATTCTGTCGGGGGCTCGGACCCCGATCGGGAAGCTGAGCGGCTCGTTGGCCTCGTTCCAGGCTGTTCAGCTCGGCGGCTTCGCGATCGCGGAGGCGCTGCGTCGGGCCGATCTGGCGCCGGAACAAGTGGACTACGTCTACATGCGTCAGGTGCTCCAGGCTGGCGCGGGGCAGATCCCGGCTCGTCAGGCAGCGGTCAACGGCGGCATGCCGATGTCGGTGCCGGCCAGCACGGTCAACAAGGTGTGTCTGTCAGGGCTGGACGCCAAATGTCGGGCAGCCGGATCACCCTGCACCTGGCCCTGGAGCTGGCCCGGCGCGGAGGTGGCACTGGCGCGGCCGCGCTGTGTGGCGGCGGCGGCCAGGGCGACGCGATCGTGATCCGCACCTTGACCTGAGGTGACGTGATTCGGCCTCAGTTGAAGGCCCGCTACGTCACGGCCCAATTCGCCACATGAGTTGATTGCGTGGTTGCGACGGGGGTATGGTTCAAGCGTGGCTGGATCAAAACCTGTTGAACTGATGACTGCGAGCGAGGCTGCCCGGGTGCAGACTCGTCTGGATCTGTTGTCGGCTGTGGCCGATCCGGTGCGGTGGGGTGTGCTGCGGCATCTGGGGCAGCGCGGTGAGTTGTGTGTGTGTGATCTGCAGGAGCGGATCCCGGTGGCGTCGAACCTGTTGAGCTACCACCTCAAGGTCTTGCGTGAGGCGGGTCTGGTCACCACGCGCCGTCGTGGCCGGTGGGTGGACTACTCGTTGGCCGAGAGTGCGGCGGATCGGCTGCTTGAGGCTCTGCCGATCACTCCGGAGGGGAGACGGTCATGAGTGTGATGGTGCAGATGCCGTCCTCGACCCGGGGCCGCTCTGTGGCGCTGGCCGGTGTGGCTATCGCGTGGGCGGTGGCGTACTGGGTCAACGAGCAGATCTGGGATCTGGTCTTCTATGACTTGTTGGGGATGGACCCCCAGGCGCGCCTGACGCAGAGTCTGCACTTCTTCTTCTACGACGTGGTCAAGATCGCGTTGCTGCTGGCCGGGATCATCTTCGTGATCACGGTGCTGCGTTCCTTCATGAGTGTGGAGCGCACCCGGGCGATGTTGGGCGGCAAGCGTGAGGGGGTCGGCAACGTGATGGCGGCCGGTCTGGGCGTGGTCACTCCGTTCTGCTCCTGCAGCGCGGTTCCGGCGTTCATCGGCTTCGTCTCGGCGGGGGTGCCGATCGGGGTGACGTTGAGCTTCCTGATCGCCAGCCCGCTGGTCGACGTGGTCGCCATCGGGCTGTTGCTGACGCTGTTCGGCCCGAAGGTCACCCTGGTCTATATCGCCGCCGGGGTCGGTGTCGCGATCGTCGCCGGCTGGGTCCTGGGCCGGCTCGGTGTCGAGCGCTGGGTGGAGCCGTTCGTGTTCGAG
>JBHEOB010000105.1:0-267 GCA_046261775.1 Guyparkeria sp.
GGATGGTCACCGACGCCCCCTGCGGCTCGTAGTCCTGCCGGGCGACATTGAGGATGTTCGCCCCGATCATCTCGGTGACATCCGTCAGGATCTGGGTCAGCCGGTCGGCATCGTAGACCTCGTCGATGTAGGCGATGTACTCGTTGACCTGTGCCCGGGTCTTGGCATAACAGATGTCGAAGATCGACATGCTCAGCGTCTTGCTGAGGTTGTTGAACCCGTGCAAGGTGACCGACGGCTCACCCATGACTACCCCCTGAAACAAAG
>JBHEOB010000105.1:584-3314 GCA_046261775.1 Guyparkeria sp.
CTCGACCGAGTCGCGCAGCATCGCGGAAACCGAGCAGTACTTCTCCGCCGAGAGGTTCACGGCACGCTCTACCTTTTTCGGGTCGAGGCCCTCACCGACGACCACGTAACGGGTATGGATGGTGGTGAAAACCTTGGGCGCCTTCACGTCTGCCCGCTCGGCGGACAGCTCGATCCAGCAATCCTCGACCGGCTGGCGCTGCTTGCCCAGGATCATCATCACGTCGATGGCGGTGCAGCCACCCAGCCCCATCAGCACCATCTCCATCGGCCGCGGCCCGGCGTTGCGCCCGCCGATCTCCGGCGCACCGTCCATGACGATGGCGTGACCGCTATCGGCCTCCGCCATGAACGCCATGCCGTCGACCCATTTCACTCGTGCCTTCATCGCGACCTCCTCAGGAGCGGTTGAGTTCGAACAGTTCGGCCAACGCCTCGCCCGGCTCCTCGGCCCGCATGAACGCCTCGCCCACCAGGAAGGCGTGCACGTCGTGCTCGCGCATCCGGCACACGTCCTCGGCGGACAGAATGCCGCTTTCCGTTATCACCAAGCGGTCGTCCGGGATGTCGTGCAGCAACTCGAGCGTCACATCCAGGCTGACCTCGAAGTTTCTCAAGTCACGGTTGTTGATCCCGATCAGGCGGGTATCCAGCCTCAAGGCGCGCAGCAGTTCGTCGTGATCATGCACCTCGACCAGCACGTCCATGCCCCAGTGGCGGGCACGATCGTGCAGGGCCTGCATGGCCTCGTCATCGAGTGCCGCGGCGATCAGCAGCACGCAGTCGGCACCCATCGCG
Organism: Guyparkeria sp.; assembly: GCA_046261775.1. Taxonomy (GTDB): domain Bacteria; phylum Pseudomonadota; class Gammaproteobacteria; order Halothiobacillales; family Halothiobacillaceae; genus Guyparkeria. The sequence continues at coordinate 1,382 of JBHEOB010000105.1, forward strand.
CGGGCCTCGTCGACCTGGTAGGGAGCAATCAGGAAGTCCTTGCGCAGCACCGGCAGGCGGCAGGCGGCGCGGGCGGCCTTGAGGTACTCGGCATCGCCCTGGAAGAAGTCGCGATCGGTCAGCACCGACAGGCAGACCGCCCCGCCCTTCTGGTAACTCTTGGCGATGGCCACCGGGTCGAACGGGTCCCGCAGCACGCCGCGGCTGGGCGAGGCTTTCTTGATCTCGGCGATCACCGCCGGGCGCTTTTCCGCCACCCGGCTCTCGATGGCACGCTCGAAACCGCGCGGACGGTCGGCGGCCAGGGCCAGCTCCTCCATCACGCTCGGCGGGGTCATCTGGCGCGCAGCGGCAACCTCGACACGCTTGCGTGCGATGATCTTCTTCAGGATATCGGGGGTATCAGTCACGGCAGTCACGACAGGCAGTAATGGAAGGGTGGGCCGGGCGCGCTCCAAGTGGGCGCCCGGCCGACTTGAATCAGGCTTGGCAGGACCGAGTCATGGCGACCAGCTGCTCGAGCTTGTCCAGCGCGCGACCTTCCGCCAGCAACCGCTGGGCGAAGGCCACGCCGGCGACCAGGTCCTCGGCCAGATCGGCGGCGTAGATAGCCGCGCCGGCATTCAGCGCGATCATGTCGGCCACCGGGCCGGGCTCGCCGCCGAGGGCGGCCCGTACACAAGCGACGCTCTGCTCGGGGCCGTCGACAATCAGCCGATCGAGCGGCTGGCGCGCGATACCGAAGTCTTCCGGCTCGATGTGGAAACGGCGCACCGTGTTCTCTTTAAGCTCGGCCACCTCGGTGGCCTCGGCCAGCGAGATCTCGTCGAGCCCATCGTGGCTGTGCACCACCAGCACGTGGCGCGCACCCAGGCGCTGCATCACCTCGGCCAGCGGCTCGAGCCAGTCGGCACTGTAGACACCCAGCAACATCGCCGGCGCGCCGGCCGGGTTGGTAAGGGGCCCAAGGACATTGAACAGGGTTCGCACGCCCAGCTCCTTGCGCGGCACGGCAGCGTGGCGCATCGAGCCGTGGTGGCGCGGGGCGAACATGAAGCCGATGCCCAGCTCGCGCACGCAGCGGGCGACGCAGTCGCTGTCGACCTCGAGGTTCACGCCGGCGGTCTCGAGCATGTCGGCACTGCCCGAGCGGCTGGTGACCGAGCGGTTGCCGTGCTTGGCGACGTGCCCGCCGGCCGCGGCGACCACGAAGCTCGAGGCGGTCGAGACATTGAACAGCGCCGAGCCGTCGCCGCCGGTGCCGACGATATCGACCAGGTGCGGCACGTCCACCTGCACGCCCACCGCCAGCTCGCGCATCACCTCGGCAGCGGCCGTGATCTCGTCGATGGTCTCGCCCTTCATGCGCAGCGCGATCATCAGACCGGCAACCTGCACCGGCGTGGCCTCGCCGGACATGATCTGGTGCATGACCGCATACATCTGTTCACGGCTCAGGTCATGACGGTCAACGGTGCGGGCAATGGCTTCGCGAATGTCCATGGGGTGTTCGGGGTTCCGGGGTGGATCAGGCCGGAAACGGTAGCACGGCTCGGGGATGGTGCGCAGCTATCGTGCTTCGAGCTAAGGGATTTCGACGAGCCCGGAGGGCATGCATCCACTGCAACCGTCACCACAACCGAGATCTGACCTCGTCGCATGCTTGGTAAGTGTTAAAGCTCAACCGTTCTGCCCCAACTGCTCCGGCCCAACTGCTCCGGATGAGAAGCGCTCTAACAAGGGACACGGCAATCTAATAGTCAGGTGGCATTGCTCTTGGCGCCACCTCGCCCGTGCAGACCAACCGCCCATCGGTATACTATGGCCGCCTTGCGTTCGGCCCGTCTCGAGGCCGCGTCCAGACACGATCTACACAAGAATTCCCATGAGTCAGCCTTCCATCGAAACACGCTTCGACCTGTCGACCTTCCAG
>JBHEOB010000106.1:0-2849 GCA_046261775.1 Guyparkeria sp.
CTCGAAAGTGCCGGGATTGGCCTCCATCGTGACCTCGGCGTCCGGCGCCACCTTGACGCGGGCCCGAAGCGTCGCCAGCAGACGGTCGATCCCGGCCGGCGAAAAAAGGCTGGGCGTGCCGCCGCCGATGAAGATGGTCTGCACCGACCTGCCCCACACCAGCGGAAGGCTGGCATCGAGGTCCGCCTCGAGGGCGTCGAGGTAGCCGGCTTCGTCGGCTCCGCCGGCCGGCGCCTCGTGCGAATTGAAGTCGCAGTAGGGACATTTCTCCACGCACCACGGCAGGTGGACGTAGAGCGAGAGCGGCGGGTTGCCGGTAAACTGCAGCAGGCTCATGGGTGGGTCACGCGGGGTGGATGTCGAGGGTGGCCAGCTGCTCGATCAGCTGCTTCAAGGCGCGGGCTCGATGGCTGGCCTGGTGTTTGTCGTCCGGATCCATCTCGCCGACGCTCAGGCCGTGCTCCGGCGAGAAGAACAGCGGGTCGTAACCGAAACCTCGTTCGCCGCGTGGCGCGTCCAGCACCTCGCCCTCCCAGGTGCCTTCGACCACGATCGGGTCGGTGTCCTCGGCATTGCGGACGAATGCCAGGGCGCAGACGAAGCGCGCGCTGCGTGGGGCAGCTGGGCGCCTGGCCAGTTCGTCGACCAGCTTGGCGTTGTTCTCGGCGTCGCTGGCCTCCTCGCCGGCAAAGCGCGAAGAAAAGATGCCCGGCCGGCCATCGAGGGCATCGACGACCAGCCCGGAATCGTCACCGATCGCCGGGTGGCCGGTGAGCGAGGCGGTGTGGCGCGCCTTGATCAAGGCATTGCCGCCAAAGCTGTCGGCATCCTCGATCGGGGACGACACGTTCCAGCCGCGCTGCGAGACGAACCGCAACTGCGCCAGTGCCGGGTGGCTGGGCGCCAGTATCCATCGCATTTCCTCGAATTCGGCCATCTTGCCGTCGTTGTTGGTGGCGATCACGATGTCGGTCATTCAGGTGTCCCGGTGGTTGTGCGCAGGCTGCGAGGATACCTGCAACTGTCCGCTCCTGCAGTGTCCGGAATGCGCCGGGCAACGGCGGGGCCGAACGCCGGGTTTGCCATTGTGCTCCGAATCCGCTATATTGCCGCGCTTTGTGTGGAACCGAGCGGATTAGCGAAAAGGGGCGTCCATGAAAATTCTGTCTTCTCTCAAGTCAGCCAAGAAGCGACACAAGGACTGCCAGATCGTCCGTCGTCGCGGCAAGGTTTACGTCATCAACAAGACCAACCCGCGCTTCAAGGCCCGTCAGCGCTAATTGGCCTGCCGGATTGACGCGTGACACAAGGCCCCGCCTCGGCGGGGCCTTGTCGTGTCCGGGTCTTGAAAACGCCCGCAGTCGACCTACATCCAAAGCATGGGCCACACGTTGGTCGGTTATATCTCGAAGGAAGGTACTGACGCGGCCCTCGTGCATTACAAGCAGGGAGGTCCTGCCCGGGATCAGTCCTGCGGGCGTGCCCGACCAGCTCTACTCTGAGATGAACTGGCTGTTCGCACCGGTCCTGACCGACTGGGCGCCCGCCGTAGATATCAAGGCGAACAAGGGTGCGAACGAACTGCACGTCGACCTTACGGGTGTCGATCCGAGGAACGTCGAGATGACGGCGTGCCCGAGATCAAGGAAGAGCGCAATTCGGCGCTGAACAAGCCGCACGATGGTGGTGCACGGATCGAGGGTAATTTCGGGTCTTTCTTCAGCACCGCTTCACCCTGCCCGACCAGGTGGATGCCGACGGGCATCAAGGCCAGTTTCAAGCGTGGCGCGCTCATCGTGACGATTCCCAAGGCGGCGTCCGCGAAGCCGCAGCGCATCGAGGTGAGCCGATCGCCCGGTTGCCGACCGCGGATATGCGCGCAAAGCCCCCGCCGTCCCGGGCTTTTCATCATTGGGCCTTTTGTCATTCACGGTGTGTCGAAAGCCTGATCGAAGGGCGGGTTTTCGAGACGCCGGCCACACAGAACAACACTCGGAGGAGTGCAGGCGTGAAATATCACGATTATTACGCAACGCTGGGCGTGGCGCGCAATGCCTCGCAGGACGAGATCAAGCGTGCCTATCGCAAGCTTGCGCAGAAATACCACCCGGATCGCAACAAGGGCGAGGGCGCCGAGGACAAGTTCAAGGAAATCAACGAGGCCTACGAGGTGCTCGGCGATGCGCAGAAGCGCGCGCGCTACGATGCGCTCGGTTCGGGCTACCACCATGGCGACGAGTTCGGCGCCGGCCCCGGTGGTCCCGGCGGCCCCGGTGGCTTTGGCGGCGGTTTCGGCGGGGACGACTTCGCGGCCGGCGGCTTTTCCGACTTCTTCTCGCAGTTCTTCGGCGGCGGCTTTGGTGGTGCCGGTGGTCCGGGTGGTCCGGGTGGCGCCGGTCAGAGCCGCAGCGTGCGCGGCCAGGACGTCGAGGCCGAGGCGCCGGTGCCGCTTTCCTTGCTGGTCACCGGCGGCGCGCACCCCATCCGTGTCTCCGACGGTCGCGGCGGTGCCCGTTCGCTGAAGGTCAACGTGCCGGCCGGCTCGGCGCCGGGGCGGCGCATCCGGCTTTCCGGCCAGGGTCAGCCCAGCCCGATGGGCGGCCAGCCAGGGGACCTCTACCTGGTGCTGGCCCTGCGCGAGGAGGACCGCGACCGGGTCGAGGGCAACAACATCGTCCAGGAACTGCCGATCACCCCATGGGAAGCGGCGCTAGGTGCCAAGGTTCCGGTCACCCTGCCCGACGGCAAGCGCATCAACATGAGCGTGCCAGCCGGATCACAGTCCGGGCGCAAGCTGCGCATCCCCAAGCGTGGGTTCGCGGGCGGCGACCTGTTGCTGACCCTGATGG
>JBHEOB010000107.1:0-2811 GCA_046261775.1 Guyparkeria sp.
TCGGCGTGCTCTTGTACTACCGGGACTGGCGCGCCATCGCCATGGCCACGCTGGTCATCTATCTCCACCACCTGATCCTCGGTTACGCCCAGACCGCCGGCGTGCCCGTCTATGTGTTCGACAGCGACCAGTTCTGGCCACTGTTCTGGATACACGTGGCCTACTTCCTGCCATTCGTCCTGATGATGGGCTACCTCTCCGTCTGGCTGCGACGCGAGGGTTACGAGGACCAGCACGTGATCGCGCTCGCCCGCCAGATCACGCGCGGCAACCTCACGGTCGATCAGAACCTGCCGGAAGACGCCCGCGAATCGCCATTGATCGAGGCGGTGCTGACGATGAAGACCCGGCTACTAGATCTGTTGCGGGTCATGCCGGTGCCTGCAGCGGTCATCCGGATCGACAACGAGACCATCGTGAACGTCAACGAGGCCTGGGCACGACAGATGGGGGCGACTGAGGTGGGTGCCTCACTGCGCGAGACGCCGATCTGCTCGATCCCCGGCACTTGGGGGCGGCTGATGGAAGAGTTGCACGACTCGCCGGACAAACTGCTGGACAAGCGGGAAATCCGGCTGCACTACCCGCAGGGCAAGGAGGCCATCTGCGAGGTCTCCGTCATCCTTCATGAGGAGATCGAGCCGGTGATGGCAATCGTGACGCTGGAGGACATCACCCGGCGACGTCAGGCCGAGGAAACCATGAAGGAACTGGCCTACAACGACATGCTGACCCGACTGGCGAACCGGAGCCGTCTTCAGGAAGCCACGCAGACCGCTATGCAGCAATGGCATGAACATGGCCAACCATTCGCCTTGCTGATGATGGACCTGGACGGCTTCAAACCGATCAACGACCGCCACGGTCACGATGCCGGTGACGAGGTGCTGCGCATCGTGGCCGAACGCCTGCGCGGCGAGGTCAAGCGAGACGACCTGATCGCCCGGCTCGGGGGAGACGAGTTCGTCGTACTGCTTGCGGGCTGTCGCACAACCGGGGAGGCCGGCGAGGTAGCCGGTCGGCTGATCGACTCTGTGACCCAACCGATCCGGTTCGAGAGCGGCGACGAGGTCTCGGTGGGCATCAGTGTCGGCATCAGCCACGTCGATCGAGGGGCCGTCGACAGCGACGAGTTGCTCAAACAGGCGGACACCGCCCTTTACGACGCCAAGCACGCCGGCAAACGACAATTCCGAATCCACGCGTAGCGCCACCGGGCCGTGTGTCGCAGCCCGGGGATTCACAGGAACCTTCCCTACCGCATTTCCTCGGCCACCGCTTCCAGCAATTGGTCGGTGCCGAGCGTGTCGGGGAACATGGCGACCAGTTCGCCACGAGGATCGATCAGGTAACTGTAGGTGGTGTGGTCGACCGAATACCCCATGGCCGATCCGGTCAGCTCGCCACGTCGATAATCGACGTGGTAGCGCTCGGCCACGTCGACAATGACTTGCTCGCTGCCGGTAATACCGTCGAAGGCGGGATGGAAAAAGCGGGCGAAGGGCCTGAGTATCGACGGTTGATCGCGGTTTGGATCGACCGAGATGAACAGCAGCGTCTCGGGTCGACGACCCTCTTGCTGCTCGAGTTCCCGGAAGACCTTCGACCAGCGCGCAAGGCTGTTAGGGCAGATATCCGGGCAGGCGGCATAACCGAAGTAGAGCACAACCCATTCACCATGATGGTCACTCAGGGCGAGCGGCCCTTCCGCAGACTCAAGCACGAAATCCCCCGCTGGCGGGGTCGGCCGCAAGTCGGCCTCGAAAAGCATGAGTGTCAGCGGTATCGCCGCCAGCAACAGGATGAAAAGCGCGAGCCTGAACATGCCTTCCCCGAAAACGCTTGATTGTCGACGTTAGCATGTGTCGATGCCCCAGACGGAGCATTCCGGGCGAGAAGGCCGCCCGAAGTGGCTGGCCAGAGCCGCCTCACAGGAGACGACACACCAATCTTCCTCCGCACGGCATTGCCACCAGCCCACCTACTTTATGATTCCGCGTGACAAGGGCGCAGGATATAGGCCACACACGGAATTTTCCCGACCGAGCGCCGAATGAGAGGACGCTGTCGACCGAAGAAATGCTCGTGTCCGGCAAAGAGACCAGGTGTGGACTTCGGGAAATATCCGGGATAAACCGGCAGACCGGGATCGAATCCAACCACGGAGAAACGCTGACATGCGACCAGCCCATCTCGTTATTGCCTCCACCTTCGCCCTGCTCCTCACGCCGACGGTCGGTGCAGACGAACCCTGGAAACAGCCCGGATGGGAACCGATCACCGAGGAGGAGCGACAGCCGGCAAGCCCCGACGAGATAGCGCAAAGCGCTGTCGATGTGCAGGACTATCAAGGCGTCGGCTATGTCACCGGCGGGCTCGGAGCAGATGAACGCGCTTGGCTCAAGCAGCACGGCCACTCGTACCCGGTGACGCTCCAGTTTTCCAAGGGAGAACGAGCCGCCTTCGTCTCCTCGGTCGAAGTCGTGATCCGCAGCCGTAACGGGCAAACACAGTTAGAGGCAACGACGGACGGGCCACTGATCTATATCGACATGCCCAATGGCAACTACGAGGTGACCGCTAAGTACCGAGACCAAGAGCAGACATTCGACCTGCGGGTTCCGGCCAACGCGCAGACCAGCCACTCAATCAACTTCCCGTAAGAACTCCGAGCTGCCCGAGAACGAAAAAACCCGGATTCGCAGCTGCGAATCCGGGCTTTTCTGTTGTTTGGTGGAGCCAGGCGGGATCGAACCGCCGACCTCCTGCGTGCCACGCAGGCGCTCTCCCAGCTGAGCTATGGCCCCTCGT
>JBHEOB010000108.1:0-2290 GCA_046261775.1 Guyparkeria sp.
CCTGGCACCAACCGATGGTCATGTTTATTGCTTCCGGGGCTGGCCATTTTGTGAAAATGATTCACAACGGCATCGAGTACGGAATGATGCAAGCCATGGCCGAGGGCCTCGCCGTGTTGCGCAAGAAGCCGGAATTCGATCTCGACCTGGCCCAGGTCACGGAACTGTGGCGCGAAGGTTCGGTGGTCCAGAGCTGGCTGCTGGATCTCACCGCCGAGTCACTCAAGCAGGAAGGCCAGGCGCTCGAGGCGATCCGGCCGCGCGTTGCCGATTCGGGTGAGGGACGCTGGACGGCGATCGAGGCGATCGATCTCGGCGTGGCCGCGCCGGTAATGACACTGGCCCTGCAGATGCGTTTTGCCAGCCAGGACGACGAGGGCTACGGCAACCGGGTGCTGTCGATGATGCGCAATGCCTTCGGTGGCCATGTGGTCCAGCGTCAGGACGAGTCATGAAATTAGTGAAGGATGCCTCGCTCACGGCTCAATCGGACGAGGAAGGGCAGCATGCGTAAGCCGATTCGTCGTGACCCGCCACGGCCGGTCACCATTGTCATCTTTGGCGCGACCGGCAACCTGTCGCGCCAGAAGCTGCTGCCTGCCCTGTATCAACTGGAACTGGCCGGTCGGCTCGCCGAGGGAAGCCGCATCGTCGGCTTTGGTCGTCGCGACTGGGACGATGCCACCTGGCGTGAAGAAGTCCGGCGGCTGTGCCTCGGCGGGAGTGGGCAGGACGAGAACTGCTGTTCGGACGAGGCGATCGAGCGTTTGCTGGGCAAACTGCATTTCCAGTACGGGAACCTCAACGAGACCGACAGTTTCGAGAATCTCGCCGATCGACTGACCCACGCCGAATATCCGGACTGCGTGGTGTTCTATTTCGCCGTGTCCCCCTCGGCCTTCGGCGCGATCTGCCGAAACCTCGGTGCTTGCGGGCTCACCGACGAGTCTCTCGGTTGTCGCCACGTGGTGATCGAAAAGCCGTTCGGCCATGACATCGAGAGCGCGCACGCGCTCGATGGATTGCTGCACCAGTATTTCGATGAGCATCAGATCTTCCGTATCGACCATTACCTGGGCAAGGGGACGGTGCAGAACATCATGGTGATGCGCTTCGCAAACCTGTTGCTCGAACCACTGTGGAACCGGAACTACATCGATCACGTCCAGATCTCGCATGCCGAGCAACACGGCATCGAGGGGCGCGGTGACTACTACGATTCGGCCGGAGCGCTACGCGACATGGTGCAGAGCCACCTGATGCAGATGCTGGCACTCACGGCGATGGAGCCACCGGCCTCGATGGATGCCGAGGCCGTGCGTGACGAGAAGGTCAAGGTCCTGCGTTGTATCCGGCCGATCTCCAATCGCAGCGTGCATGCGCAGGCATTTCGTGCGCAGTACACCCGCGGTATGGTCGACGGGATCAACGAGCCCGGTTATCTCGACGAGCCGGGCGTGCCCAACGATTCGGTCACCGAGACGTTCGCGGCGCTCAAGCTCTATATCGACAACTGGCGCTGGCGCGATGTGCCGTTCTACCTGCGTACGGGCAAGCGCATGGCGAGAAGCCATTCGCAGATCTCGATTCGCTTCCGCGAGCCACCGCAACAGTTGTTCCGCGAGACCCAGATCACCAACACCGCACCCAACTGGTTGCTGATCGGCATCCAGCCGGAGGAGAACTTTCGGTTCGAAATGCAGATCAAGACCGAGGGGCTGGAGATGAGTACGCGCACGGTGCAGATGGATGCGACCTACACGGGTGAAGAACCGTCGAGCCTGGACGCCTATGCCACCTTGCTGCTGGATGTGATCAACGGCGATCAGACGCTTTTCCTTCGTTATGATGAAGTGTCCTGGGCCTGGCGAGTGGTCGACCCGGTCCTGCGCAACTGGGCGGTCGAGCGTGACTACATCCCGACCTACCCGGCAGGCAGCTGGGGGCCAGCGGAAACCGACCGGCTGTTCGACGCCGATTCCCATCGCTGGCGAAACAACCTGAAAATTCCCGGAGAGGACTGATGCGAAAGGAACGGTATGCTGGGCGGATGAGCCCCATCTGGCAATTGCTCGAGGTCAAGGCGACCGAGCATATGCGTCGCCACCCGAACGACTGGTTCGAGACCGATGGCAACCGCGCTGATCGACTTTCCGGACAGGCGGCCGGGCTGTCGATCGACTACTCCAAGCAACGTGTTACCGATGACGTAATCGACGGGTTGCTGGCCCTGGCCGACGAGCGGGGTGTGCTCAAGCTGCGCGACGACATGTTCAATGGCATGCATATC
>JBHEOB010000109.1:0-2019 GCA_046261775.1 Guyparkeria sp.
ATCCTGTGTCCGCACAAGGGCTGGTATCTGATGTACAACACCGAGGATCGCACCTTCAATTGTCCCGGGCATTACTCGCGCTTCGATGTCGAGGCCGGCGGGCAGCAGGTCTGGGGGCATGCCACCAACAACCTGCCGCAATTCGTGCTGCGCGTCGATGATGCCGGCGACATCTACGCCGAGGGCGTGGACGAGCTGATCTACGGCCGCCTGTCGAACGTGCTCTGAGGGAGGAACAACGATGACCTACAAAAGACAAATCGACCGGCTGCCGATCATTCCCGCCGATGCGACCGAACACAACGCGGTCTGTCACTATTGCATCGTCGGTTGTGGCTACAAGGCCTACACATGGCCGATGAACAAGCAGGGCGGCACGGCCCCCGAACAGAACAAGTTCGGCGTCGATCTGAGCCAGCAACAGTATCAGGACACCGAGGCGTGGTATTCGCCGTCGATGTACAACATCGTCAAAAAGGACGGGCGCGACGTGCATCTGGTGGTGAAACCGGATGTGGACTGCGTGGTCAATTCCGGGCTGGGGTCTGTTCGCGGCTCGCGGATGGCGGAAAACCACCCTTCCGCGATCACCGGGACACAGGCGCATCGCCTCACCGATCCGCTGGTCTGGCGCTACGGCTCTTATCAGCAGACAAGCTGGGAGGATGCCTTTGACCTCGTCGCCCGTGTGACCGCGCGGATCGTCACCGTACAGGGCGAGGACGATCTGATCGTGTCGATGTTCGACCATGGCGGCTCGGGCGGCGGCTACGAGAACACATGGGCGACCGGCAAGCTTTATTTCGAGTCGATGAAGGTCAAGAATGTCCGCATCCACAACCGCCCGGCCTACAATTCCGAGGTGCACGCGACCCGTGACATGGGCGTAGGCGAGCTCAACAACGCCTATGAGGATGCCGAACTGGCCGACACGCTGGTCGCCTGGGGCTGCAACCCGCTGGAATGTCAGACCAACTACTTCCTCAACCACTGGATCCCGAACCTGCAGGGCATCAGCGACGGCAAGAAATCCGAGCTGATGCCCGACGAGGCGCATCCGCAGGCGCGGATCATCTTCATCGACCCGCGGCGCACGGTCTCGGTCAATGCCGCCGAACAGGCCGCCGGGCCGGACAACGTGCTGCATCTCGCGCCCAACTCCGGCACCGATCTGGCACTGGCCAACGCGATCTTCACCCATATCGTCGATCAGGGCTGGCACGCGATGGAGTTCGTCGAGACCAGCACCCTGCGCGAGGCGCAGGATCGTCCACCGCTCTTTCCGGCGCGCGGAGAGGCCGACGGCTTTCCGGCGGTTCTGTCGAGCTTCGAGGATGCGGCGGATGCCAACCGCATGTCGCCTGAAGACGCGGCCGAGATCACCGGCGTGCCCGCCGCCGACATCCGCACCGCTGCCGAATGGATGGCCGCGCCCAAAGAGGATGGCAGCCGTCGGCGCACGATGATCGGCTACGAGAAGGGGATCATCTGGAACAACGACAATTACCGCACCAACGGCGCGATCGTGAACATCGCGCTGGCCACGCAGAATATCGGCCAGATGGGCGGCGGCTGCGTGCGCATGGGCGGCCATCAGGAGGGCTATGTTCGCCCCGACGAGTCCCATGTGGGACGCCCTGCGGCCTATGTCGACCGCCTGCTGATCAACGGGCGCGGCGGCGTGCATCACATCTGGGACTGCAACGCCTATCGCACCACGCTCAACGCCGCCGAGTTCAAGCGCATCTGGAACCGCCGCACCAACATGGTCAAGGAGGCGATGGATGCCGCCGCCGGGGGCAGCCGTGAGGATCTGGTCGAGGCCATCGTGGGCGCGATCGAGCAAGGCGGCCTGTTCGCGGTGGATGTGGACATCATCCAGCACGAAATGGGCAAGCAGGCGCATGTCGTGCTGCCAGGTGCGCAGCAGGGCGAGATGAACCTCACCTCGATGAACGGCGAACGCCGGATGCGGCTGGCCGAGAAATACATGGACCCGCCGGGCAACGCCAAGCCCGA
>JBHEOB010000110.1:0-302 GCA_046261775.1 Guyparkeria sp.
CCCGCTATGTCGGCAAGTCCAAGGCGATGGACATGAACCTGACCGGCCGTTTCATGGATGCCGAAGAGGCGGAGCGGTCCGGCCTCGTCAGCCGCGTGGTCCCGGCCAAGAAGCTGATGGAAGAGGCGATGGCTGTCGCCCAGAAAATCGCCGAGAAATCGCAGATTTCGGTGATGGCCGCGAAAGAAACGGTCAACCGCTCCTACGAGACGACCCTGCGCGAGGGGCTTCTTTTCGAGCGGCGCGTCTTTCACTCGCTCTTCGCGACCGAGGATCAGAAAGAGGGTATGGCGGCCTTCGCC
>JBHEOB010000110.1:312-1820 GCA_046261775.1 Guyparkeria sp.
GTGGCAGGAGGGGCGTTGCCCCTCTTGGCCTTCGGCCAATCCACCCCGGGGTATTTGGCCCAAGAAAAAGGCAAGGCTTGTTAACCCTCTCATGCAAGACTGGCAGGGCGGTACAGGCTGGGGAGCCGACGGGCGCCCAAGGAGAAGACGCGCCCGGCCCCGGGTTGCATCGGAAAACGCCGATCGACACCGAAGCCGGGCGCGCACCTGTTGTTTCTTCTCGGCAAAAATACCCGGCTCCGACGCCAGCAAGATGTGATGCCGTCAGGGCAGTGCGCGTTTTCCAAAACGATCCGGCGTGACGATCACCAGATCCGAGGGAACTCACCATTCATTCGGTCTTGTCTTCGAACAGGCACAAATCGCGAATCAGGCAGGCGCCACAAGCGGGCTTGCGGGCGCGACAGACATACCGCCCGTGCAGGATAAGCCAGTGATGCGCATGGCGCTGGAAATCCACCGGCACGTTGTCCTCGATGGCGCGTTCGACCGCCTCGACGGTCTTGCCCGGACAGATGCCGCTGCGATTGCCCAGACGGAAGATATGCGTGTCCACCGCCTGCGCGGGGTAATGCCACCACATGTTGAGCACCACATTGGCCGTCTTGCGCCCCACGCCGGGCAGCGATTGCAGCGCCGCGCGGCTGTTGGGCACCTCGCCGCCATACTGATCCACCAGGATGCGGCTGAGCTTCATCACGTTCTTCGCCTTGTTGCGGTAAAGGCCGATGCTGCGGATATGCGCGATCAGCCCCTCCTCGCCCAGATCCAGCATCTTTTGCGGCGAATCGGCGATCTCGAACAGCGTGCGCGTGGCACGGTTGACCCCGACATCCGTCGCCTGCGCCGACAGCGCCACGGCGACCACCAGCGTGTAGGCGTTCACATGCGACAACTCGCCCTCGGGATGCGGCGCGGCGGCCTGGAAGCGGGAAAAGATCTCGCGGAGGCTATGGTAATCGAGTTGCTTGCTCACAAGGGCCAAGTGTCACGTGCGACAGGCAGGATGCAACCCCGCAAGGGCGGGATTGCAGGGGGTCATGCGCGCCTCGCTCAGGCGGCCTTGGCGCGCTTGCGGCGACGGAGCATGGCAAACGCCCCGATCCCGGCCACCAGCAGCGGCGCGGTCGCCGGCAGCGGCACCGGCGACGGGGTGACTCGCAGGGTAAAGCTGTCGCCCTCATCCGCCGCGACATCGATGGCGAAATTGAGGTTCAGATTCGCCAGATCCTCGATATGCCCGGAGAACAGCGCGGCGAAAAGATCCCCGTCGGTGTTTTGGAAATCCTCCAGATTATCGAAAAGCTGGAACGAACCATCGGCAAGGTTCGAAACGACGCCATCCTCGATATCACGACGCTGCTCTACGCGTCCATCGTCAAGGATCCACGCGATCAAGGGATCCTCGACGTCATCGTTGTCGTTATCCCAGAAGAGGCTCGTCGGCACCGCCTACCCGGTCAGCCACGACCCGAACATATCGCCGTAACTTCCGAACAGCCCGGCTG
>JBHEOB010000111.1:0-242 GCA_046261775.1 Guyparkeria sp.
TCCTTGAAGCGCTTGAGCGTCTTCAGCGTGCCTTCGTGGATCACCACGTCGTCGCGCAGCAGGCGAACGCCAGCCGAGCGGCGTGCGACGCCCTCGGTCACCAGACAGCCGGCGACCTTTCCGACCTTGGTGACCTTGAAGACCTCCATGATCTTGGCGTAGCCGATGAACTTTTCGCGAACTTCGGCGCCCAGAAGGCCGCTTGCGGCGGCTTTGACGTCGTCCACGAGGTCGTAGATCAC
>JBHEOB010000111.1:252-872 GCA_046261775.1 Guyparkeria sp.
CCATCAGCCATGCCGCGAGCGCGTCATGCGTGGCGAAGGCGGCGGTCGTCGCCACCACGGCGAGCCAGAGCAGCCCGATGATGACCACACCTGCCAGAATCCGGTGCAGGCCAAAGAACACCGCCGACCAGAGCGTGTTGATGCAGATCTGCAACCCCCAGAGCGCGATGGCCACCACGCTGCCCTCATACATGCCGACGCGGGCCGCCGCGACCGACATCGACAGATAAAGCACGGCCCAGATCACCGGGAAAAGCCGGTTCGGCGGGGTCCATGCGGGCTTGTCGAGGCCGCGATACCACGCGCCCGGCTTGAACAGCGCCCCCGCGGCCCCCGGCACGGCGCAGGTTGCGAGGAATATGACGAACAGCACCATGTCCATGCCGGATCTCCCTGAGGTTTTCGGAGAACGCTAACCGGACGAGTGCCGTGCATCAATGACAATTCCTTTGTCGGTGATGCCGCCCGAAATGCAAAGGGGCAGCCGCGATGGCTGCCCCTGTCTGTCGGTCTGCCGGGTGGCCCGTGTCAGGCGAGAGTGCGCGTAAACTCCTCGCGCTCGAAGATCTCGATGACGTCGCCTTCGCGGATGTCCTCGTAATTCTCGAAGGCCATGCCGC
>JBHEOB010000111.1:940-1689 GCA_046261775.1 Guyparkeria sp.
CGATGACCGGTGCCCCCGACGCCTCGGCGAGGTTGATATCGGATTCGGTGATCGCGCCGACCCCGGAATGCAGCACGCGCACGCGCACCTCGTCATTGCCGATCTTCTCGACAGCCTGCACGATCGCCTCGGCAGAGCCCTGCACGTCGGCCTTGAGAACCACGGGCAGCTCCTTGAGGTTCTCGTGTGCCTTGGCATTGGCCAGAAGCTGTTCCAGCGAGGTGCCGGCCCCGACGGCGGCGCGTTTCTCCTTGGCGGCGTTGGCGCGGTACTCGGCGATCTCTCTGGCCTGCGCCTCGGTCTCGACCACGTTGAGCACGTCGCCGGCCTCGGGTGTGCCGTTGAGACCCAGAACCTCGACCGGCACCGATGGCCCGGCCTCGTCCACACGCTCGCCCCGGTCGTTGATCAGCGCGCGCACCTTGCCGTATTGCTCGCCCACGACGAAGATGTCACCGCGGCGCAACGTGCCCTTCTGCACCAGAACCGTGGCCACTGGGCCGCGACCCACGTCAAGCTGCGCCTCGATCACGGCACCTTCGGCGGCGCGGTCGGGATTGGCCTTCAACTCAAGGATCTCGGCCTGCAGCGCGATCGCCTCGAGCAACTCGTCCAGACCCTGTCCGGAGATCGCGGACACCTCGACATCCTGCACGTCGCCCGACATCGCCTCGACCACGACTTCCTGACGCAGCAGGTCGGCGCGCACGTGGTCGGGATCGGCGGCGGGCAGATCGACCTTGTTGATC
>JBHEOB010000112.1:0-661 GCA_046261775.1 Guyparkeria sp.
TGCTGCACGTAGTCCTGGCGGCGAGCGTCGGTGGCGCGAGCCCCGTGTGGGCGGTCGCGGTGTTCGCGTACGCCGTGGCGGCCGTCGTGCTCGTGCGGCTGCTGCCGCCGGCGGCGGCGCTGCCCGTGGCGTTCGCGCTGGTCGTCGTCGCGGCCTTCGTCCATCCGGTGCTGCCGGGCCTCGCGGCGTTCGTGCCGCTGCTGCTGCTCAAGCTGGTCGTCGGGTTCGCGGTCCACGCGCGCCGCGGCGCGGAGGTCGCGCCGGCGCCGACGCTCGGCTGCTGACCGCGGACGTTCGCGCGGCGGCGCCCGCGCTACGATGCGCGTCCGATGCCCCGCCGCACCCGCCCCCCCGAGCTCATGGCCTCCGTCGCGCGATCCCGGATCCGACCGCCGGAGCTGATGGCCCCCGCCGGCCACTGGCCGCAGCTGCGCGCCGCCATCGAGGCGGGCGCCGATGCCGTGTACTTCGGGCTGAACCATTTCAGCGCCCGGGCCAAGGTGGGCTTCACCCTCGAGGAGTTGCCCGAGGCGGTGGCGACGCTGCACGCGCGCGGGGTCAAGGGCTTCGTCACCTTCAACACGCTGGTGTTCGACCATGAGCTCGTCGAGGCGGAGCGCGCGCTGGGCGCGATCGCGGCGGCCGGCGTCGACGCGATCAT
>JBHEOB010000112.1:720-1611 GCA_046261775.1 Guyparkeria sp.
CGGTCGCGCCCGGCCTGGCGGTCCACGGCTCCACCCAGATGTCGGTCACCAGCGCCCAGGGGGTGGCGTTCGCCGCCGCCCACGGCGCCCGCCGGGTGGTGCTCGGTCGCGAGCTGTCGCTCGCCGACCTGGGGCGGATCGCCGAGGCGACCGACGTCGAGCTCGAGGTGTTCGTCCACGGCGCGCTGTGCGTGAGCTACTCGGGCCAGTGCTTCAGCAGCGAGGCGTGGGGCGGTCGCTCGGCCAACCGCGGCCAGTGCGCCCAGGCCTGCCGGCTCGCCTACGACCTGATCGTCGACGGCGCCGCGCAGACGCTCCTGGACGAGCGTTACCGCGCAGGTACCCGAGCTCGTCGACTTGGGCATCGACGCCTTCAAGATCGAGGGGCGCTACAAGGACGCCGAGTACGTCGCGCTCACCACCGACGCGTACCGGCGCGCCATCGACGCGGCCTGGGCGGCGCGCGTCGCCGGCACCGCGGCGCCCGCGCCCGACCCGGACACCCTGCGCGACCTGGAGCAGACCTACTCGCGCGGCCTCGGGCCCTGGTTCGTCGCCGGCACCGATCACCGAACCGTGGTGCGCGGCCGCGCACCGCGCCACCGTGGGCTGCGCCTGGGTACCGTCGTGCGCATCTTGGAGGACGCGGTGGTCGTCGCGCCGCCGGCCGCCATCGAGCCCGCCGGGCCCGCGCTCGCCGACCTGCGACCGGGCGCGCGGGCGGCGGCCGAGGCGGCGGGTCGCGCGCCCAAGCCGGGCGACGGGCTGGTGTTCGACGCCGCCCATCGGCGTTCGCCGGCGCTGCCGGAGCAGGGGGGACGGGTGTACCAGGTGGCGGCCGCGCGCGACGGCTGGCGCCTGGCCTTCGGGCGGGGCGACGTCGACCTGGCG
>JBHEOB010000113.1:0-1180 GCA_046261775.1 Guyparkeria sp.
GATCGGGCACAGCCGGACCGTGCCCGACTCTGTGATCGCATCGAGGGGTGCGAGGGCGCGGCTGTGCCGACTGATCTAGATGTACTCGACCAGCAAGATCACATTGTTTACTGCCACCCCGAGCATCGGTTGCGGTCGCGCCTCGTCACCAATGATTTCGCGGAAAGTCAGAAAGGAAAGCAGGTGTGGAGGCTTCCTGTACTCGGTGGGCAGGGGCGCCTAGAATTCCGGAGCCATATGGCCCGCGAGTAACTGCCGCTTGCAAGACATCCCCCTGGGCGCGCTGTTCGGCGCCCTGTTCATCCTCTTCCTGCTGTCCGCCTTTTTCTCCGGGTCGGAGACGGCCCTGATGTCCCTGAACCGCTACCGGATGCGGCACCAGGCGAAGCAGGGGCACAAGGGTGCCCGGCTGGCTGAAAAGCTTCTGGATCGTCCGGACCGGCTGCTCGGCCTGATCCTGCTCGGCAACAACCTGGTGAACATCCTGATCACCCAGATCGCGACCTTCATCGGCTTGCGCCTGTCCGGTGACGTCGGAGTGGCCATCGCAACGGGCGTGCTGACGCTGGCCCTGCTGATCTTTGGGGAAACCGCACCGAAAACTGTCGCTGCACTACATGCCGAACGCATCGCCTACCCGGCTGCGTGGATCCATACGGGGCTGTTGCGGGTTCTGCTGCCACTGGTCTACGTGGTCAACCTGCTCGCGAACGGTGTGCTGCGGCTGTTCGGCATCCGGCTCGACGCCAAGCAGCGTGCGGAACTGACTGTGGACGAGTTGCGCTCCGTAGTCGCGGAGGCCGGCGCGCTGATTCCGGTCAAGCACCAGCGGATGCTGATCAACCTGCTGGATCTGGAACGCGTTACCGTCGAGGACATCATGATCCCGCGCAATGAGATCGTGGCCCTCGACCTGAAGGAGGACTGGAACGACGTGGTCGAGCAGATCCTGAGCGGATCGTTTACCCGTCTGCCGGTGGTCGAAGGCGGCATCGATCACGTCGTCGGCTTCGTGCACATGCGCGATCTGCTGCCACTCGCCTACCGGGAGTCCTTTGCGCTGGAAGACCTGCGGCAGGTGATCAGCCCGCCCTACTTCATTCCCGAAGGCACCGCACTGAACCGGCAACTGATGAACTTCCAGAAACAGAAGCGCCGGATCGGGCTGGTGGTGGACGAG
>JBHEOB010000113.1:1276-1583 GCA_046261775.1 Guyparkeria sp.
ACATCCCCGAAGCCCCGGCCAGCGTGCGCATCGGCGGCGTGGTGATGGATATCGTGCAAATCAAGAACAACACTATCCGGACCGTGCGTATCCCGCCCTCCGGCCCCGTCACGAGCACGAGCGAGCCCTGATGGCGCGCCACGGGGGTGCAGTATGTCTAACCGAGTGGGGCGCAGGACCCCGAAGTTGGCAGGGGAGCGGCGAGGGACGGGGTCTCACATTCCAGCATTTCCCCGGGGCGGTGTAAGGAGCGGAGAAGTAGCGCGTGTCCGCAATTGATCAGAAGGTAGCGAACACGGCTTACATC
>JBHEOB010000114.1:0-562 GCA_046261775.1 Guyparkeria sp.
TTTGGACGCTGAATCCGTGGGCTGGCTTGAGCAGCACCTGGCCCGATATGAGGGTACAGTTATTGCCGTTACTCACGATCGCTATTTCCTGGATAATGTAGCCGGATGGATCCTGGAACTCGATCGCGGCGAAGGAATTCCATTTGAAGGGAACTATAGCTCATGGCTTCAACAGAAGAAAACTCGCCTTCAGCAGGAAGAAAAAGAGGAATCTAAGCGCCAGAAAACACTGCAGCAGGAGCTGGAATGGATTCAGCAAAATCCGAAAGGACGCCGGAAAAAGAGCAAAGCCCGCATCAACCAGTATGAGGAGCTGTTGTCTGAGGAGCGCAAAAAACAGCGTGAAGAGATGGAGATCTTTATTCCGGCCGGACCTCGCCTGGGTGATAAAGTAATTGAAGCCAAAGGCGTAAAGAAAGGGTTTGATGATATTTTGCTGGTTGAAGATATGGAATTCAGCCTGCCTCCGGGCGGGATCGTGGGTGTGATTGGTCCGAACGGTGCCGGAAAAACGACGCTGTTTAAAATGATCACCGGCGAAGAGAAGCCTGATGCCGGAACT
>JBHEOB010000114.1:676-1043 GCA_046261775.1 Guyparkeria sp.
GGATAAAACAATCTGGGAAGCCATTTCAGGCGGCAACGATTTTGTGAAGTTGGGCGATCGGGAAGTAAATTCACGAGCCTATGTGGCACGATTTAACTTCAGCGGAAGCGACCAGCAGAAAAAAGTATCGGAGATTTCGGGTGGTGAGCGCAACCGCGTTCACCTGGCCAAGATGTTGAAGGAGGGAAGTAACGTTCTTTTGCTTGATGAGCCGACCAACGACCTGGACGTCAACACACTTCGCGCTCTTGAAGAGGCGATTCTTGACTTTGCCGGCTGTGTAGTTGTTATTTCGCACGACAGATGGTTCCTCGATCGCGTGGCTACTCACATTCTGGCATTTGAGGGGAACAGCCAGGTAAAATGG
>JBHEOB010000114.1:1078-1360 GCA_046261775.1 Guyparkeria sp.
AGAACCGGCGCGAACGCCTTGGGATTTCTGAAGATCAGCCCGAGCGAATTCAGTATAAGAAGCTGATGCGTGAGTAGTTGGCCTATCGGCCGGTTATTGGTTGATTCGTTTATTGGTCATTAAGGGGAGTAAATCTCCTCTCGAGAGGAGACAGCGTTCGAGCGTCCAGCGAGATCGCAGAGGTAAGTTTTGCGACCCACCCTCTCTTTTTCACTGCGTGGGAATCGCTTCGCTCGGAGCCCCTCCCTACGCCGAAAAGGCACGCTGCATGGAGGGGAGAGG
>JBHEOB010000115.1:0-242 GCA_046261775.1 Guyparkeria sp.
GGGTTCGACCTCCAATACCGGCTCGGCATAGGGACCGTAGACATAGTGAAAGCTGCCTTGGTCGGCTATGGTGATCTTGTGGGTTTCGCCGGGCTTGCCTTTTGCAACGCCCTTGCGGCCCATGATCGAAGTTTCCAGCCAGCTCATGTTCTTGCTCCTTCCAGTCTTCTGTTAAGGGTGCTCAGATAGTCACATAACGCCGCACCGCATCGCGCGAGGTGATCTCGTCAGGACCGAGACTT
>JBHEOB010000115.1:252-655 GCA_046261775.1 Guyparkeria sp.
CCCAGATACAGCAACCCACCTGCTTTGTTTACTGGCAGATAGATGATCGCACCGGGACCGACATCCGGCAAATCCATATTCCCGCCATAGTAATCAGGCTGAAGAGACGAGATTGCCTCAATCTCGGGCGAGGTGCCGATAGTCCCGATGAATGGTTCATAGGGCAGCGTGACCTTGTCGGACCAGTAGACGCCATCGGTGTCGACGTTGATCTTCTTCACCCTCTCGGCCAGCGGCGCATTGAGCATCGCGGTGTTGCCGGTGCCCACCAGCCCACCGAATTCCGGGATCAAGCATGTGGTGCCCACAGGCTGTTCCCCGCGCGGCGTGATCGACAAGATCCGAACCGCCAGCGCATCGCCTTTTTCCGCCCCCTTCACATGTATGGGCCCGGTCTGCGGGT
>JBHEOB010000115.1:839-1341 GCA_046261775.1 Guyparkeria sp.
CCGCGCTGCGCCATCGACACGATCAGATCGAGGTTCTGTTCGACCAGCAACACCGCGACCCCCGTACGCGCGTTCAGCTCGCGCACATTGCGCGAGATGTCCTTGATGATCGACGGCTGGATGCCCTCGGACGGCTCATCCAGCAGCATCAGGCTCGGGTGTCCGATCATCGCGCGTGCAATGGCAAGCTGTTGCTGTTGCCCACCCGACAAGGTGCCGGCGTGCTGGCGCGCACGGTCCAGGCGACAGAAGCCCGGTCAGCGTACGCATCAGCGTGCTCTTGCCCACGCCATTGCGGCCGATCACGGCCACGATCTCCCCCGCGTCGAGGCTCAGGTCGACCCCCTGCAAGACCTGCTCGCCGCCATAGCCGCCGCACAGGCCCTCTACGCTCAGAAGTGCGGTGTCACTCATCTGCGGCCCCCAGATAAATCTCCTGAACGCCAGGATGGGCGGTAATCTCGTCGATGTCGCCCCCGGCGAAAATGGCGCCCATGTGTAG
>JBHEOB010000116.1:0-846 GCA_046261775.1 Guyparkeria sp.
GTACTTGTAGACGTCGCCCCGGGCGACACCTGTCGCCAGCAGCGAGACAAGCACACCCAGACAGACGACCATCCCGGCCACGCGCGCCTGGCCGTCCGATGCAGCTCGGACGCCAGGATTCCTATTCGCGCAACGCTTGCTTACACTGACGGGCATGAATCTCAACACCGGCACTCCTCATTCCATCGAGCACGATCCATTCGATCAGTTGATGGATCTCTACGAGCAGAACTATATCCTGATTCGGCGCCTGCTCGGTGACCTGCGACGTCTGGCCCCGGGTGACGAGTTCACCCTGGGTTTTTCGGTCGTCGCAAGGGTCACCGAGCGGGGACGCTTCACCCTCGAGATGGCACTCACCGACCACGAGGTGCTCGATTCCCACCATCGACCGGTCACACTGCGCGTGCGCGTCTACCTCGATGCCCGCTCGGCCGAGCTGCACGACCCACGCCACCCGGCCTCCTGCCTGCAGGCCGACCGTAGTGAGTGTAACCGGGCACGTCAGTCGCGCAACCGCATGTTGCAGCGATGGTTATTGGCTCGACTCCGTCATCATTGAGGAAGGCCGGACTGGCTGAACCGGCGCTCGACACTGCCCCGCGTGGCACACGACTTGACACGGGGGCGGTTCCTGATGAGAATTGCGCCCCCTCAAGCGGGAATAGCTCAGCTGGTAGAGCACAACCTTGCCAAGGTTGGGGTCGCCGGTTCGAATCCGGTTTCCCGCTCCAGATTTCGGCTGGATGGCAGAGTGGCTATGCACCGGATTGCAAATCCGTTTACCCCGGTTCGACTCCGGGTCCAGCCTCCAATTTAGTGAAGATAAAAAGGCGTCCTCCGAAA
>JBHEOB010000116.1:977-1324 GCA_046261775.1 Guyparkeria sp.
CCTTTCGGATACGCCCGGCACGTCGCGCCAGCACGTAGCCGAACGTTGCCGCCGGGACGGCAAACGCGAGGCGGCCAATGAGCATCTGCACGCCCTCGCCGGCAAATCGACTCAACCATGGATGCGCGGCAGTGGTGTCGTATGACAGCACCGTTTGCCCTAACACCATCTCACCCAACTGGTTAAAGCCCATATACAAGGGCGCGACGGTGACGGGGTTGCTGACCCAGGGGGGCGCAAAGGCGCGTGGAAAATTCGCCCGCAACGCGAGGCAGGTAGGCAGCGCTAGGCCAGCCTGGAACCCCACCGTGGGGGACAATCCCAAAAACAGGCCGACGGCCAGGCCG
>JBHEOB010000117.1:0-1189 GCA_046261775.1 Guyparkeria sp.
GACATCCCCGAGCTGCTCGAAAACGAGATCCCCTACGCCTCGATCGTCGAACAGATGGGCGAGGACCAGCAGCCCTCCGTTTATCGCGAACCCCGCCACCTCGCCAACCAGGCCTATCGCGCCCTCTGGGACGAGATCGACGCGCTGTTCGCCTGAATGTTGATCTGGGTGACTCCGGCGCCGGGAGGAATCGGTAACGAGCA
This sequence comes from Guyparkeria sp., assembly GCA_046261775.1. Taxonomy (GTDB): domain Bacteria; phylum Pseudomonadota; class Gammaproteobacteria; order Halothiobacillales; family Halothiobacillaceae; genus Guyparkeria. Next base: position 204 of record JBHEOB010000117.1, read on the forward strand.
CTCTTTTCAAACGGCACATGCCGGGGACTGACACCAGCAATAGGGACCTTGCCATGGAGAATGGATACGGCTCGAATCTGTCACTTGCCGTACTGATTGACGCCGATAACGCCCAGCCGGGCATAGTGGATGGACTGATGGCCGAAGTGGCCAAAATCGGTGTTGCTCACGTCAAGCGGATCTATGGTGATTGGACCACCCCACAGCTCGGCAAGTGGAAGCAGACCCTGCTCGGTCATTCCATTCAGCCCATGCAGCAGTTCGGTTACACCAGCGGCAAAAACGCCACTGACAGTGCCATGATCATTGATGCCATGGACCTGTTGTATACCGATCGCTTCGAAGGTTTCTGTCTCGTCTCCAGCGACAGCGATTTCACCCGCTTGGCCGCTCGACTTCGGGAGTCAGGTTTGAGCGTCTTCGGTATCGGGGAAAAGAAGACGCCGAAGGCCTTCGTTTCCGCCTGCGACCGCTTCATCTATACCGAAGTGTTCGCCGCGCCGGAGGAAGAAGATGTCATTCAGGCGCACCAACCTCGTGGGGGCAAGGAGCTGCGTGGTGACACGGCGCTGGTTCACCTGGCGCGCGCGGCCGTAGAGGCAACGTCAGACGAAAACGGCTGGGCCAATCTCAGCCCGGTCGGCAGCTATATGAACAAGACGGCTAATGACTTCGACCCGCGCAACTACGGGCATACGAAGCTTAGTTCTCTGTTCGAGGCCATCGGGTTGTTCGAGGTCGATCGGCGCAAGAGTGGCGTGTTTGTTCGAGACGCGCGAGCAAACGGTGATAGGGCCGGCAAATGAGCTCCCCGCCCTGGGGAAGGCTGTCGCATCAGGTTCAGGCTAGCTGGTCGGTCCTGTGATCAGTTTCGCAATGCCTTTGCCGGTGCCGCCCGCGTCATGCGCCGGCCCAGCAGCGGTGTGATCAGCGCGGCGAGCAGCAGGCCGGCGCCGAGGCCCCAGGCCAGCAGCCAGGGATTCAGG
>JBHEOB010000118.1:0-278 GCA_046261775.1 Guyparkeria sp.
CTATGGCATCGGCCCAACGGGCCAACGCGATATGATCCATGCCCGATTCCGCTTCGGCGTCCAGCAGGGTAGTGCGCACCGGATGGCCGCTGACCGCCTGGAAGGAGAGCGGGGTGACGAAGTGGGTGGCCGCCTCGGTCATCACCACGCGCACCTCGCACCCGGCCTCGACCAGCCGGCGCACCAGCACCACGGCCTTGTAGGCCGCGATGCCGCCGGAGACGCCGACGAGGATGCGCTGGTTGGATGAGGGGGCATTCATGGGCGCAGTTTATCAG
>JBHEOB010000118.1:288-1130 GCA_046261775.1 Guyparkeria sp.
GGGGCCCGCCGAGAGGCGACGCACCGACGACGTCATCCGCAACCTCTCACCGAATAGCTTCGAGACAGACGCATGGCAGACGACCCGAACAACAAGGGCAACAACGCGGGCCACGACTCCGGCAACACCCCGCCGTCAAAGCCGAAACGCCGCCTGCCACGCTGGGCACGCTGGACCCTCGAGGGCTTGGTATTCGTCGCGGCACTGCTGGCCGTGCAAGCCTGGATGGGACCGGACCTGCCGGAGGGCAAGATCCGCGGCATGACCGTGGAGGATCTCGACGGGCGGGAACTGACCATCGGCGGCCCAGCAGACGAGCCGACGGTGGTGGTGTTCTGGGCCACCTGGTGTGGTTACTGCGATCTGGAGATGCCCTGGCTGGTCGACTTGGTCGACGATCACCGCGTGATCACCGTGGCGATGCAGTCGGGCGATGCGGCCACCGTGCGCGCCCACATGCAGGGAAACGATCTGGAGAAACTGCCGGTGATCAACGACCCGGACGGGCGTATTGCTGCGAGCCTGGGCGTGAACGTCACCCCCACCTTCCTGTTCTGCGACCAGACCGGCCGGGTGGCCCATTCGACCACCGGTCTGACCAGCCCTTGGGGCGTGCGCCTGCGCATGTGGTGGATGAACCGCGCCGCCGACTGAGCTAGAGGGCGCGCCTCAGGCCTGGTCGATCGCGGCGAGCAGATCGTCGAAGGCAGTCTGGAACTGCTCCAGCCCCTCGTCGAGCAACTGGTCGCGTACCGCGCCGTCCATGTCGATGCCCACCGCGGCCAGTTCGGCCCAGACCTCGCGATCCTCGTCGAGACGGGGCTTGAGCATCGAGGCGATCT
>JBHEOB010000119.1:0-687 GCA_046261775.1 Guyparkeria sp.
CCGCTGGCCCGGGCCGTTGTCGATAAGGCGAAGCAGGAGGGTCTTGAACTACCGGAGATCACCGATTTTGAGAGCACGACCGGAGGTGGCGTGAAGGCTAGAATCGATGGCAAGGTGATTCGCATCGGTAAACGGGACTTCCTCGAAGCAGCAAAAATCACTATCCCTGACGCGCTGACCAAAGAAGCGGAACGCCTGCAAGGCGAGGCCAAGACGGTAATCTGGGCGGGACGTGACAATCAGCTCCTTGGCCTCATCGCCATCGCTGATCCGATCAATGTGGGCGTCGCCATGGGCACGGGCACCGACGTTGCCATTGAGAGCGCCGGGCTGACCCTGGTGAAGGGCGACCTGCGCGGCATAGTCGGTGGCTTGCGCCTCAGCCGGGCAGTCATGCGCAATATCCGCCAGAACCTGTTCTTCGCCTTTATCTACAACGCAACCGGCGTCCCCATCGCAGCGGGAGTGCTCTATCCCGTCTTCGGTATCCTGCTCAGCCCGATGATCGCCGGTGCCGCCATGGCCTTCAGTTCTGTTTCGGTCATCAGCAACGCCTTGCGGTTGCGAAAAATCACCATATAATCAAGAGTAGAATATCTAATCTACGAAAGGAGAACATTCCATGAGTTATCATTTCAGCCGAAAATTAGATATGGACTTCGACGAAGCCCAAACGCGGGTGCTTGG
>JBHEOB010000119.1:781-1080 GCA_046261775.1 Guyparkeria sp.
ATTCGGAGTATTGACAGAGATCGACGTGCAGGCAACCTTGAAGAAAAAGCTGGACGTCGATTTCACGCCCTACAAAATCCTTGGGGCCTGCAATCCGAACTTTGCCTATCAGGCGTTGCAGGTTGAGCCACATATAGGCACCATGCTTCCCTGCAATGTCATTCTCAGAGAACTTTCAGAAGGGAGCATCGAAGTTTCAGCGGTCGACCCGGTCACCTCGATGCAGGCAATCGACAACCCAAAACTCAGGCCAATTGCCGAACAGGTACGCGACAGACTGAAAAAGGTGATCGCTGCTC
>JBHEOB010000120.1:0-731 GCA_046261775.1 Guyparkeria sp.
GACCTACCGGGCTTCCTGCTCGAGCAGATCCAGCACTTCTTCGAGCAGTACAAGGCGCTCGAGCCGGGCAAGTGGGTCGAGTGCAAGGGCTTCGAAGACAAGGCCGCGGCCTGCAAGGAGATCGAGGACTCGATCGCCCGTCACGAGCAGGGCTGATCCGGTGGGCGTCGGGCCGAAGGTCGTGTCCGACACCGCCATCCGACGCGGCCGGCGGGGGCAGATTCCTGTCGGCCGCCGTTGTTTCTCCTGTCGGCTGGTGCCAGAGAACACGCCCCGAGCGAATCGATGCTAGATCGTCTTCACGACCATGGCCGGGCCCGGCGGGTATTCCGCCTGCGCATCCTGTTTGCGGCCCTGCTCTCGCTGCTCGTCGTGCTGACGCTGCTCGGGCGCGCGGCCTGGCTGCAGATCGCCCAGCACGATCACTATCTCGCCAAGGCCGAGGAAAACCGCACCCGCATGGTGGTCGTGCCGCCCGAGCGTGGCCGGATATTCGATGCCCAGGGTGAGGTGGTGGCCGACAACGTTGCCACCTACCAAGTGCAGATCACTGCCGAACACAGCCAGGATGTGGCGGCCGAGCTGGCGATGCTGACCGATGTGCTGGGTCTTGACGTGCGCGCCGTCGAGGCGATCGAGGAGCGTATCCGGGTGGGCCGCCGCTTTGACCCCGTGCTGGTCAAGGCGGACCTGGGTGAGGTCGAACGGGCGCGGCTCGCACGGCTCAAGCC
>JBHEOB010000120.1:741-1049 GCA_046261775.1 Guyparkeria sp.
CAAGCCCTGGCTGCCGGGTACCGAGATCGTCTCCAGCCTCAAGCGGGTTTACCCGTATCGAGAGTTGCTGGCGCATGTGGTCGGGTATGTGGGGCGAATCAATGCCGAGGACGTAAATCGCCTCGACCCGGATGCCTACCAGGGTACGCAGTACATCGGCAAGACTGGTGTCGAACGGCAGTACGAGGATCGTCTGCACGGTGTGCCGGGTTACCGGATCGTCGAGGTCGACGCACTCGGTCGCGAGGTCAAGGTGCTCGAGACGCAACGGCCCGTGCCCGGCGAAGACATTGCCCTGAGCATCGACG
>JBHEOB010000121.1:0-1044 GCA_046261775.1 Guyparkeria sp.
GTTCTCGCCCGGCTTTTCCCCTGCCGCAAGACCATCCTCGGCGATGCGACGCAATCGGTGAACCCCTACAGCGCCTCGACGCCCGAGCGGATCGAGGGCGTGCTCGACGGCGCGCTGCGCGTGACGCTCAACAAGAGCTACCGCTCGACATGGGAGATCATGCAGTTCGCGCTCAAAATCTCGCCCAACCCCGACCTCGTCGCGATGGAGCGGCACGGGCCGGCGCCGGATGTGCAGGTCGTCGCCAGCCGCAAGGAGGCGCTCGCGCGGATCGCCGCGATGATCGAGGATTTCAGGGGCTCCGATCACACCACGCTGGCCATCCTCGCCAAGACGCAAGGCGAGGCGAAACGCCTGCACAAGACCCTGAGCGAGGCCGGCATCGACGCCCGGCTGCTCGAAGAGGGCAGCTCGGGGTTTTCCACCGGTCTCCTCGTCTGCACGCCGCATCTGGCCAAGGGGCTGGAATTCGACCGGGTGATCGTGCCGGATGCGAGCGCCGCGGTGTTTTCCACCGAGATGGACCGAAACATGCTCTATGTCGCCTGCACGCGGGCGATGCACCGGCTGAGCCTCGTCTCGGTTGGGCCGCCATCGCCCTTCCTGCCGCAGGCAGGCTGAGACACGCCCCGTCTGGCAAAGAAAAACCCCCGAGGCATGCGCCCGGGGGTCGTCTTTCGTGTCGCGAGGGGGCCGCAGCCCGCGCTCAGAGCAGACCGGAGACAGATATCAAGACCCGCCTGCTGGAGGCCGCCAAGGCGCACGTGCCCTTCGACGGCTGGAGCGAGGCGACGCTGCGCCTCGCGGCGCAGGATGCCGGGATCGACCGCGCGATGATCGATGCCGTCTGCCCCCGCGGGGCGGTCGATCTGGCGCTGGCCGCGCACGATGCGGTCGATGCCGAGATGGTCGCGGCCCTCGAGGCCACCGATCTCGGCGCGATGCGGTTTCGCGAGAGAGTGGCGTATGCGGTGCGCCTGCGGCTCGAACTCGTCGAGGACCGCGAACTGGTGAGGCGCGGCATGGCGCTCTTTGCGCTACCCC
>JBHEOB010000122.1:0-547 GCA_046261775.1 Guyparkeria sp.
GTCGATCACCTCCTCGGCCAGGGCCGTGTAGGCCACGGCCGCCGACGACGTCGGCGCGTAGTCGTAGATCGACAGGCCGTAGGACGGCGCCTCGGCCAGCCGCACGGTCCTGGGGATGACGCTGTCGAACACCAGCCGCCCGAAGTGCTGGCGGACGTTCGCCTCCACCTGCTGCGAGAGGTTCGTCCGGTGGTCGGCCATCGTCAGCAGCAGGCCCAGCACGTTGAGCTCCCCGTGCAGCGACGCGCGCACCCGGTCGATCGTGTCGAGCATGCCGGCGATGCCCTCCAGTGCGTAGACGCTGTTCACCACGCCCTGCAGGCCGATGCCGCTGGTGGCGTTGGCCTGTGGATCGAGGTCGACGAGCAGGACACGGCGCTGGCGCGCCAGGGCGGCCGCGAGGTTGATCGCGGTGGTGGTCTTGCCCACCCCGCCCTTCTGGTTGATGACGCCCACGATGGGCACGCTCAGCCTCCCCGCAGCTCGACGGCGACCAAGGTACCACGCGTGCCCAACGGCTCGGCGCGGACCAGGCGGGGCGCTGCCC
>JBHEOB010000122.1:765-1007 GCA_046261775.1 Guyparkeria sp.
ACCGCCTGCGCCGTCACCGTCGCGACGCCATCCGGCGGCCGCGTGATCCGCCGGACATCGTCGACGACCACCCGCACCGAGGAGAGGCGCGCGTGCGCCGCGACCTGCGTGAGGAAGGTGGCGCGACGCCTGCGGCGCTCGACCCACCACACCTCGCGGGGGGCGACGCGGGCAGCCACGACCACGCCGGGTAGACCCGCGCCGCTGCCCAGGTCGAGCACGGGCCCCGCCTCGGCGGACAG
>JBHEOB010000123.1:0-998 GCA_046261775.1 Guyparkeria sp.
GCCTGCACCGTGGGCAACCGGGTGTTGGTCGGCATGGGCGCGATCGTGATGGACGACGTGGTGGTCGAGGACGAAGTAATCATCGCCGCCGGCAGCGTGGTATCGCCCGGCAAGGTGTTGGAGAGCGGCCACCTCTACGTCGGCGCGCCGGCACGCAAGATCCGTCCACTGTCAGGCGGGGAGCGCGAACACCTGGCCGAATCGGCCAGGTTCTACCGGGAGCTGGCCCAGGACCACCGCGCCAGCGGCTGATCGGCCTGTCGACCCTTCGGCATCGACCGGCTGACCTCCGTCCGACCCGGCCTATTCGGCCGGTGCCTCACCGCCCGCTTCCGGAAGCGGCTTCAGCCCCAGGATGATTTCGCTGACATTCTCGCGGAACAGGCCGATGTAGGTCCCGGTAGGCAGGTTGCTGTCACCCAGCCACAGGCCGGTCAGGGGAGAGGCCAGCCCGATCGAGTCGGGGATACTCGAACCACGCTCGGCCTCGAGCCACTCCTCGATCGCACCGTCACCGGCACCGGCCACCTGGAACGCGTGTGGCGTCTCGTTGCGCTCGATCAGTTCGATGGCCTTCTCGCCCTGTTCCTCGTCGGTCACGTCGAGCAACTCGAAGTGATAGGCCTTGGCAAAATAGGCGAACACGTCGTTGTCGGTGACCATCACCCGTTCGGACCGCGAGACGTCCTCCATCAGCCCCTCGGTCTCGCGCATAAGCGACTGCAATTCGATATTGATCCGCAACCGGTTGCCCTCGATCTCGCCCGCCACCGGCTCGAGATTTTCCTTGAGCTGGATGGTCAGGTGATCGACGGCATACTGGAGCAGCGACGGATCGTGGTAGGTGTGCGGATTGACGACCCCGTCGGTCTCGATCAGGCGGAACTCGGGAATGCGATCGGTCAGCACCACGCGATCGGCCTGCTCGCGCTGTTCGGCCGTCTCGATAAAATCGGGCATCAGCCCGAGGCCCTGGTAGATCACCAGGTCTGCCGACC
>JBHEOB010000124.1:0-936 GCA_046261775.1 Guyparkeria sp.
GAAGAGACCTGCCAGCCAACAATGTAGCGGGCGAAGACATCGATGATGAACGCCACGTACACGAACCCGACAGCGGTGCGCACATAGGTGAAGTCGGCCACCCAGAGAACATTCGGCGCCGGGGCCTTGAAGACCCGGTTCACCTTGTCTTCAGGGCACGGCAGGGCCGGATCGCGATACGTTGTCTTCTTGCCCTTGCCGCGGATAACGCCCTGTATTCCCATCTCTTTCATAAGGCGCACAACCGTGCAGCGCGCGATATTCTCGCCCTCTGTAGCGAGATCGTACCAGACTTTGACGGCCCCGTAACGCTTGCCGCTGGCCTCCCAGCAGGTCTTGATCTTCGGGCCGAGATCCGCGTCGGACTGCGCTCGCACGGACGCTTTTGACCGGTCACGCGCGACCGCCTGATGGTGGTGATAGGTGGACGGCGCGATCGGCAGAACCCTGCAGATCGCCTCGACGCCGTACTCCTTTCGATGATCATCAATGAACATGATCATCTCTTCCGTTGGCGGTCGAGGTCCGCCGCTGCGAAAAAAGCCGACGCCTTGCGCAGGATCTCATTGGCCTGGCGCAGCTCGCGGTTCTCGCGCTGGAGCTCCTTGAGCTCCTCGCGCTCCGATTGCGTCAGGCCATCGCGCTCACCGTCCTCGACGGCCTGCCTGTTGACCCAATCGCGCAACGTGGCGCTGCTGCATCCGAACTTCGCCGAGATCGAGGCAATCGCCTGCGATCTTGATTTGTAATCCGCTTCGTTCTCCAGAACCATGCGCACCGCGCGCGCACGTACCTCTGTCGAAAAACGGTTCCCTGGGTTTCCTTTGGTCATGGCTTACCTTTCGAGCTTTTTGCTCTCCGGTAAACCCGGCTTGGTTCACGCGCCGCTTGCCAAAAGGTTGTGCCTGCGTCTAAACGTAGTTTGTGGAGAGGTGG
>JBHEOB010000125.1:0-933 GCA_046261775.1 Guyparkeria sp.
CTACCAACCTGCTGATGGTCGCTACCCTTAACGCCCCTGAAGGTCGCTACGACACCCTGTTTATCAGCAATTATGCCCTGCTCAATGTACTGGACGAACTGGTACGGATTCCCGGGGTTGGTGGAGCTTCCCTGTTCGGCGCCCAGGACTATTCCATGCGGGTCTGGCTGCGCCCGGACAAACTTGCCCAATACCAACTGACCCCTACCGATGTAGCCCAGTCCATCCGCGAACAGAATGCCCAGTTTGCTGCCGGACGCCTGGGTGATCAGCCGGCACCGGATAATCAGGCCTTTACCTTCACCGTCACAACCAAGGGACAACTGGCATCACCCGCGGAATTTGAGGAGATCATTCTGCGCTCCAATACCGATGGTAGTACGCTGCGTCTGCGTGATGTTGCCCGGATTGAACTGGGTTCCCTGAACTATGGTTTTCATGCCATCTATAATGGCCAACCGACCGTGCCGATAGGAATTTATCTGCAGCCGGGGGCCAACGCTCTGGAAACCGCGCAACTGGTGCATCAGGCTTTTCGTAACCTGGCCGAGCGCTTTCCGGCCGGGCTGGAATATCGGATTCCCTATGATACCACTGAATTTGTTGAAATATCCATCCGCGAGGTGTTCATTACCCTGATCATCGCCGTCATTCTCGTGGTGCTGGTCACCTTTGCTTTTCTCCAGCATTTACGCGCTGCGCTGATCCCCATTGCGGCGATTCCGGTTTCCCTGATCGGCACCTTTGCCGGAATGCAGGCACTGGGTTTTTCCGTCAACCTGTTGACCCTGTTTGGCCTGGTTCTATCCATCGGTATCGTGGTTGATAACGCTATTATTGTTATGGAAAACGTTGAACGCCTGATCAACGAACAACAGCTCAGTGCCCGCGATGCGGCAGTGGAAACCATGCAGCAGGTCTCCGGTGCAGTTG
>JBHEOB010000126.1:0-928 GCA_046261775.1 Guyparkeria sp.
GGCGAGATGAACCTCACCTCGATGAACGGCGAACGCCGGATGCGGCTGGCTCAGAAATACATGGACCCGCCGGGCAACGCCAAGCCCGATTGCCTGATCGCCGCCGGCATCGCGCAACACATGGAGCGCGTGCTGCGCGAGATGGGGTTCGACACCTATGCCGACCAGTTCACCGGCTATGACTGGCAGACCGAGGAGGACGCGTTCATCGACGGCTATCAGGCGCGCCACCCCGAGGTCACCTATGACCGGCTGCGCAAGATGGGCACCAACGGCTTTCAGGAGCCGCCGCAGGGGGCCGAGGGCGACACCATACTGGGCACGCCCCGGCTTTACGCAGACGGGGTGTTCTCGACCGATGACGGCAAGGCGCGGTTCATGGCCGGTCCGTGGCGCGGTCAGGTGACGCCGGGCAAGGCGGTGGAGATGGACAAGTTCCCGCTCTTCATCAACAACGGCCGGTCGAACCTCAACTGGCAGAGCTGGTTTCTAGATCAGGACAACGAGTTCGTCCTCGATCGCTGGCCCTATCCGTTCATCGAGATGCACCCCGAGGACATGGCCGAGCGCGACATCACCGCGGGCGATCTGGTCGAGGTGTTCAACGATAACGGCGCGACACAGGCGATGGCCGCACCGACGGATACCGCGCGGCTGGGCGAGACCTTCATGGTCTTCGGCAGCCCGCGCGGCACGCAGGGCAATATCGTGGGCGAGGGCGTGAACGAGCTGATCATCCCGGTCTACAAGCAGTCCTGGGGCGATATCCGCAAGGTCAGCGACACGCCGATGGTGGCGCAAGGCATTTCCTTCAAGTCGAAGGAATACAAGCTCTGACCCGATGACCCGATGCGCCCGCCCTCCGATCCGAGGGCGGGCGCATCGGCTCGGCGCAACGGGCGGCTATTCCAATAGCGTGCGATGTATG
>JBHEOB010000127.1:0-926 GCA_046261775.1 Guyparkeria sp.
GCATCGGCGTGATCGCGTTGGCCGGGGTGGTGGTCAACAACAACATCGTCCTGATCGATACCTACAACCAGCTCCGGCGTGACGGGATCGAGCCGGTGGATGCCGCCCTGCGTACCGGCGCGCAGCGCCTGCGGCCGGTGCTGCTGACCACCATCACTACGGTATTGGGGCTGATGCCGATGATCTTCGGCCTGACCATCGATTTCTTCGGTCGCGAGTTCTCCATCGGCGCGCCGTCGACCCAGTACTGGGTGCAGTTGTCGACGGCCATTGCCGGGGGGCTGCTGGTGGCCACGCCGCTGACCCTGCTGTTCACCCCGGCGATGCTGGCCTGGTGGGATCGGCGTCGTGAATCTGGGGGTGGTGAACGCCCCTGAGCATCGCTGCACGAGGGCCGGTGCCGCAGGTTGAGCTATGCGCAATGAAGCTCAACCTCCGCCAAGAGGTTCGACTGCCTGCAATCGTTGGGCCTTGTACGTGGCCTACGTGGTATTTCTTCCGTCGGCCTTATTCGCCGCTGCGAGGCTCGGTCTAGAGAAACCCTCGCGCGGCCAATACCGTGCGCGATCATCACGCGGATGCATGGGATATCCCGGCTAATGAATCCGCACACGGTCCACGAGCAACAGTTCGCAGGCGCCGCTGCCGGTATCGGTGCGGGTCAGGGAGGTGCGCCAGCGCCAGCCGGCCTCGCCGTCCACGTCGATCAGATGCCCGGCCAGGCGCACCCTGTCGCCCTCGGCGATGCGGTCGATGTCTGCCGCGACCCGCTCGTTGGCGGGCACCAGGTGCATGTTGGCGCTGCTTTGCTCCACTGCCTCGCGTGGCACCGGGAAGCGCTCGGTGTGCCAGCGGTAGAAACGTCCGGACTGGTCGATCTCGAAGGCCTCCAGTATTTCCGGGCGAGCCATGGGTCCCCAGCCCAG
>JBHEOB010000128.1:0-905 GCA_046261775.1 Guyparkeria sp.
CATACATCGCACGCTATTGGAATAGCCGCCCGTTGCGCCGAGCCGATGCGCCCGCCCTCGGATCGGAGGGCGGGCGCTTTGGGTCATCGGGTCAGAGCTTGTATTCCTTCGACTTGAAGGAAATCCCCTGCGCGACCATCGGCGTGTCGCTGACCTTGCGGATATCGGCCCAGCTCTGCTTGTAGACCGGGACCACCAGCTCGTTCACGCCCGGGCCGACGATATTGCCCTGCGTGCCGCGCGGGCTGCCGAACACCATGAAGGTCTCGCCCCGCCGCGCGGTCTCCGTCGGCACGGCCATCGCCTGCGTGGCGCCGTTATCGTTGAACATCTCGACCAGATCGCCCGCATTGATGTCGCGCTCGGCCATGTCCTCGGGGTGCATCTCGATGAACGGATAGGGCCAGCGATCGAGGACGAAGTCGTTCTCCTGATCGAGAAACCAGCTCTGCCAGTTGAGGTTCGACCGGCCGTTGTTGATGAAGAAGGGATACTTGCCCATCTCCGCAGCCTTGCCCGGCGTCACCTGACCGCGCCACGGCCCGGCCATGAACCGCGCCTTGCCGTCACCGGTCGAGAACACCCCGTCGGCATAGAGCCGGGGCGTGCCCATTATGGTGTCGCCCTCGACGCCCTGCGGCGGCTCCTGAAAGCCGTCGGTGCCCATCTTGCGCAGCCGGTCATAGGTGACCTCGGGGTGGCGCGCCTGATAGCCGTCCCTGAACGCGTCCTCCTCGGTCTGCCAGTCATAGCCGGTGAACTGCTCGGCATAGGTGTCGAAGCCCATCTCGCGCAGCACGCGCTCCATGTGTTGCGCGATTCCGGCGACGATCAGGCAGTCGGGCCTGGCGTTGCCCGGCGGGTCCATGTATTTCTCGGCCAGCCGCATCCGGCGTTCGCCGTTC
>JBHEOB010000129.1:0-893 GCA_046261775.1 Guyparkeria sp.
CGCCGCCACACAGCGCGGCCGCGCCAGTGCCACCTCCGCGCCGGGCCAGCTCCAGGGCCAGGTGCAGGGTGATCCGGTTGCCCGACATACCCAGTGGGTGCCCGATGGCGATCGCTCCGCCGTTGACGTTGACCACCTCGGCGCTGATGCCCAGGTCGTCCATCGAGGCGATCCCGACCGCAGCGAAGGCCTCGTTGATCTCGAACAGGTCGATGCCATCGATACCCATCCCCAGCCGGTCCAGCGCGGCATTGATCGCCCGGGAGGGCTGGTGCAGCAGTGAGGCGTCCGGGCCGGCGACCTTGCCGTAGCCGAGGATCTCGGCCAACGGCGTGACCCCGAGCTCCTCCGCCACCGCGAGGGTGGTCACGATGACCGCCGAGGCGCCGTCACTGATCTGGCTGGCGTTGCCGGCGGTGATGTGACCCTCCCGGTCGAAGGCCGGGCGCAACGAGGACAGTGACTCCAGTGTCGTCTCGCCGCGCACCCCCTCGTCGTGCCCGACGACCAACGCGTCGCCCTTGCGTTTCGGCACCGTCACCGGCACGATCTCGCCCTCGAACAGCCCCTTCTGCTGGGCCTGATCCGCGCGGCGGTGTGACTCCGCAGCCAGGGCGTCCTGCCGGTCGCGGTAGACCCCGTGGGCCTGGGCGTACTTCTCGGTCCCGGCCCCCATCGCGCACTGGTCGAACGCGCAGAACAATCCGTCGAACATCATCGAGTCGACCACTCGGTTGTCGCCGATGCGGTACCCCGAACGCGCGCCCGGCAGAAGGTACGCGGCATTGGTCATCGACTCCATCCCACCGGCCACCACGATCCGCGCATCACCGGCCCGGATCATCCGGTCAGCCTGATAGATCGCATCCATCCCCGACAGACACACCTTGTTG
>JBHEOB010000130.1:0-317 GCA_046261775.1 Guyparkeria sp.
GCATAACGATCGATCTCCTCCCCGTTTTTAAACAGAATCAGGGTAGGCAGTCCTTTAACACCATACGCCTTAGCGATTTTTGGATTAGTTACGGTATTCACCTTGGCTACGGTGCATTTACCGGATTCCTGTTGCGCCAGCTTTTGAATAGAGCCGTTCATCATCACGCAGGGACCGCACCACTCCGCCCAGAAATCAACAAGAACTTTGTTTTCTGATTTCAGTAGCTCTTTCAGAATCTCCTTATTTGCATCCACAGGCTTGCCCTCAGGAAGATCAACAGACCTGGAATTAAACAGACGTCCCGCCGCTGCAAA
>JBHEOB010000130.1:490-886 GCA_046261775.1 Guyparkeria sp.
TGGCAGTTTGAAAAGTGATCCTTTTGCAGATTCAAGCCACGATTCGAGGTCATTGATTTTTGAAATAAGAGAATCGGAATACATGCTAAAAAAATTTTGAGTAGAGAAGTTTTGGTTTGATGGAATGTACGGGAGCCCACCGGTGAGGTTTCGGATATCACTTTTCGACTCAGAGTTATCCAGTTAAAAAAAATCAATATTCATTAGGGGGACCCTCCGCTTTGTCTGTATTACTACCACAAACGGAACGTCATGAATAAAAACACTCATAAAAACAGTAAATCAATCAAAACCTACAGAACAATGAAAAAATCAATAAATCGATTACTTAGCATACTGCTAATTGCATCTATTGTTGCCGTTGGCTGCGATGTGCTTGAGACTGAAGTAGATAAT
>JBHEOB010000131.1:0-881 GCA_046261775.1 Guyparkeria sp.
CCGAAGGTGCGCGCCACCCCAAAGGCGAAGGCCTACGCCTCGACCCTGCCCGGTCCGTTGGGCATGGTCGATGACGCGATGGCGTGGATCGAGGCGGTCATGCTTGGCGTGGGCGTGCTGCTGATGGCGGCCAATACGGTCGCCAACGTGATCGGTCGCTTCGTGTTCCAGAACAGCCTGTTCTTTTCCGAGGAACTCAACCGCATCCTGATCATCCTGATCACCTTCGCGGGCATCAGCTATGCCGCGCGGCAGGGCCGTCATATCCGCATGTCGGCCATCTACGACGCGCTGCCGCCCAGGGGGCGCAAGATCCTGATGATCATCATCGCGCTGGTGACGGCGGTGTTCATGTTCGGGCTGTGCTATTATTCCTATCAGTTCCTGCTCACGCAGGCCGGGCGCGGCCGCGTCCTGCCCTCGCTGCAGATCCCGGTCTGGGTCACGCTGGTCTGGGTGCCGGTCGGGTTCTTCATGACGGGCCTGCAATACCTGCTGACGGCGATCAAGAACATCATATCCAAGGACACCTACCTGTCGACCTCCGTGCTCGAAGGGTATGACAACAACGAGATGGAGGTCTGAGCCATGGCCACGACGATATTCTCGATCATGATCGTGCTGCTTCTGCTGGGCTTTCCGATGATGATCCCGCTGATCGTGGCGTCCTTCGTGGGGTTCTACACGATGTTCGGCGGCATGGGCCAGATGGAGACGATGATCCAGCAGATCATGGCGGGGATCCGGCCCTCGTCGCTGATCGCGGTGCCGATGTTCATCTTCGCCGCCGACATCATGACGCGTGGGCAATCCGCCGGACGGCTCATCGACCTGGTGATGGCCTTTGTCGGGCATCTCAAGGGCGGGCTCGCGGTCTCGAC
>JBHEOB010000132.1:0-250 GCA_046261775.1 Guyparkeria sp.
CAAAGGTATCAGTCACAAAGGAAAAACGCCGGCCGTTGCGACCGGCTCCGGTCAGGGAGGGCCCGGCAGTAACGACAATACAGGGGATATCCAGCCGCGCCGCGGCCATCAGCATCCCCGGCGTGATCTTGTCGCAGTTGGTCAGCAGGACCAGACCATCAAGACGATGGGCTTCGGCGATCGACTCAACCATGTCGGCGATCAATTCGCGCGTCGGCAACGAATAGTGCATCCCCTGGTGCCCCATGGC
>JBHEOB010000132.1:332-873 GCA_046261775.1 Guyparkeria sp.
ATCGGTAAAAGATGAAGCAATTCCGATAAAAGGACGATCCATCTGGTCGCTGGGCACACCGGTACTTTTTAACAGGGCGCGATGGGGCGTGCGCTCAAAGCCTTTGGTAATGGCATCACTTCTCTTGGTCATTTTTTCACCTGTTATTGTTATATAGAGTCAAGGACAAAAGATTAAAGCTGATCGGTATTGAATGATAACCCCTAAATACAGCAAAGGGCTTAAGCGCCTGCTTAAACCCTTTGCTGTATCAAAATAAACCGTAATCTTGACGCACAATATTTAAACGGTAACAGACTGGACAATGGTCTCCATTTCATCCTTGCCGATAAGCTTCAGTTTTTTGACCTTGTTTTTCTCGAGTTCTTCATCTGCAGAAAGGAAAGCGCGTTTTTCAAATTCCAGCAACTGTTTTTCAAGTAAGATGTGGTTTTCATAGAGCATTCGGAACCTTGGGTTGTTATCAATAAGGTTATGCAAAAGAGCTTGATCAATGTCCATAGGAACCTCCACCTGTGTTGACGTTTAGGGGTGCTTAACC
>JBHEOB010000133.1:0-870 GCA_046261775.1 Guyparkeria sp.
GCGCAGAAGACCGATGGCTATCAGATCAGCCAGGCGCTTCTGCTGGACGATGACAGCCAGTTCCTCGCCAAGCCCGAACTCGAGATCTATGCCGACGACGTGGCCTGCTCGCACGGCTCGACCACCGGCGCCATCGACCAGGACACGCTCTATTACCTGCGCTCGCGCGGGGTGCCGCGGCCGATCGCCACGGACCTGCTGGTGCTGTCCTTCCTCGCCCAGGCCGTGGAGGAGATCGCCGAGGAGGATCTGCGCGAGGAGATCACCGCGCGCCTCTCGGCATGGCTGGAGCGGCGGCGCGACTGATGCCCGTCACGCGCGACATCGTCGCCACCTATCGTGGGCCGCGCCGGGTGGTGCGGCGCCTGCTCGGAGCGGGGACGCGCGAGGATCGCGCGCTGGTGATGCTGCTCGCCGCCTGCGTGGTGGTGTTCGTCGCGCAATGGCCGCGGCTCGCGCGCGAGGCATATCTTGCGGAGGAGGAACTCAACCCGTTGCTCGGGGGCGCGCTCCTTGCCTGGGTGTTCATCGCGCCGCTGCTGCTCTACGCGCTGGCGCTGCTGAGCCATGGTGTCGCGCGGCTCATCGGCGGGCGGGGCTCGGCCTACGGGGCGCGGCTGGCGCTGTTCTGGGCGTTCCTCGCGGCGAGCCCGCTCATCCTGCTGCACGGGCTGGTGGCGGGGTTCATCGGCCCGGGTCCCGGTTTGCAGGGGGTCGGGCTGATCTGGTGTGGTGTTTTCGGCTGGTTCTGGATATCCGGGCTGCGAGAGGCGGAATGGAGCGGATGATGACACGCGAAGCGTTCTGGTCGCTGGTGCGGCAGACCCTGTTCCAGCCACGCGAGGCGGCTCAAGCGCTGATGGCGATGCG
>JBHEOB010000134.1:0-848 GCA_046261775.1 Guyparkeria sp.
CCAGAATGGTGATCTGTTCCTGGGCGGTTTCAAACCCCAGGCCCGCCACAAAGCTCTCTTCCTGATTCACCACCACATCAATGGCAACGCCAATGAGGATTTCCGGCGCAATGTCGAACAGCTTGTTGATGATGGAGCAGGTGGTGGCCGCGATGATCTGCCGGCGATAGCCCCTGGCGTAACGCAGAAGGCGCCCGAGTGCGGCGAAACTGCTGGTGGTCTTGTGGGAAGGCTCGCTCATGGTTCGCTCCGCTTGCGCCAGAAAAGCGGCAAGGGTAGCGGATTTGCCAGGGCATTAAAACAGAATCATTATCACTTGCGGGTGTTCCGTTGCAGCCAACGGTCCAGTTTGTCGGCGAATTCCTTGCGGTCGGTCTGCCCAAGAGGTGGCGGGCCACCGGTTACCTGGCCGGCGTTGCGCATCTCTTCCATAAAGTTGCGCATGGCCAGTCGCTGGCGGATATTTTCTTTGGTGAAGGCCTGGCCACGTGGGTTGAAAACGTCAGCGCCTTTTTCGATGGCTTCGGCGGCCAGGGGGATATCCTGGGTGATCACAAGGTCGCCCTGGTGCATCTGGTCCATGATTTCGTTGTCTGCCACATCGAAACCCTGCGGAACTTGCCGGCGCTTGATATAGGGGCTCGGCGGCAGGTTGATAGCATGGTTAGCGATAAAAGTGGTGTCAACTTGCCAGCGGGTGGCGGCGCGGCAGAGAATTTCCCGGATGGGAACGGGGCAGGCGTCGGCGTCGACCCAGATTGGCATGGCTGGTTCCTTTGTCTGTTTGGTTCCGGGGCAGTTTACCTTTTGTTGTTGTGAGCCTGGTAGGGTTGGTCCGCGTATTACTG
>JBHEOB010000135.1:0-438 GCA_046261775.1 Guyparkeria sp.
GCACTGGCCTCCCCACAGCACCCTCAAAGGGCTGCCGATGGATCGCTTGATTCCGGCCACGCCCGGGTATCGCCTGGGACCATTGCCCCGCGCCATGATGCCCTTCAATCCCTGCTCTTCCCAGCGCACGCCGTTGCTCCGGCTCTCGCAGACGGGGCGGGGTGACGCGATCTCCCAAGATCCGGGGCCGGCAACGCATTCGCAATCAAAGGACATCATCCATGAACCTCACCCGCATCAAGCAGGAATGGTTTTCCAACATACGCGGTGACATGCTCGCCGGCCTCGTGGTCGCACTGGCCCTGATCCCGGAGGCCATTGCCTTCTCCATCATCGCAGGCCTGGATCCCAAGGTAGGGCTGTATGCCTCGTTCTGCATCGCCGTGGTCATCGCCTTCACCGGTGCCAGACCGGGCATGATCTCGGGAGCCACTGCGG
>JBHEOB010000135.1:583-832 GCA_046261775.1 Guyparkeria sp.
TTGTCAAAGAGCACGGGCTGGAATATTTGCTGGCGGCCACCCTCCTCACCGGCGTGCTGCAGGTCGTCGCAGGCTATCTGCAGGTGGGACGCTACATGCGGTTCATCTCCAACTCGGTGATGACCGGGTTCGTGAATGCCCTGGCCATATTGATCTTTCTGGCGCAGCTCCCCGAGCTCACCGGCGTCACCTGGCATGTCTATGTCATGACTGCCCTGGGGCTCGCCATCATCTATCTCTTCCCCTACC
>JBHEOB010000136.1:0-241 GCA_046261775.1 Guyparkeria sp.
AGGGCGTCATTTGACGCGCATGCCGGGCGTTGCACCGTTGTCGGGAGACAGGATGTACAAGCCGGGGGTCGCACCGCTGTCGTCGGATGCAGCGAGTACCATGCCCTCGCTCATGCCAAACTTCATCTTGCGCGGGGCGAGGTTGGCGACCATGACGGTAAAGCGACCCACGAGCGTGGCTGGATCGTAGGCCGCTTTGATACCGGCAAATACCTGGCGCGTGCGCATCTCGCCGTTGTCG
>JBHEOB010000136.1:511-821 GCA_046261775.1 Guyparkeria sp.
CGCAGGTCGACCTTGACGAAATCGTCAATCGAAATCTGTGGCGAAACGGTCTCCGCCGCCTGAGCAGTATGTTGCTGCTTTTCGGCATGGCGTTGCTCCGAGTGTGCCGCTTGCCCCTTTCGTGCGGTGGTTGCGGTGGTCGGGGCGTTGGAACTCGATATATTTTTGACGCCAGCCTGGCCCTCGACCGGTGGTGTCGCGAGTGAGTCGCGGTTGGCGTCGACCAGTGCGTCGATCTGTTTGCGCTCGATTCGCGTCATCAAGTGCTTGTATGGCTGGATCGTGTGGCCGGTTGGCAGCGGTGCCCATA
>JBHEOB010000137.1:0-301 GCA_046261775.1 Guyparkeria sp.
GGGATGATTGTTGATACAGTATAAAACTCTGTAGGGTGGGCAACGCCCACCCTACGAAGCTGTCTACTGCCGGGTCAAACTACGGTACCTGATCCGGTGGGGCTGATCGGCTTCCTTGCCGAGGCGGCGTTTGCGGTCGGCTTCGTAGTCTGAGTAGTTCCCCTCAAACCACACCACCTGTGAATCCCCTTCAAACGCGAGAATATGGGTGGCGATGCGGTCTAAAAACCAGCGGTCGTGAGTGATAATGACCGCGCAGCCGGCAAAGTTTTCCAGTCCTTCTTCTAGCGCCCGCAGGGTG
>JBHEOB010000137.1:448-813 GCA_046261775.1 Guyparkeria sp.
ATTCAGTTCCCGGTTTTGATCGACATAACCCAACCGTACCGATTCGCCCACCTTGAAGCTGCCGCTGTCGGGTTGTTCTTCACCGATAATCATTTTGAACAGGGTCGACTTGCCCGCGCCGTTGGGGCCGATAACGCCAACAAGGCCGCCGGGGGGCAGGCGGAAGCTCAAGTTGTCGATCAGCAGGTGGTCGCCAAAGCCTTTGCTGATCTGCTCCGCTTCAACCACCATATCTCCCAGACGCGGTCCCGGCGGGATGTAGAGTTCGAGCTGCTTTTCTTTTTCCTGGGCGGCGTTGCCGAGAAGCTTTTCGTAGGAGGTGATACGCGCCTTGGATTTGGCCTGACGTCCTTTGGGGGACATAC
>JBHEOB010000138.1:0-243 GCA_046261775.1 Guyparkeria sp.
TCTTTCGATGTACTAAACCGTGAAGAAATGATGAAATGGAATCCCGGCGATGAGTTTGAAGCCGTTCGGGAAGAGATGTTGCGTGAAGCCGAAGAATCTTAACTGATGGTTCACATTGTTGTTTTACATTTGATCTTTTAAACCCTCCAAGGGTTCCAAACCCTTGGAGGGTTAATTCAACGAATACCCACCACTCAAACAGTTCTTAAATAGTCCATGAGTCACTCACAATTTCCTTACTGC
>JBHEOB010000138.1:560-796 GCA_046261775.1 Guyparkeria sp.
TGCCGAAGCCGGGGCCGATTTTGTAGCGCCGTCAGATATGATGGACGGCCGCATTTTGCTGATGCGGGAAGCCCTGGATGAGATGGGATATCACAACAACGGCATCATGGCCTACAGCGCCAAGTACGCCTCAAGCTATTACGGACCATTCCGCGATGCTCTCGACTCCGCGCCTGGGTTTGGCGATAAAAAAACGTACCAGATGGATCCGTCAAACGTTACTGAAGCTGTAAAAG
>JBHEOB010000139.1:0-787 GCA_046261775.1 Guyparkeria sp.
GTGTTGAGGTGTTCCCCGCACCCGCGGGGCTGAACCGTCTACACGCTGCCGTGGGACAGCAGGGGGCCGGTGTTCCCCGCACCCGCGGGGCTGAACCGCTGCTCGCCTCGTCGATCACCACGCAGTCGAAGTGTTCCCCGCACCCGCGGGGCTGAACCGAACACCTGGGTCATGAAGGGCGGGACGCTCGCGTGTTCCCCGCACCCGCGGGGCTGAACCGTGCCCGGAACTGACGTTCGCGCTCGAATCGCAGTGTTCCCCGCACCCGCGGGGCTGAACCGGAGCGCATCATCGACACCCGAGGCATGAGCTCGTGTTCCCCGCACCCGCGGGGCTGAACCGTTGCCCGCCTCGTCGACGCCCACGAATGTGTAGTGTTCCCCGCACCCGCGGGGCTGAACCGTCCTCGGTGTGTTCGCTGCGTGTGATGATCCGGCGTTCCCCGCTCCCGCGGGGCTGAACCGGAAGGCGAAGGCGTGACGGTTGGCGATGGCGTGCGTTCCCCGCACCCGCGGGGCTGAACCGTGCTGCGGCTGCACGGCATCCGGGCGCATGTGGCGTTCCCCGCACCCGCGGGGCTGAACGGGAAACCACCGGATGGAAAAAGACCGTCCTCGAGCGTTCCCCGCACCCTTGGGGCTGAACCGTTCCCCATCTTCCGGCCCGGGAAGCACACCAGGCGTTCCCCGCATCCGCGGGGCTGAACCGAACGGCATGCAGGACGTGCGCAAGGCATACCCCCAGTGTCAGGCTGCCTGTCGTGTCCCTTGATGCTGTATCTTAAATC
>JBHEOB010000140.1:0-776 GCA_046261775.1 Guyparkeria sp.
TGGAGCCAGGCGGGATCGAACCGCCGACCTCCTGCGTGCCACGCAGGCGCTCTCCCAGCTGAGCTATGGCCCCTCGTGCCTGAGGAATGCGCGCATTGTACCGGCACGGCGGAGGCTGTCAACACCCTGTCACACCGCAGACCAGGCCTGCGACGCAAGCCGCTGATTTGCGGCATCGACGGCAACTCCTCCAGGTGGAAACTCCGCCCTCGTCGTGTAACACACCGTTCGTTTGGTTACATTGTCGCCCATCTTGCGGGCACGGCCATTGCGCGCCCGCCCTATCCTTCGCAAACGACGAGTTATCACATGACGTCGAGCACCACACCGAGCGTCCTGTTCGTCTGTATGGGCAGACAACCAGCAGCCACAAGGATGCCGAGACATCGCTCGATGGATGGCACGTCAGGGCCCTCCGCCGGCTCGAGCCGTTCAAGAAACCGGCCTGAACACTCCGCGCGCACTGGCAGGGCCTGCTAAATGGCTTCGACTCCAGGTTGTCGAACGCAAGCGTCGAGGGCATGAACGCCATGAGCCAGGCTGCCAAGGCGCGGGCCCACTTTTACCAGACTAACCGTAACCTCATCACCATGGCCTACCTCATCGGCGGCAAACTCAGCCGGCTGCCGGCGTCACCCTACAAAACAACATCTGGTGTGGCGGCGTGATCGCGGCTACCCACACAGATCTGGGAAGAGCCACAAAAAAACGGGCCGATGGCAAAGCCACCGACCCGTCCTTGTCGGTCTCGCCGAAGACCCGGCGGACACGGATCA
>JBHEOB010000141.1:0-755 GCA_046261775.1 Guyparkeria sp.
GTATCGGTGCCCGCGACAGGCGCGCGCCCGCCACCATGTCGACGATCTGCGACAGCACCGTGTCGGCGCCGACCTGCGTGGCCCGGACCGCCAGGGTGCCGTTCTTGTTGATCGTGCCGCCCGTCACGCGGTCGCCTTCGACCTTTTCGATCGGCACCGGCTCGCCCGTGATCATGCTCTCGTCGACAGAAGACCGGCCCTCGACCACCTCGCCATCCACCGGCACGCTGTCGCCGGGGCGCACGCGCAGCATGTCGCCCTCGACGATGTTCTCGAGCGGGGCGTCGTATTCCGATCCGTCGGGCAGGATGCGGCGCGCGGTCTTGGGGGATCGAGTCGATGCCACGCCGGAAGAAGGGCTGCGCGGCCCAGAGGATGATCGGGGTGGCCAGCACGAATTCGGCATAGACCGACATCCGGTGCCCGAGCCAGCCGCGCACGTCCAGCCCGACCAGCTCGCCCATCGTGATGATCATCAGGGGCACCGCCGCCGCGGCGCTGATCCACATCCGGCGGGTGAAGTCCGTCAGTTCCTCGGACGGCTCTTCCGAGGGAACCATCGGCTCCAGCGCCATGCCGCATTTGGGGCATGAGCCCGGCGCGTCCCGCACGATCTCGGGGTGCATCGGGCAGGTGTATTGCGCGCCCGGCTGCGCACGCTGCCCGGCCTTTTCGGCATTGCCGGAGGCGTAGAAATAAGGGTCGGCGTCGAATTTCTGCTGACAGCCGTCCGAACAGAAATGGAAGGTCTGATC
>JBHEOB010000142.1:0-745 GCA_046261775.1 Guyparkeria sp.
GGGATCGGGCTCGTGTTCTTCGGAGTGGCCGAGCCTATGCTGCACTACACCTCGCCGCTTGACGCCGAACCGCGCAGCAAAGCGGCAATGCGGGAGGCCCTGTTTTACAGCTACTTCCACTGGGGGCTGCACCCCTGGGCCATCTACATCTGCATGGCGCTACCGCTGGCATATTTCCACTTTCGCCACGATTTGCCACTGGCACCGAGATCCCTGCTTTATCCGCTGATCGGGGATCGCATACATGGGTGGATCGGCCATGTGGTGGACATCATCGCCACCGTGGGCACGCTGTTTGGTGTCGGCACGTCGTTGGGGCTGGGCGCGATGCAGATCAATGCCGGGCTGGGTGTTCTGACCGGGCTGACCATGTCGCTGCCAACGCAGCTGGCGATCATCGCGGTCATCACCAGCATTGCTACAATTTCGGTGGTAAGTGGCCTGGAAGTGGGAATCCGCAGGCTGAGCGAGTTCAACATGGGCGTGGCTGGCGTTCTTCTGGCCTTCGTTTTGGTGGCGGGACCAACGATCTATATCCTGGAAACCTTTGCGGCCGGGATCGGCTCTTACCTTTCGACTTTCATTGAGGCGAGTTTTCGCGTCGGCGCCGCGTCTGATCCTGACTGGCAGGCCAGCTGGACCCTATTCTATTGGGTGTGGTGGATTTCTTGGTCACCCTTTGTGGGAATATT
The DNA here is from genome assembly GCA_046261775.1 of Guyparkeria sp. Classification (GTDB taxonomy): domain Bacteria; phylum Pseudomonadota; class Gammaproteobacteria; order Halothiobacillales; family Halothiobacillaceae; genus Guyparkeria. The sequence goes on from JBHEOB010000142.1 coordinate 693, forward strand.
CGCGGCACGTATCTCGCGCGGGCGCACCATCCGCGAAATGATCGCGGGCATGC
>JBHEOB010000143.1:0-370 GCA_046261775.1 Guyparkeria sp.
CGGTCCAGCGCCGCCACAGCAACAGCCCCTCGGCGCGGCGCAGCTCCTCGCCGATCTGGCGATAGCGAGCGGCCTGTTTGGCCTGTCTCGCGAGCTGCGCGAGCTGCTGCGCGAGCTGGTCGATCACGTCATCGACGCGGGTGAGGTTGCTCTCGGCCCCGCGCAGCTTGAGCTCGGCCTCGTGGCGGCGCTGGTAGAGGCCGGAAATCCCCGCCGCCTCCTCGAGGACGCGCCGCCGCGCCTTGGGGCGCGCGTTGATCAGCTCGGCGATCTGGCCCTGACGCACGAGCGAGGGCGAATGCGCCCCGGTCGAGGCATCGGCGAACAGCATCTGCACGTCGCGGGCGCGCACCTCCTTGCCGGCCACCTT
>JBHEOB010000143.1:491-737 GCA_046261775.1 Guyparkeria sp.
GGCGGGGCGACTGGCCGACCCGGCAAAGATCACGTCCTCCATCCCGTCGCCGCGCATCGCCTTGGCGCGGGTCTCGCCCATGACCCAGCGGAGCGCCTCCAGCAGGTTGGACTTGCCGCAGCCATTGGGGCCCACGACGCCGGTCAGACCCTCCGCGATCACGAGGTCGGTCGGGTCGACAAAGCTCTTGAAGCCGGTCAGTCTGAGCCTGGAGAACCGCACGCACGCCCCTCTGATGGGTGATTC
>JBHEOB010000144.1:0-235 GCA_046261775.1 Guyparkeria sp.
GTACAACGAGGGCATCTCGCATTCGAGCCTTCTCATCGACCTGGGGGCCGAGCTCGAGGTGATCGACAAGTCGGGCGCCTGGTACTCCTACGGCGACCTTCGGCTGGGGCAGGGGAAGGAGAACGCGCGGCAGTTCCTCCTCGAGAACCCCGACGTCATGGCAGAGGTGGACCAGAAGGTCCGGGTGGCACTGGAGATCCCCGGTGCCATGGGTGCGGGGAACGGCGTCGACGAC
>JBHEOB010000144.1:479-725 GCA_046261775.1 Guyparkeria sp.
CTTCGCCCGTCGGGACCGCCCATGAAGGCAGCCGAGATCCGTGACCGCTTCCTCGCCTTTTTCGAGGCTCGCCGGCACGAGGTGCGTCCGAGCTCGGCGCTGATCCCCACCGACGACCCGACGCTCCTGTTCACGAACGCCGGCATGGTGCAGTTCAAGAACGTGTTCCTCGGGCGAGAGCAGCCGGAGAATCGTCGCGCGGTCACGGCACAGAAGTGCGTGCGGGCGGGTGGCAAGCACAACGAC
>JBHEOB010000145.1:0-714 GCA_046261775.1 Guyparkeria sp.
ATCGTCAACCTGTCCTGGAAGGAAGTGCTGACCCCGCCAAGCGGCACCAACAACTCCAACTTTCTCACCGCCGTGGCGCGCATCGACAAGCAGCTGGTCGAGATCATCGACGTCGAACAGATCTTCGCCCGCGTGGTTGGCGTGGCCGATACGGTCTCCGACGACGTCATTGGCGAATATGGCGAGACTGCCGAGAGTTCGGATTTGGTGCTGGTGGTCGATGATTCGGTGGTCGCCCGCAAGCAGGTGGTGAGCACCCTCGAGCAGATGCACTTGAAGTCGGTGGTCACCAAGAACGGTCAGGAGGCCATCGATACGCTGCGGCGCTGGAAGGATTCGCAGCCCGAGCAGCTCGAGCGGCTGGCCATGGTGGTGTCGGATATCGAGATGCCCACCATGGACGGTTACACCTTGACCTCGCTGATTCGCCAGGATCCGGTCCTGAAGGGCGTCTACGTCATCCTGCACTCGTCGCTGTCCGGCGTGTTCAACGAGACCATGGTCAAGCAGGTCGGTGCCGATCGCTTCATTCCGAAATTCCATCCGGATGACCTGGCTCGAGTCGTGGGTGAAACGCTGACTCGGCATGAGGTACACCACGCCACGGGCGAGGCTTGATCCGCGACATGAAGGCGGAAATATTCGACCGGTTCTGCGGGTTCCTCGAGCAGCACAGCGGGATACTGCTGAGTCGTGACAAGCAGTACCTGGTGG
>JBHEOB010000146.1:0-242 GCA_046261775.1 Guyparkeria sp.
CTCGGACCGAACGACCTCGACCTCGAGGTCACCGAGAGCGTGATGGCGGACGAGCACGCCGACCTGCTCGACCCGCTGCGGCGGCTGCGAGCCGCCGGCGCGCGCGTGGCGATCGACGACTTCGGCACCGGCTACTCCTCGCTGCACCGCCTGGCGGTCCTGCCCGTGGACGTGCTCAAGGTCGACCGCAGCTTCGTGCAGCGCCTCGGGACCGGTCACCGCGCGGCGACGCTCGTCGATGG
>JBHEOB010000146.1:477-710 GCA_046261775.1 Guyparkeria sp.
CCATGGCTACCAACCGACGCGATCCCGGTGACCGCGAGCGCGACGGCCGCGGCGAGGGCCTCGTCGCGCGCCGCACGCTGCAGCTGCTGCGCCGGGTCACGGAGCTACCGGCGGAGGCGATCGAACGCGGCGTCGATGCGGCCCTCGGGGTCCTGGCCGACGCAGCGGGCGCGCACGTCGCCTGCGTCGTCTTCCTCGCCGGCGACGGGCGCACCTTGACGCCCACCCACGAG
>JBHEOB010000147.1:0-281 GCA_046261775.1 Guyparkeria sp.
CGTCCGCCCCGTGCTCCTCGGCGGCGGCCAGGATGCTGTCGATCGGCTGCTTGATGCCGAGGTTGATGACATCGAAACCGTTGTTGCGCAGGATGATGTCGACCAGGTTCTTGCCGATGTCGTGGACGTCGCCCTTGACCGTGGCGACCACGAAGGTGCCCTTGGACGACGACGAGCCCTCGCCCGATTCCTCGATGTGGGGTTCGAGGTAGGCCACGGCGGTCTTCATCGCTTCCGCCGACTGCAGCACGAAGGGCAGTTGCATCTGTCCGGACGCGAAC
>JBHEOB010000147.1:372-705 GCA_046261775.1 Guyparkeria sp.
GCTGCTCCAGCCGCTCCTCGACCGGCAGCGCGGCGCGGTCCTCGGTGGACAGTTTGCTCTCGGTCGCGCCCTCGAACAGCGCCATCAGCCGGTGCAGCGGGTCGTAGTCGTCCGGTGCCTGGCCGTTCATCCCCGTCGGACCGCGACGGTCGTTGATCAGGTCGGTGGCGACCTGGACGTGTTCGTCGGGGATGCGGTGCAGTGGCAGGATCTTGCCCGGGTGCACGATCGCGGAGTCCAGCCCGCGGTCCATCGCCTCCTTGAGGAACACGGAGTTCAGGACCTGACGCGCCGCCGCGGACAGCCCGAAGGACACGTTCGACACCCCGAGCG
>JBHEOB010000148.1:0-261 GCA_046261775.1 Guyparkeria sp.
CCCTCGGTCGGCTCGTCGAGCAGCAGCACGCGGGGGCGCGCGATCAGCGCGCGGGCGATGGCGAGCTGTTGTTGCTGCCCGCCCGAGAGGTCGCCGCCGCGCCGGTCCTGCATCTCCCGCAGCACCGGAAACAGGTCGTAGACGCGATCGGGAATGAGGCGGTCGGATTTCGTCAGACAGGCAAAGCCGGTCTGCAGGTTCTCGGTCACCGTCAGCAGCGGGAATATCTCGCGCCCCTGCGGGACATAGGCGACGCCGGTC
>JBHEOB010000148.1:424-671 GCA_046261775.1 Guyparkeria sp.
TGGCTCAGCGCCCCAGATAGACATCGATCACCTCGCGGTTCTGCGTGACATGGTCGATGCTGCCCTCGGCCAGCACCGAACCCTCGTGGAGCACCGTCACCTTGCATCCCAGCCGGCGCACGAATTCCATGTCGTGCTCGATCACCACGACCGCGCGGGTCCGCGCCGCGCGCTTGAGCAGGTCGGTGGTGTGTTCACGCTCGGCCGGGGTCATGCCGGCGGCGGGCTCGTCGACCAGCAACAGGCG
>JBHEOB010000149.1:0-659 GCA_046261775.1 Guyparkeria sp.
ATCCGCGCATCCATTCGGACACCGTGGACCTGTGGTAGTTTGATGTCGCCCCAACTGCCCGCTTGGGCCTCTTTTCGTTCGAGAGCCGCGGGGCGTTTTCAAACGAGGGCGGAGTGCCGGTGGCGCGGATTTCGGAAGCCGTCGATATGTTCGAGGGGTCCCATCCCGGTCTGTCGCCGCGTTGCTCGTGATCTTCCCCGGATCACGTTTCATGCTGTTGGTGCCGATCCTGTGACAGCATGCGCTGCGGCAAAGGAGATGCATACCGGGCAAAGGCAGACCGGATACCTCCCGTACGGGTGCCGTGCGGATCTGGATTGCGGGCCGTCCGCAGTCACCCGGCCCGACGCGGGCCGCGCATGGGCGGGGTCGCTCTGGCGGATGTGACGGCACAGTCGTGCCTGTATCCGGGCGGCTATTGTCCCCCGAGGCCCCCGAGGGATGACCGCTGGGCTGAAAAGAGATCGGCGTCGACCCGGGCCACCACCGGGTCTGTCGGCTGATGTGCAAAAACTGGATCAACGTTGCAAGAACACGCAGGTTCAAGGCGACGACGGACGGCGATCACGGATCCAACATCGCCCACCCTATTGGATCGCGACATCGCCGCAGATCGGGCAAACCGGAAATTGGCAGGCGATATCGGCTGGATCCGGACC
>JBHEOB010000150.1:0-647 GCA_046261775.1 Guyparkeria sp.
GGTCATCGCCCTGCTTCATTGACATCAGCTCAACGCCTTTTGGCATCTTGATTTCAGACAGGTGGATAGACTCACCACTGTTCAGCGCAGACACGTCCACTTCAATGAACTCGGGGATATCTTTTGGCAGACATTCCACTTCAAGCTCGGTGAATACATGGCTGAAGATACCGCCCTGCAGCTTAACGCCAGGCGCCACATCTTCACCAATAAAGTGCAGTGGTACATTGATGTGCATTTTGTGCTTGGCATCAATGCGCTGGAAGTCGATGTGCATTAAATCCACTTTGAAATGATTGAAGAGTAAAACACTTCATTCTCAACTTGCGGGCGAATCTCACGCAGGTCGATCGTCAGGTTAACGGGATCGCCACCAGCACCGTAAAGGATGCCAGGCATTTTTGCTTCAAGACGCAGGCGGCGGCTCGCACCCTTCCCCAGGTCTGTACGCGTTTCGGCATTAATTGTAATAGCCATTGGTTTAACTCCAACTGTGTATGCCAGGGCCACGCGACCATAGCCAAGGCGAAAAAAGGACTGCGAATTATACATAAACCCTGCGCTAAACGCACGGCTTTTAATTGCATCTCAGACAACAAAAAGCCCGCTGAGCGGGCTTTTTGTGGATAAATAGCGAATTCCCAGCC
>JBHEOB010000151.1:0-233 GCA_046261775.1 Guyparkeria sp.
CGGCATGGCGGCCGCGCCGTTGGCCTGACCGGCAAGGATGGCCAGTTAATCAAGGCCCGCAAGCTGGAGATGACCACGGTCAATCCCGATACGCTGACACCTGAGATCATCGACATCGGCCATGTCGGCGAGGTGGTCGCCGTTAATCCGGAAATTATCCGTGCTCTTGAACAGAACAACTTCATCCCGGTGATTGCCCCGCTTGGTGTTGGTGAAGCCGGCGAGTCGTACAA
>JBHEOB010000151.1:416-645 GCA_046261775.1 Guyparkeria sp.
TGCAGAAAGCTCATATCATCGACGGCCGGATTGAACACGCCTGTCTGCTCGAGATTTTTACCGATCTGGGGATCGGCACAGCGGTCGCGAATTTTGTGAGGGCCGCCGCAATACATTCTAAATTGTAAGCCCGAACGTTTCACCTTTTACTTGAGGCTCTTGCAAAATGTTTGTCTTCCCCGAATGATTCTATCGGGGATCCATGATTCCAGGGTGTTACAAACTGGAT
>JBHEOB010000152.1:0-635 GCA_046261775.1 Guyparkeria sp.
GGGGTGGCGGGGCCGTCGGTGGCGAGGTAGCGCACCTCGCGGCCGAGCAGCTCGCTCAGCCGCTTGGCGACCGGACCGAGCCGGGCGCTGTCGTCGCCCGGCGCCGGCGGGCCCTTGGGGCGGCCGAGGTGCGTGGCGAGTACCAGCGTGCAGCCGCGGTCGAGCAGCTCCTGGATCGTCGGCAGGGCCGCCCGGATGCGGGTGTCGTCGCGGATGACGCCGTCCTTGATCGGGACGTTCAGGTCGACGCGGACGAAGACGCGCCGGCCGGCGATCGGCACGTCGGAGAGGGTGGGGAAGGCGGGCATGCCGGCCTCAGCGACGGCCGGACATGAGTTCGAGCAGTGTAGCGCACGACGCCCTTGAGCGGGCCATCGGCGGCGGCCTTGATGGCCGCGTTGAGCTCGTCCGCGGTCGCGTCGCGCTTGAGCAGCGCGGTGACGTCGGAGATGGAGCCGGTCGCCGTCGGCACGCGCAGCGCGCCGCCGTCGAAGATGCCACGCAGGTTGGGCAGCACCTTGCCGACGGCCTTGGCGGCGCCGGTGGACGACGGCACGATGTTGACCGCCGCGCTGCGCGCGCGCCGCAGGTCCTTGTGGGGGCCGTCGATGAGGACCTGGTCGTTCGTGTAGCTG
>JBHEOB010000153.1:0-625 GCA_046261775.1 Guyparkeria sp.
CTGTAGATCCCTTTTTCGATGGCTGATCCGCCGGACTGATTGGCTTCAAGATGGTGAAGGCGTTTACGTTCCAGGTCGGAATGGATACAGATCGCTCCGATCTGGGGTGCCAGTTCGTTGACGAAGGTTGTTTTTCCCGAACCTGATAACCCATGGGTGATGATCAGTTGGGGCGCTGGTGTTTGCGTGTAACTTCTGGCAAGGGTCAGGTAGCTTTCAAGCTGCTCAAGGTCGCTGCCTCGTTCCCGGGCTGACAAGCCCGGTTGGCGCAAGCGCAAGCCAAGGATTTTGGCCCTGACCATGGCGCGATACACCTGATAAAAACGCAACACTTGCAGGCCTGCATAGTCACCAGTATGGCGCAGGTAGGCGTTCAAGATCCATCACCAGAAATGCGATATCGTTGATGGTATCGATCCAGCGCAGATTCTCGTTAAATTCAATACAGTCAAACAATAGTGGCTGGTCCTGAAACCAGGCCATGTTGGCCAGGTGCATGTCGCCGTGGCACTCACGGATAAAACCGCTTTTGCGCCGTGCCGGCAGGACAGATTGCAACGCTGAGAAGGTAGATTCGCTCCAGTCTTCGATGGTGCTGATAGTTTGAAGCGTTACTCTCTTGGGG
>JBHEOB010000154.1:0-607 GCA_046261775.1 Guyparkeria sp.
CCCCCAAACAGGTCATCGCCAACTACGGACGGTCGGAATCCCGCTGGGCGGCGGCGTTCCAGAAGCGTCGTGCCGGGGGTGCCGACTTCCACGAACTGCTCAGCTACGCGCGACAGATCATCGGACTCGACGAACAGGGCGAACTGCAGATCTGTCTGATGGGGCACGCGGGCCAGGGACCGTGTATCCCGCTGTGGGTCCCGCGCGACGAGGTGACCCTGACCGTGCAGCCCAACGACATCATCCTGCGTTTCGACGACATGACGTTCGACTGGTGACGGTCGGTGATGCCCATCCGGACGCCCGACTCTGGCGTGACGCCGCACTGGAACTCGCTGCGCTCGCCGACGGGCTGACACTCGGCGAGGGTGTCGAACGGCGCCTGCGCGAGCAGATCCGCACCTGGTTCCCCGACCACGCGGTTCTCGGTGAGGAAGCCGGTCGGGACGGACCCGACGACGCACCGACCTGGATCATCGATCCGATCGACGGCACCACCAACTTCGTCAAGGGCAATCCGATCTTCGCGACGCTGATCGGGGTACAGGTCGATGGCCACGAGGTGGCGGGGGTCGTGTCCGCGCCCGCCCTCGGGACCCGCTTCGAC
>JBHEOB010000155.1:0-587 GCA_046261775.1 Guyparkeria sp.
TCACCAGCGCGATCTCACCGTCCTTGAGCATGTCGACGATATTGGGACGCCCCTCATAGACCTTGTTGACGATCTCGCAAGCAATCCCGGCCTCAACCAGAAAGGCCGCCGTGCCGCGTGTCGCCACGATCTCCAGCCCCAGATCGATCAGCAGCGCGGCCGTCTCGACCAGCAGCGGGGTCTTGTCGGAATTGCGCACCGACACGAACACCCGGCCGGCATCGGGCAGGTGCACCCCCGCCCCCATCTGTGCCTTGAGAAAGGCGCGCGGGAAGGACACGTCCCAGCCCATCACCTCGCCGGTCGAGCGCATTTCCGGCCCGAGGATGGTGTCGACGCCGGGGAAGCGGGCAAACGGCAGCACCGCCTCCTTGACCGAGAACCACGGCATGTCGGGATCGGCCAGCGTCATCTGATCGGCCATCGGCAGGCTGCCGGGGCGGGTGCCCCTCGGGTAGGGGCCGCGATACGGGAAGGCGTCCAACGACTCGCCCGCCATCAGCCGTGCTGCGATCGAGGCGATGGCTGAATCCGTCGCCTTGGCCACGAACGGCACGGTGCGCGAGGCGCGCGGGTTCACCTCGATC
>JBHEOB010000156.1:0-578 GCA_046261775.1 Guyparkeria sp.
GCGCAGGATCTGCACTGGGCGCGCGAGACCTACGGCACGCTCGAGGCGCGGGGGCAGGCGCCCGTGCCGCGCCCGCTGGCGGCGCTCAACACCGCGCAGGCGCAGGATGGCGTGCTGATCCATGTCACCGGGCAGGCGGAGCGGCCGGTCAACCTGATCTATCGCCGCAATTCCGAGCGCTCGGACGCGCATGTGCACAATGTCGTCAGGCTCGATGCCGGTGCGGCGCTCACTGTGCTGGAGAACGGCCCGGGTGCCGCACGGTTCAACACCGTGATGGAGGTGGATGTCGCCGATGGCGCGCGGTTCCACCATGTCCGCGTGCAGGGCCGCGATCACGAGCGGCGCGCGGCGACGCATCTCTTTGCCCGGCTCGGCGCGCAATCGGAACTCAAGAGCTTTACCCTGACCGCCAACGGGGTGCTCACGCGCAATGAATGCGTGGTCGAGTTCTCGGGCGACGAGTCCACCGCGCATGTCGCGGGCGCGGTCATGGGCGACGGGGATTTCCATCAGGACGACACGGTGTTCATCACCCATGATGCGCAGCGCTGCGAGAGCCGGCAGGTCTTCAAGAA
>JBHEOB010000157.1:0-559 GCA_046261775.1 Guyparkeria sp.
GGCGACCGTGGTCGCCATCGGCTCACCGCTGCGCCCGCGGATGCAGAAGGCCGGCTACAACGACAGCTTCATCCTCGCGCTGATCATCAATTCTGCCGATATCGCCTTTCTGATCCCGCCCTCGATCGGGATGATCATCTACGGCGTCGTCTCCAACACCTCGATCGCCGAGCTGTTCATCGCCGGGATCGGGCCGGGGCTGCTGATCCTGTTGCTGTTCTCGATCTATTCGTGGATCTACGCGGTGCGCAACAACGTGCCCACCGAGGCCAAGTCGAGCTGGCGCGAGCGCCTGACGGAAATCCTGAGCGCCATCGGCATCGATCAGATGGGTCAGGTCGGCGTGCTGTTCGTGATCTCCATCGCGTTCTTCATCGGCTGCATGTTCGTCGATCCGATCGTGGTGATCCTCGTCATGGTGCCGATCTTTTCCCCGGTGGTGAACGCGGTCGGGCTCGACCCGGTTCTGGTGGGCACGATCATCGTCCTGCAGGTCGCCATCTGGTCCGCCACGCCCCCCTTCGGCTGCGACATCTTCACCGCCATCGCGGTGTTCAAG
>JBHEOB010000158.1:0-558 GCA_046261775.1 Guyparkeria sp.
ACCTCACGGTGTCGTTTGACGGGTTCAAGGCCGTCGATGGTCTGAACCTCTATATCGAGCCCAACGAATGCCATGTCATCATCGGACCGAACGGGGCCGGCAAGACCACCTTGCTCGACCTGATCTGTGGGCGCACTGCGGCGTCTGGCGGCTCGGTGAAGTTTCACGACAAGGAACTTCTGAGCATGCGCGAGGATCAGATCGTGCATGCCGGTGTCGGCCGCAAGTTCCAGACGCCCTCAGTTTACGAGGTTCTGATGCTTGACGAGCCCGTGGCGGGCATGTCGGTTGCCGAACGCAAGAAGACCGCCGAGCTTCTGAAACGCATCATCACCGATCGCAGCGTGATCGTGATCGAGCATGACATGGGCTTTGTTGTGGACATCGCCACACGGGTCACGGTCCTGCATCAGGGACAGGTTCTGTCCGAAGGGTCTATGGAGCATGTCCAGAACGATCCCAAGGTCGTCGAAGTCTATCTGGGCCACTGAGGAGGCACATCACATGCTCAATGTCAGCAACCTGCGCGCGGCCTACGGCCAGTCCGAGATCCTACAC
>JBHEOB010000159.1:0-540 GCA_046261775.1 Guyparkeria sp.
GTCTCGGTCAATGCCGCGCAACAGGCCGCCGGGCCGGACAACGTGCTGCATCTGGCGCCCAAATCGGGGACCGATCTGGCACTGGCCAACGCGATCTTCACGCATATCGTCGAACAGGGCTGGCACGATCAGGGATTCATCGAGGCCAGCACCCTGCGCGACGCCGAGGATCGCCCGCCGCTCTTTCCGGCGCGCGGCGCGGCGGATGGCCGACCGGGACATCTGTCGAGCTTCGAGGATGCGGCGGATGCCAACCGCATGTCGCTCGAGGAGGCGTCGGAGATCACCGGCGTGCCCGCCGAGGACATCCGCAAAGCGGCCGAGTGGATCGCTCAGCCGAAAGAGGACGGGCGAGGAGCTGGTCGAGGCCATCGTGGGCGCGATCGAGCAGGGCGGTCTGTTCGCGGTGGATGTGGACATCATCCAGCACGAAATGGGCAAGCAGGCGCATGTCGTGCTGCCGAGCGCGCAGCAGGGCGAGATGAACCTCACCTCGATGAACGGCGAACGCCGGATGCGGCTGGCCGAGAAATACATGGA
>JBHEOB010000160.1:0-529 GCA_046261775.1 Guyparkeria sp.
CTGCTGGTCGATGCGCCGATCAACTACATCGGGTTCATCGAAGGCGATGATATCTACAACGGCAATGTTGATGTCGTTGTCTGTGATGGTTTCGTGGGTAATGTTTCGCTGAAGACCTCTGAGGGCGTGGCCAAGATGATCAGCCACTTCATGAAACAGGAGTTCACCCGCAATATTTACAGCAAACTGGCCGCGATGATCGCCATGCCGGTACTCAAAGCTTTTCGTAACCGCATCGATCCGCGCGCCTACAACGGCGCCAGCATCCCCCAACATATACGCGCGAGAATGGAATCTTTGCTGGAGAAAACGCTTTGAGTTACGCAAGAATTGCAGGTACAGGTAGCTTTCTACCGAAAAAAATTCTCACTAATAAAGATATAGAAAAATTCGTCGACACCACCGATGAGTGGATTCGTGAGCGTACCGGCATAGAAGAGCGTCACATCGCGGCCGATGACGAGTTTACTGTCGACCTGGCTGAACAGGCCGCGCTCAATGCCATGCAGGCCGCCGGTAAAACCAAAGA
>JBHEOB010000161.1:0-522 GCA_046261775.1 Guyparkeria sp.
GGTCAGGGTTTGGGGTGATCGTCCCAGTCATCAGACAGGATGCGGCGCGCATCACCTTCGGGGTCGTCATACTGGTTCGATTTCACCGTATAGATGAAGGCCGCGAGACCGAGACCCCCGAGGGTCAGCGAAATCGGGATCAGATAGGTGAGGATGTTCATCGCTTACCTCAATCGCAGGGAATTCAGCGAGACCGTAACCGAACTGAGCGACATGGCCAAGGCTGCGATCAGCGGCGTGGCCAACCCCGCCACCGCCCCTGGTGCCGTAACCGGGCACTTCGCTCACGTCGCTAATTCGTGCGGGTGCAAACCCCGCCTCGGTCGCGGCATTCGTGATCGCGCGGGCCAGCGGATGCGACGAGCCTTGCGCGAGGGCCAGCGCGCATTCCACCGCCTCGCGAGGCAGGGCGTCGAGATTGGTCAGGCGGGGTGTGCCGGCGGTCAGCGTGCCGGTCTTGTCGAACACCACCGTGTCGACCTGCGCCAGCCGCTCGAGTGCCGTTTCGTGCTTGATCAGCAT
>JBHEOB010000162.1:0-507 GCA_046261775.1 Guyparkeria sp.
ACCTTGACCACGGCGCCCGTGCGCAGGTCGACGATCGGTTGGAAGGCCAACTCGAGCGTGCGGGCCTCGAGCGCCGCACGCAGATCGCGCACCAGCGCGCGCTTCTCGAGCGCGGCCGCCTGCATCTCCGGGGCGAAGTAGCTCCACCGGCCGCGGCCGGCGTCCTTCGCGGCGTACAGCGCCTGGTCGGCGTTCTTGAGGAGCGCCTCGATGCTGTCGCCGTCGCTCGGGACCAGCGTGACGCCCACGCTGGCCGACACGTACGCCACCTCGTCGCCGCCCATGCGCGCCACGACGTCGGTGGAGCGGACGCGCCCGACCATCCGCTTCGCGACCTCGACGAGCAGGGCGTCGCCCTGGTCGTGGCCGAGCGAGTCGTTGACGTCCTTGAAGCGGTCGAGGTCGAAGAGCAGCAGCGCCACCGCGGCGCCGCTGCGGCGCGCGCGATCGAGTTCGTGCTGCAGACGCTCGCGGAAGAGCCGCCGGTTCGGGAGGCCGGTCAGCGCG